>NZ_JAHIBY010000002.1:0-513119 GCF_024151445.1 Acinetobacter sp. UC24323 | reverse complement strand
CATCTAAATAAGCTTGAATGACTTTTAATTTTAACTCTTTTGAATGCTTCGGAATTGGCATAGGGCACACCTCATAAGTTTAAAAAGTCTAACTTATGGGGTGCAGTTCAGAACGGGAGGGGGACACCTTTGGGTGTGCTGGCCTCGTTTGACCAGTCTGTCAACCCTCTTTCGTTCTGCCACCATAATTTTAATGCTTTGGCAGAACTCCCAATAAAAAGGAGTTGACTTTGCACATCCATTATTTCTTGGCAACCTTTGCCAAAAGCTATAACGACACCACATAAACTTTAAAGCAGTTTGAGGGCTATTAGCGCTTTCAGACTTTAAATCGTCACAACCAAAAACTTAGCAACAATAAAACTTGAGATGTGCCAAGCATAGTCTTTATAGGCTTTGCTGTGCCTTTTTTTCTCCCAAAAAAGTATCTCATTTATAAACAACAAGAATTTATAACGGTAAAACTATGCCAAATTTAGTTCTCCCAACACGTGCCTTATACGTTGTAAATAAAGCAATTGATCTGTTTCATCACCGTGGATTTCATCTGATTGGGGTCGATAGAATAGTGAGAGAATCAGAGATTACAAAAGCGACTTTTTATAATTATTTTCACTCTAAAGAAAGGCTTATTGAAATTTGCCTGATGGTGCAAAAAGAAAAGCTCCAAGAACAAGTAGTCGCAATGGTCGAATATGACTTAAGCACTCCTGCCATCGATAAACTCAAAAAGCTTTACTTTCTACATACCGATTTAGAAGGGCCGTATTACTTATTATTTAAAGCCATTTTTGAAATTAAAAATAGTTATCCTAACGCTTATCAAACCGCGGTGCGCTATAGAACATGGCTAAAAAATGAAATTTATAGTCAGCTTAGAACACTAAAACCTGATGCCTCTTTTACCGATGCCAAACTATTTTTATATATGGTGGAAGGCACAATCATTCAGCTTTTAAGCTCTGGTGGGGTAGATGAAAGGGAGAGATTGCTAGATTATTTTCTTGGTCTAAGTGATCTGAGCCGATCCAAAATAGAAAGTTAAGGTCAATCAAAATACATAAAAATTAAAATCGTTATTTCTATAAAAGCCCGCTGATAAGGGCTTTTATAGATTGGTTTTTCTAGCTGAGGTAGTCTCTAAGAAAGCCTGCTTGGCCAAATAGTTTTTCTCGGAATTCGGCTTCTAATTGTTCTGTTTGCATGTTTAACGGGTCAAAATTTTCTGCTCTAACATCTAACATATCTACAAATGCTTTAGACAAAATACCGACCCGATTGATTCCACCAAAACCTAAATAAATACCATCCTTCAACTGTTTCAAAGTGAAGTTAATATCTTTTCTTTTTAAGATTTTTATCCAATATTTAAAAATAATAGGCGTAATGAGTTTTGCAACTCTAGCTAAAGCTACTTTTCTGTTTTTGCTAGAATTTCCTCCTATCGCATTTAATACATCAAACGCGACCGATTTATGCTCAAGCTCTTCGAGGGCATGCCACTCCCACAGATTTCTGCTCTCTTGCGTGGTTTTTGCTTTAATTAACGAGTCTGTGAGTAATAGGCGAGCAAGTGTGGCGGTATAATGTTCCATCACGACTGTAGCGGCGACTTGTTCGACTGCTGAAAGTTGACGTAATTTATCCAAACGCGCTTTGGTTTGGGCCTCAATTTCGACAACTTCAGGATAGTTCGAATGGGTGAGGTGATTGTTTAGCGTTTTATGTTCGCGGCTATGGAAAGCTTCTTGAGCAATAAAGGCTTTTATATCTTCTAAAAGTTTTTCATCCTTAATTTGATTTCGAACATTTCTGATACTTTCTATAAAAAACATTTCACCAGCGGGAAACATCGCTGAAAGTACAACGAACAAGGAAGTAACAACAGGATTTTCCTCATAATAAAAAGAGTAACTTTTATGATGATCGTAAGTCAGTTCAACATTACGACGAAAAATTTTTTGATCCGATTTTAGAGCTGTATTCATTTTTTTAAACTCATCTTTATAAAATAATTGATCAAATTTTGATTTATACTAGAATTTATCAATGAATTTATACAGAAAAAAGACGGATTATTAGAAGGATAAATCATTATGGTAACTATAAGAAAACCAAAACAAAATAGAGCAATAAATACCTTTGATTCTATAGTCAGTGCCGGATTTATATCTGTTATGAAAAACGGCTTGGACCATACAACAGTACTTAAAGTGTGTGAGATAGCAGGCGTAGGATCGGGGAGTTTTTATGAGTACTTTAAAAATAAAGAAGCACTTTTTGTTGAGATGCAGCAGCACTTTATTGCGGAAATTTCAAAAGTTATTTATGGCGTGATTCCTGAAATTTTAGATTTAGAGATTCCTGAAGCAATCAGAACAATTTTTTTAAAAATTGGCGAGTTTTTGGCAAAAGATAATAATAAATATTTTTATTGGCTCAGTGTTTCTTCTAAATATAGTACTGAGGCAAGTCATGTAAAAGCCGTAAAAGCGATCAATGTCTTGGCCATTGAATATGCCATGATGCATCCTGAAGTATTAAAAATCAAAAATTTAAAAATGATGGTTTATATTTTAATTCATTCAAGTATTGCTTTAACAATGAACTTTTTTACGTCTGAAAATATGGGTTTTACTTTTGAAGAGTTAGTGGACTGCTTAATTAATATTACGATGTCATATATAGAAGATGATAGAAATAAGGTCGCTTAATTTACATTCGCCAATTTATGATTTTTAGCGCCTAAATGTATGCCAAATTAAAGGCTTCCATCTATTTATCATAAAACTAAAAATAGAATGAAAGCCTAAAATTTGAATTACAACTTAGAATGTATTTTTAATAATAACCTCGTCGTAAGGGAGTTTGCCCACACGTGGATAAGGTTCTGAAGCTGATTTACCAACCGCAATCATTAAACACACCACATGGTCTTCAGGTAAGTTAATAAGCTTTGCCATTGCATCAAAGTCAAAACCATCCATTGGACAGCTATCTAAACCATGCTCTTGAGCAAGTAACATAAGGGTTTGAGCAAAGATGCCCGCACTACGCATCACTTCGTCACGTTGGGTTTGTGGGCGGTCACGGTAATACTGGTCGATTGCACCAACCATAATATCTTGAACTTCTGGAGAAGCTCCATCCCATACACGTTTAGCGTCAACTTCCCATGTATTTACTTTGGCACATAACACAATCAGTAATGATGACTCTGTTACTTGTGGTTGGTCCCAAGCAATCGTGCGAATTTTTTGTCTTAACTCTGCATCTTCAACAATGACCGGACGCCAATGCTGCAAGTTAAAAGCGCTTGGTGCATTTGCTAAAACTTCTTGCAATAACTGCTTCTTGTCATCTTCAGAGAGTTGAAAAGCAGGGTCGAAGCGTTTAACTGCACGGCGTTTGCGGAGAGCATCAATAACATTCATAAGATTTTCCTACTTGAGAGTTGGGTAGCCGTAGTCGTTAGTTTTTATAACGTTGGGCTACTTCAGCCGAAGAGAAGTTTGGTAATAATGTCATACGCGATTTTTCAAAATTATTCCATTGATTTTCATCTTTCAGCACAGGAATTGTAATTGTTTCTTTACGATCAAAACCAATCAGGGCTGCATCGACCAAATCATTGACATCCATTAATGGCGGAACTTGGCTTAAATCTATACCTGAACGTTCCCAAATTTCGGTTTTGGTGGCAGAAGGCAATACCGCTTGAACGTGCACACCATGATCTTTTAGCTCTAAATGTAAACCTTGGCTAAAAAATTGGATGAAAGATTTACTTGCGCCATAAATGGTAGAACCAAATTCAGGCGCTAAGCCAAGTACAGAGCCTAAATTAATAATGGCGCCTTTACCTTTGCGTATAAGGGATTGCGATATTGCATGAGACAACCGCACCACCGCAGTCATATTTAAAGTCAAAAGTTTTTCAATCTCATTACGATCTTGAGTTAAAAAGTTTCCGTTCAGTGCAATCCCAGCATTATTTACCAAAATTTCAATATCAGCATCGTTTTTGAGTACATCTTCAATTTTGCGAATGTCTTGATCGTTTGATAAATCGGCTTGAATGAACTCCACCTGTACGCCGTATTTTTCTTGAAGATCTTTTGAAATTTTATCTAAACGGTTGGTGTCTCGTGCCACCAAGATTAAGTGATAGCCACGTTGAGCAAATCGATCTGCATAAACAGAACCAATTCCTGACGAAGCCCCTGTAATAAGTACTTTTGATTGAGCTGACATGTGATGTCTCCACGCTTTAATTTTTAGATGATGATCATAATCTAAAATATGCAGGTTTTGATGTCAATCATAATCAATGTATAATAATGACGAGCAGGGTGAATAAAAGTGAGCGCACCAACATGAAAGTCAGTAAAACTCAGGTAAAAGAAAACCGAGATAAAATTGTTGAAAAGGCGACTCAACTGTTCCGTAGTAAAGGCTACGACGGGGTGGGCATTGCCGAATTAATGTCTAGCGCAGGCTTTACTCATGGTGGGTTTTATAAACATTTCAGCTCGAAAACAGACCTTGTTACTATTACTGCCAAATATGGTCTTGAGCAGGTTTTAAAAAGAATAGAAGGTTTAAACTTAACTCAATTTATTCAAATGTATGTGTCTCGTACACATCGGGACAACCGAGATCAAGGTTGTACCTTAACAGCGCTATCTTGTGATGCCGCTAGACAGCCCGACGAAGTAAAAGTCGAGTTTGAAGAGGGTATTGAGCAGCTTATTGAGTTCATTATGAATGAACGCGCAAAACAAGTTTCTTTAGAAACAGAAGAGCTGAGAAAACAAGCTATTAATATTCTTGCTCAGTCAGTAGGGGCAATTGCATTGTCTCGTGCATGTCCAGACCAATCAAACCTTAGCGATGAAATCTTGGAAAGTTGTAGAGAGAATCTTTTAAAATTACCCGATTAAGTTTTTTTATCTTTTAAGCTGGTTTGGCTAAACTGAATTAATCTCGCTATATCGACTGTTCGCTCATAAATGAGTTCTGCTGCATGTTCGCAGGCGTGTTCTAGGGTAATGGGACCATTGGCTAGTGAGAAAGCAGCGCTTACGCCGTGCTCATAAAGTACTTGGTAGTCTTCACCTAAAGTCCCAGCAATCACAATGACCGGAACATTGTGGGCTTTGGCAATTTGACTTACCCCAAAAACGGTTTTACCGCTTAAGGTTTGTTGGTCAAATTTACCTTCACCCGTCATCACCCAATCTGCGTTAGAAATTTTATGCTCAAGTTGATTCAGTTCAGCCACAACTTTAACTCCAGCTTTAAAGTCTGCATTTAAATAACTTTTGGCGGCAAAGCCCAAACCACCAGCAGCCCCAGAACCCGCTTCATCTCGTTTATCGAAATCTAAAAGTTGTGCCGTGACATCGGCAAAATGGGCAAGGGCTGTATCGAGTAACTGGACTTGAGCAGCGGAAGCACCTTTTTGTGGGCCAAAAATATGTGATGCGCCGTTTGGGCCACAAAGTGGATTGGTCACATCGGCAGCTAGTAAAAACCGTGTGTGCTGAATACGTGAGTCGAAATGTGTTAAATCAATTTTGGATAGGTGGCTAAGGGCAAGGCCGCCCGCGGATAAAACGTTTTGGTTAGCATCGAGTAAAACTGCACCCAAAGCACTAAGTAAGCCTGTGCCGCCATCATTGGTCGCACTACCGCCCACAGTTAAAATAATATCTTTTGCACCCGCGTCTAAGGCATCCAAAATAAGCTGACCTGTGCCAAATGTTGTGCTGTGGCAGGCATCACGCTCAGACGGTGGAACTAACTGTATGCCGCTCGCTTGAGCCATTTCAATCATGGCAATTTTTTGTTTTTCTAACCAACCCCATTTGGCCTGAACAGGCTGACCTAATGGTCCAACCACAGTTTTTTCACGCCATTGACCATCGCAGACTTCTAACACAGCTTCAATGGTTCCTTCACCGCCATCTGCCATGGGGCACAAAATCGTTTCTGCATCGGGAAAAACCGCTTGCCATCCTTTGGCAATGGCTTGAGCTACCTTTAAAGCCGATAAGCTATCTTTAAATGAATCAGGGGCGATCACAACCTTCATAAATGCTCTAATGCAGATAAGTTTTTAATTGTTTTATACTGCTTAATGCGGAAAAAACATAGATAAAGTCGTGTAAGTGTCAATTTTAAAAAGCTTTCAGTCGGTTAAAAATGAAACCCAATAATGTTTTTATCTGTAAAAGATAGAATTAATATCTATTTAAATCATTGTTTTTTATATTTTTATGCAAATAACGTGGTTGGCTTGAATTATTGTAATTGTAAAGAATATGGCACATATTATAAGAACGGTTGAGCCGGCTTTTAGCATAGTGGCAATAATATAAAAAGTGGACTCTACTCATCGGTAAACAGCGGGTAGCTTTGATAAAACCATAATTAAATTGTGATTTCACTGAGCCTGTTGAGTGTAAAAAAGATAAGAGGATGAAAAAGTGGATAATTCAGAAGAACAAAAGCACATACAGGAAAATAACGGTTTTGCGCGAATTGAGCCATATACTCATCCTGCTGGCGGGTGGGGCGCACTGCTAAGTGTTGCTCGTAACTTAAAGCGACAAGATATTTTAGGTAAAGGTTCAATTACCTTACTCAACATTAACCAGCCTACAGGTTTTGACTGTCCCGGTTGTGCATGGCCTGAAAAGAAAGATGCTCATGCCTTTAACTTCTGTGAAAATGGTGCAAAGGCGGTTGCTTTTGAAGCAACCAGTAAAACCGTCACTCCCGAATATTTTGCAGGGCATACCGTTAGTTGGCTATCAGAACAAAGTGACTTTTTCCTAGAAGACCTAGGCCGCTTAACCGACCCAGTTCGTTATGATGCTGCAACCGATAAATATGTGCCTATTTCATGGGACGATGCCTTTAAGCTCATCGCTCAACATTTACATGCGCTAGACCATCCAGACCAAGCGGCATTTTATACCTCTGGCCGTGCCAGTAACGAAGCAGCATTTTTATATCAGTTATTTGTACGAAGCTTTGGTACAAATAACTTTCCAGACTGTTCAAACATGTGCCATGAAACCACAAGTGTGGGTTTGCTCGACTCGATTGGTTTAGGAAAGGGTACAGTCACCCTAGAAGATTTTGATTTAGCCGACGCCATTTTTAGTTTTGGGCACAACCCGGGCACCAACCATCCACGTATGTTAGGTACTTTGCGTGAAGTGTCTAAACGCGGCGGTAACATTATTGCGATTAACCCAATTAAAGAGCGAGGTCTCGAACGTTTCCAAGACCCGCAAGCACCGCTTGAAATGATGACCAATGGCAGTACGCCAATTAGTCGCTATTATTTCCAGCCTAAAATTGGCGGCGACTATGCACTGATGTTGGGTATTTTAAAGCACTTACATGAGTGGGATAAAAAGGCCCTTGCCTCAGGTAAACCAAGCGTTTTTGACCGAAACTTTATTGCAGTCAATACCGTTGGTTTCGACGAAATGATTGCTGAGGTCGAAAGAACGGAGTGGGCAGATCTTTATAAGCACTCAGGTCTGTCACCTGAACATTTAGAAAAACTGGCTAAACTCTTTTTAGAGTCAGAGCGTTCAATTTTCTGTTGGGGTATGGGGATTACCCAGCATCGTCACGGAACTGCTAACGTACATATGCTGGCAAATTTATTGTTGGCGCGTGGTCAAATTGGTAGACCGGGTGCAGGGCTTTGTCCGGTTCGCGGGCACAGTAACGTGCAAGGCGACCGCACTATGGGCATTAATGAACTCCCAAGCCCGAAACTTCTCGACAATATTGACCGTGTGTTTGGTATTAAATCACCAAGAAAAAATGGATATGGTGTGGTTGAAACCATTAAAGCCATGGCCGAAGGTGATATCAGAGTCTTTATTGGTTTGGGCGGAAACTTTGCCGTTGCAACACCTGACACCGCTTATACACAAGAAGCGCTTAGAAAATGTAATTTAACCGTACATGTGGCAACCAAGTTAAATCGTAGCCACTTAGTGTGTGGTAAAGATGCGCTTATTTTGCCATGTTTAGGCCGTACCGAAATTGATGAGCAGCTTCATGGCCCACAAGCTATTACAGTTGAAGACTCAATGAGTAATGTCCACTTGTCGGCAGGGCGTAATACTCCAATTTCTAAAAATATTTTGTCTGAACCCGATATTGTGGCAAGAATGGCTGAGGCCGTGCTGCCAGAGAGTCAGATTAAATGGAAATGGTACATTGAAAGCTATGACCGCATTCGTGACTCAATTGCCGATGTATTTGATGAATTCCATGACTTTAATTTGCGCGTTTATAAACCAGGCGGTTTCCATTTAGAACATCCAGCTAATCAGCACATCTGGAATACAAAGAGTGGTAAAGCGCAATTTCTGATTACGCCACTTGAAGAAGTCTATGCTGATAAAGAAAATCAGTACGCTGCCGCATATACCGAAAGTAAGGTTTATACCTTAATGACCACCCGATCTCACGACCAATACAACACCACTTTATATGGTCTGGATGACCGTTACCGTGGGGTTTTTGGTCAGCGCCGTGTGTTGTTTATGAATCAAGCCGATATTGATGAAGCGGGCTTTGAAGCAAATCAGTGGGTTGATATTGAAAGTGTTTTCTCGGATGGTGTGAAGCGCATTGTGCATAGTTTCCGTATTGTCCCGTACAACATTCCACGAGGCAGCTTAGCGGCTTACTATCCGGAAACCAATCCTTTGGTGGCCTTAAGCAGTCATGATAAATATGCCAAGATTCCGGCTTCTAAAAGTGTTCCTGTGATTTTACATCCCGGAAATGCACCAGAGCATTTTAACTTGGCAACAGCTGTTGACCCTGAAGATGCCAATAAGAAAGTCAGCAGTCTTTAAGTGAATCTGATTTTTAAAATGAAATTTAAGCAAATGGCGCTCTAAACAAGCGCCATTTTGAAATAAAGGAAATAATTTTGACACCACATGCTTATGGGGTTGAAACATTGCCAGTACAGCGGTTTAACAAAACCGAATCTGAAAATGTCTTAGATCATATTGTGCAAGAGTACCCAATTGCCTTGGTATATAACGGTATTTCGCATGCGGTGATGATGGCGACACCGACCGATGTCGATTTATTTGCCAAAGGTTTTAGTCTCTCGGAAGGAATTTTAACCAGCTTAAAAGAGCTATATACCCTTGATGTGCATCAAAATGAACTAGGCATTACGGTGGAAATGACCATTTCATCGAGAGCATTTGCCGCCCTAAAGGAACATCGCCGTATGATGGTAGGCCGTACAGGCTGCGGTTTATGTGGAATTGAAAGCTTAGAGCAGTTTCAGTTAGACGTGCCAAAAATTGCAACGCATGCATCAAAAATATGGCTTGAGCAAATTCCGAGTGCTATTTCCCATTTAAAAACTCAACAAGAAATTACTGCTTTAACGGGTGGGGCGCATGCCGCAGCATGGGTAGTTGACGGTCAAATCGTGGCTTTATTTGAAGATGTGGGCCGCCATAATGCCTTAGACAAATTGCTCGGTTATTTAGCGCAAGAAAATTACGACACCAGTTTGGGTTTTGTGGTGATGACCAGTCGGGCAAGTTATGAACTGATACGAAAATGTGCTCAGCTCAATATTAGCTTGCTTGCTTCAATTTCAGCGCCTACCAGTATGGCCATTCAGTTAGCCAAGCAATCGGGCCTGACTTTGGCAAGCTTTTGTAGGGGCGATGGATTTGTTTTATATACGGAAATATAAAATATATCTTTTAATGTGAAGGAATTAGGGCTGGGTTCATTCGATATTCCTTTCACTTTTAAGCTAAGGTTAGTTTTTATAGATTATTATAAAATTCTAAAGGTTCAGAGTCTGTCCAAATGTCTTGGGTACAATCAATAAAAGAATGGGCAAAACGTCTAAAAAAACAAATTATTATGCTTTGGTTTGCCTCAAGGCATCCTCAAATGCCGTGGTTACCCAAAATTATTGCTGTGGTAGCGGTGGCTTATGCGTTTAGTCCAATCGACTTAATTCCAGACTTTATTCCTATTTTAGGTTTTATTGATGATGCGGTTATTTTACCCATACTCATTTGGTTAGCAGTTCGTTTTACGCCTCAGCAAGTCATTTTTGATGCTGAACAACAAGCTAAAGAATGGCTAGATGAACATGAAAAGCGGCCAAAAAACTATTTGGTTGCCGTACTTATTATTTTAATTTGGCTCACACTTGCCGTGATGGCTTACTTTTATTTTGGCGGTGGTTTGTAAGTGAACTGAGTCTTGAAACCCTGTACTAATTTAATACCCTTAACATTGTACTTTGCCACAACTCAAAGGATAATAACGTTTTTATAAGCTATGGGTTGCAGACCATGAAAATCGTCGCAGATGAAAATTTGGCGTTTACCGATTACTTTTTTTCAGAGTTTGGCGATATTCAACATAAAGCAGGGCGCACCTTAACGCATACAGACGTACAAGATGCTGAAGCTTTATTGGTCCGTTCAGTCACCGCAGTAAATGAAAGTTTAATTCAAAATACCGCCCTAAAATATGTGGGTAGTGCCACAATCGGGACCGATCATTTAGATATTCAAGCTTTAGAAAAGCATGGCATTACATGGGCCAATGCCGCAGGTTGTAATGCACAGGCGGTTGCTGAATATGTCATTACAGCTTTACTGCATTTAGATGCTAGCCTTTTAGAACAACAAGAAAAATTTACGCTAGGTATTGTGGGTCTTGGCAATGTTGGTAAGCGCTTGGCCTATATGGCTCAGTTGCTTGGTTGGAAAGTGATTGGCTTTGACCCCTTTGTACAGTTAGATTCAATTGAAAATGTAAGCTTTCAAACCTTGTTGCAACAAGCTAATGCAGTTTCAATTCATGTACCGCTGACCAAAAAAGGCGAACATGCGACGTATCATCTGTTTGACGAAAAAGCTTTTGCAGCGCTTCAACCGAACACGATTTTAATTAATAGTGCACGTGGTCCGGTCGTAAAAGAAGCCGCTTTAATCGAAGACATTCAACGTACCCAGCGTAAAGTGGTGCTCGATGTATTTGAGCATGAGCCAGTGATATCTGAAGAGCTTTTAAATATGTTGGCTTTGGCGACACCGCATATTGCTGGTTATAGCCTTGAAGGAAAAGCCCGCGGTACCCAAATGATTTATGAAGCGTTTTGCCAAAAATTTGGATATGACATTAATAAGCGTTTTGAAACTCAGTTACCTGCATGTGAAGACTATTTTTCAAGACATGATTTAAAAGCAGTGTTAAAGCAAAAAATATCTCAAATTTATGATATTGCTCAAGATGATGCCAACATCCGTGCCTGTGTTAAAGAGGGCAAGGTAGAGCAAAAAGCATTTGATTTATTACGTAAGAATTATCCGCTGCGCCGTGAATGGGCAGCTCACGGGGGACCACAGGCATGAGTTTAAGTTATCAACCTACTTGTTCAATTGATGCTTTAAAGGCTCGTGCCAAGCTTTATACTCAAATCCGTCAGTTCTTTGCAGAACGTGGGGTCATGGAAGTCGAAACACCCGTGGTTTCACAAGCAGGTGTGACTGACGTACATTTAGCCTCAGTTCAGGCTTTACGTCATATCAATGGCAAATTGCAGACTCAGTATTTACAGACTTCGCCTGAATTTGCCATGAAACGTCTACTGGCAAGTGGCAGCGGACCGATTTATCAAATCTGTAAGGTTTTCCGAGACGATGAGCACGGGCGCAAACACAACAGTGAATTTACCATGCTTGAATGGTACCGTCCGGGTCTGGACTTAAAAGCGTTAATGCACGAAACAGCCGATTTATTGCAAACCTGTTTGCAACATCGTTTTGGTGAAGTTCGTCCGTTTATTTTAAGTTATAAGCATGCTTTTCAGGACCGTTTAGATATTAACCCGTTGCAAGCGACTTTAAAGCAACTTAAAGACACAGCAAATCGTGTTGGGTTAAATCTCGACTTGGGCGATGACCGTTTAGCTTATATGGATTTGTTGTTTTCTCATTTTGTTGAACCAAGTTTAGGGTTTGATGCACCTGTCTTTTTAACTGACTTTCCACCAGAAATGGCGTCTTTAGCGAAAGTGAAATTAGATGAAGATGGGGAAGAGGTTGCAGCGCGTTTTGAGGTTTATATCGAAGGCTTAGAGCTAGCCAATGCCTACGATGAATTACTCGATGCAGATGTGTTACGTTCACGCTTTGAAGCAGATAATGCAGAGCGGGCTAAGCAAGGGCTTCATGTTATGCCATTAGATGAGCACTTGTTGGCTGCGTTACCTCATATGCCTGAATGTTCAGGGATCGCTTTAGGAGTTGATCGATTACTCATGGTTGCAACCGATCAACTTAAAATTGAAAAAGTCATTGCTTTTCCAGCCGAAATTGCCTGAAAACAACGAAATAAAAAAGCCACAATAATGTGGCTTTTTTATTTAGAACTTATTTAAGTTAGGCTTGTTGAATACCTGCAACAACCCAATCTTGCTGTGAACCAACAGGTTTTACAAAGTGCCAGATTTCAGTAAATGGCTGTGGCAAGCTGTTTAAATCTTCACTTACTGTACCTGTGAAACGTACGCTCACAATGTATTGACCATTTTCAGTCGCACTGTCTACAACCATTGCATTTAAGTTACTAAACTCAGCAACGTCCTGATCTTGGTTCTCCATGATGTCGTTATACATAGAGTTATAAAGTTCAGGTGTTAAGTAACGACGAATTTCTTCAATGTTACTTGCACTATTGATTGACTGAATATGGTTAAAACGCTGACGGGCAACACGTAAGAAAGAAGCAGGTTCGCTACCATCTGGTAATTGGTTACCACTATTCGTCGTTGCGCTACCAAAAGGAGCTTGTGTTGCTGCACCACCACCTACAGATTGACCAAAGATATTGGTATTGTCACCTGTATTGGTTGGAGCTGCCGAGCGGCCAAATGGGTTTTGACCGCCATTATTTGGTGCATAAGGGTTATTAGCTGCTAATTTTTTTTTTGATCCCAATTTACGGAATACAAAGAAAGCTACAGCGGCTGCAAGTAAGACCCAAAGCCAGCCAGGAATACCACCTTTTTTCTCTTCTTGGGCTTGAACAGCTTGTTCATTACCAGGTTGAGTTACTTGGTGTTCAGCTGATGTTGATTTGTCATCTGCTAAAGCATTTGCTGCAACAGCACCTACGGCAGCACCAGCCACCCCAGCGGCAACCATTGAACCAACACCCGGACCAGATCTCTGAGGTGCTGTAGCAGGTTGTTGAACTGGAGTCACTTGACGAGGTTGTTGATAAGACTGGCTTGAAGTAGTAGAACGTGCCATACCGTGGCTTTTACCACCACCTGCACGTTTAGCTTCAGCAAGCGGAGAAATTGCTAAAGCAGCCATTAAAATACCGGTAATCAAGCCACGCTGGTGTACTTCCATAGGAAATTCCTGTTTAAAGTTAATTTGTAATAGTATTTATGCAGGTATTTACTCTAAATTTCAACCTTAAAAGTATGTTTTTTTATGTCAATTCATCACTGAGTTGCATCGCCTCAGTCAAGGCTTCATGCAGGCGGGCAACAGCAATCACTTGTACGCCCGGAATTGCTTTTTGCGGGGCATTACCTCTTGGTAAGATGACGTATTTAAAGCCATGTTTTGCTGCTTCTTTTAAACGTTCCTGACCATTAGGTACAGGGCGGATTTCACCTGAAAGCCCAACTTCACCAAAAACTGCAAGCTGCTGAGGTAAGGCTTTTGTTCGCAAACTCGAAGCACATGCAAGTAAAACAGCCAAGTCCGAACCTGTTTCGGTAATTTTTAAACCACCTACAATATTGACATACACATCTTGTCCGGTGGTTTGTACACCCCCATGACGATGCATAACAGCAAGCAACATGTTTAAACGGTTTTGTTCAAGACCAAGTGCAACACGTCTTGGTTGTCCTTGAGCATCATCGACTAAAGCCTGAACTTCAACTAAAAGTGGGCGAGTGCCTTCACGGCTAATCATGACAATTGAACCTGGAATGGCTTCGTCATAACGACTTAAAAAGATAGCAGAAGGGTTAGCCACTTCACGTAAGCCTTTATCGGTCATGCCAAATACACCAAGCTCATTGACTGCACCAAAACGGTTTTTCACTGCACGAATCATTCGATAACGTGAGTCTGATTGGCCTTCAAAGTAAAGTACGCAGTCCACCATGTGTTCTAAAACACGAGGACCTGCCAATGCACCTTCTTTGGTCACGTGACCAACAATAAATAGCGCTGTGCCACTATTTTTTGCATAACGGGTTAATAACGCAGCAGATTCACGAATTTGTGAAACCCCACCCGGCGCAGATTGAAGCGTTTCTGTGTAAAGCGTTTGGATAGAGTCCAAAATTGCGACAACAGGACGTTCTTGTTCTAAAACTTCACAAATGCGTTCGACACAAGTTTCAGCCATGACTTTTAACTGGTCTGTTGGTAGATCAAGGCGTTGGGCGCGTAAGGCAACCTGTGACAGCGATTCCTCACCCGTAATATAAAGCGCAGAACTTTTTGCGCTTGCCATATGGGTCGCAGTTTGCAAAAGAATGGTCGATTTACCAATACCTGGGTCACCACCAATGAGTACTACAGAACCTGTCACCAAGCCACCACCAAGCACACGGTCAAATTCGCTAATGCCTGTTGGTAAACGGGTTTCATGAGAAACAGAGACTTTATTAAGCGTTGTAATATTGGCGACTTGACCCGCATAACCCCCAACTTTAGGACGTGCACGATGAGCAGTGGTGGGTTCTAGTTTGACTTCATTAAGACAATTCCATTCACCACACTCTGAACATTGACCTGCCCATTTTAGATGATCGGCACCACATTGCTCGCAACGGTAAACGGTTTTGACTTTGCTCATATTCGACTTCAGTGAGATAACTTCATAATCATTAAAAGCAGAGTATAGCAAAAAGCCCAAAAGAGAACTTAATCGATATGGAATACATTTTGCTTAAGCTTCGGTAAGCAAAATTAAAGAGTAAATGTCATGTTTTAAAAATAGAGAGATAAGGTAGTAGTCAGTCAAATTTCGAGAAAGTATTAGAAGCTCGAGAGGGAATTGGTAGTTAAAAAGTTGATCAATTGATATGGCTTTTTAATTTAAAAATCAAAGTGGTTCAAGTCTTAATTTTAGACTGAAAAGTGCGTTGTATTGCTAGGTTCTTGTGCGTATTATCGGATTTAATTGTATGTATCTTGAAATTATCAGCAATACAGACAAAAATTGGTTAGCTGAAAAGTTGTCAAAAAATATACATTTAAAAGATACCTGCAAATGGTGCGATATCGTCTTTTTGATTTGATTTTAGCTAACGGACTAAAAAAATTACTGGAGTGTATTCATAAAATGTCGAATCAAAATCTGAGCGACCCTCATGAACAAGGTGAGCTCCATCGTAGTCTCTCTAATCGGCATTTACAGCTGATCGCGATTGGTGGTGCCATCGGTACCGGATTATTTATGGGTTCAGGTAAAACAATTAGTCTTGCCGGACCTTCTATCTTATTTATTTATATGATTATTGGTTTGATGGTGTTTTTTGTCATGCGTGCGCTTGGCGAACTTCTTCTGTCAAATTTAACCTATAAATCATTTATTGATTTTTCTACTGACTTAATTGGCCCATGGGCTGGTTACTTCGTGGGTTGGACCTACTGGTTGTGTTGGATCACGATTGGTATCGCCGATCTGTCTGCAATTATTTATTACTTACAGTTCTTCAATAATGGCTTACCTTTCTCGCCTGTTGAAGGCGCAATGATTAGTGTTGCCGCGATTGTGTTCATTATGGGATTGAACTTATTAACAGTTCGATTGTTTGGTGAATTAGAGTTCTGGTTTGCACTTATTAAAATCCTTGCGATTATTATTTTAATTGCAGTGGGTCTGTGGATGATCTTTACAGGCTTTACGTCTACTACAGGTGAAGTCGCTTCATTTACTCATCTTTGGGCAAATGGCGGTTTCTTCCCAACAGGTGTGCATGGCTTCTTGGCTGGTTTCCAGATTGCAATTTTTGCTTTCGTGGGTGTCGAGCTTGTAGGAACAACAGCTGCGGAAACTAAAGACCCTGAGCGTAATTTGCCTAAAGCGATTAACTCAATTCCAATCCGTATCATTATTTTCTATGTATTGGCGCTACTCATTGTAATGTCAGTAACACCATGGAACAGAATTGATCCGGCGATCAGCCCATTTGTAAACCTGTTTAGTCAAGCAGGGGTAGCGGCAGCTGCGATTTTGATGAACTTGGTGGTATTATCATCAGTCATGTCATCCATGAACAGTGGAGTATTCTCAACAAGTCGTATGTTGTTTGGTTTATCTCGTGAAGATCAGGGGCCAAAAGCTTTTGGTAAGCTGAACAGACGTGCGGTACCGGCAAATGCATTGTATTTCTCTGCTGCGTGTTTATTGTTAGGTGCAGCATTACAGTATTTTGTACCAAATACAGTTGAAGCATTTACGCTTGCAACAACACTTTCAACGATTCTCTTCATCTGCGTGTGGTTGCTTATTATCTGGAGTTACATCCGTTATTACACCACGCGTCCTGAACTGCATGCCAAATCAACATTTAAATTGCCGGGTGGCTTATTTACATGTTGGATCACAATTATTTTCTTTATTGGTATGATTTACGTATTGTCTTTAGAGCCAGACACTTTTAAAGCGCTTAAAGTCAGCCCAATTTGGTTTGTTATTTTGATCATTGGTTATTTCTTCTTCTATAAACCACGTCATAAAAAATAATCAAATTTATTTGGTTATGATGAAACGCTGGCTGAAAAGCTGGCGTTTTTTATGCATATTGTTTTTCTATTCAAGTTTACTCTTTAGCCGCTTGCCTGATCACGGTATACTGCATCGAATTGTTTAAATCAGGTGCTCAGATGCGTCGTGTCATTTGCCTCATCAGTTTATTGAGCAGCAGTATTTTGCTTAGCGCTTGCGGTCAGTCAGGAGCATTGCAGCTACCTTCTGATCCAAATTATGACAAACGTGCAAAATACTTGCTCTATCGTAATAAAGAACAGAAACAAGTTGTGCAACAAGATGAACAGGCTGAACAGTCAGTCGAATCATCAGCAGCTCAACCACAAACTACATCACCTTAAGCTTTGAAATAAGGACACCTTCATGAGTTTCACCCGCATTAATGGAGTATTGCATGCAGAGCAATGTTCTCTAGAGCAGCTTGCGCAGCAATTTGGCACACCGTTATATGTTTATTCAAAAGCAGCTTTTGAAAAACATTATTTAGATATGGATCGTGCCTTTGACTTTATTGATCATCAAATCTGTTTTGCGGTGAAGTCGAACTCAAATATAGCTGTTCTTAATGTCTTGGCAAAACTTGGTGCGGGTTTTGACATTGTGTCTGGTGGTGAGCTAGCACGTGTTTTAAAAGCAGGTGGCGATGCTTCTAAAATTGTTTTTTCAGGTTTAGGTAAAACTGAAGCTGATATTGAAACGTCATTAAATGTAGGTATTGCCTGTTTTAATGTCGAGTCTTATGCAGAGTTGGACCGTATTCAAAAAGTAGCAGCTCGCCTAGGCAAAAAAGCGCCTATTTCTTTACGTGTAAATCCTGATGTCGATGCAAAAACGCATCCTTATATTTCAACAGGATTAAAAGAAAATAAATTTGGTATTCCAAGTGATGCAGTTTATGAAACTTATCAATATGCTGCATCTTTACCTAACCTTGAAATCGTAGGTATTGATTGCCACATTGGTTCACAGCTCACTGAAACTAAACCATTTGTTGATGCTTTAGACCGTGTCATTGTGATGATTGATGAGTTGAAAAAACTAGGCATTAATCTGAAACATATCGATATCGGTGGTGGTTTAGGGGTTTGTTATAAAGATGAAACACCACCAAGTGTTGAAGAATATGCAAACTCTATGAAGCCGGCTTTAGAAAAATTAGGCTTGAAAGTTTATATGGAGCCGGGTCGTAGCATCAGTGCAAATGCAGGTGTACTTTTAACCAAAGTTGATTTGCTTAAACCAACGACGCATCGTAACTTCGCGATTATTGATGCAGCAATGAATGATTTAATTCGTCCTGCTTTATATGAAGCTTGGATGGATATTCAACCTGTTGTACCACGTACAGATACCGAAGAAAAAACTTGGGATTTGGTTGGTGCAATTTGTGAGACAGGTGATTTCATTGGTAAAGACCGCTCACTCGCATTACAAGAAAATGACTTGTTGACTGTACTTGGTGCCGGGGCTTATGGTTTTGTCATGAGCTCAAATTACAACACGCGTGGCCGTGCAGCAGAAGTCATGGTATCAGGTGAAAAAAGCTATTTAATTCGTGAACGTGAAACGGTTGAGTCGCTTTGGGAAAAAGAACGTTTATTGCCTGAGGAGTAAATGAGATGTTATTAGAATTTACCAAAATGCATGGTTTAGGCAATGATTTCATGGTGGTTGATCTAATTAGCCAAAGAGCTTATTTAGATACAGCAACAATTCAACGTTTGGCAGACCGACACTTTGGTGTGGGGTTTGATCAGCTTTTAATTGTTGAACCACCAGATGTACCCGAAGCTGATTTTAAATACCGTATTTTCAATGCAGATGGTTCTGAGGTTGAGCAATGTGGTAATGGTGTGCGTTGTTTTGCCCGTTTTGTCCACGAACGTCATTTAACTAATAAAACCAACATTACCGTACAAACCAAAGCGGGTATTGTAAAGCCAGAGCTTGGGCAAAATGGTTGGGTGCGCGTAAATATGGGCTACCCAAAGTTTCTACCAAACGAAATTCCATTTGTGGCTGATGAACCTGAAGCTTTATATACCCTTGAGTTGGCAAATGAACAAAACATTAGTATTGATGTGGTCAACATGGGTAACCCACACGCGGTCACTATAGTTCCAGATGTACTAACTGCTGATGTAGCTGGTATTGGTCCGCAAGTTGAATCACATAAACGTTTCCCTGAGCGAGTTAATGCTGGTTTCATGCAAGTGATTGATGACAAACATGTTCGCTTACGTGTATTTGAACGTGGTGTGGGTGAAACACTTGCGTGTGGTACAGGAGCATGTGCTGCTGCGGTAAGTGGCATGCGCCGTGGTCTACTTGCGAACTCTGTAGAAGTTGAACTTGCTGGCGGTAAGCTACAAATTGAATGGCAAGAAGGCGATGTGGTCTGGATGACTGGTCCAACAACTCATGTATATGATGGACGTTTGGATTTACGTTATTTCCAAGGTTAATCGCATGGCCTAAATAGAAGCCTCTTTTCATCAGTTAACGTGATAAAAGAGGCTTTCTTTTATATGTACAATATTTTTTGATTTTATTACCTTTTACTCAACGCCAATTTCAAAGCGAATAGAACAAAAATACTGCCCGTAATTCGGTCCATATATTTTACAAACTTGGGTTGCTTTAGATAGCGCGAAAGTGGCTGCATAGCCAGAATTAATAGACTTGACCATAACACGCCAATCACCACATGAATCATTACTAGTCCCATTACCCAAGTAACAGCCGATGCTTGCGCTGGAATGAACTGGGGAAGAAATGAAATATAAAAAATACCAACTTTTGGATTGAGTAAGTTGCCAAAGAAACCTTTAATAAACCAATTCTCTGAAGTAGAGTGATTTGAATGATTGTCTTGTATATCTGCGAGCTGACTACGAGGTTTTAAAATCATATTTAAACCCAGCCATGCTAAATAAGCGGCGCCCATCCATTTCAATATATTGAATGCTAAGTCAGATGCCATCAGTAGGGCACCTAGACCGCATGCCACGACAATTCCCCAAGCAATACAGCCAAGACTAATTCCAAGAGCTGCTTGAAACGCTTTAGATTTTCCTTCAAGTGTTGCAGTACGAATAATTAAAGTTGTATCTAAACCAGGGGTAAGGGTAAGTAAAGTAATGGCAATTAAATAAGGAATGAGTATGGCGGTCATGGTGTAAGTCCAACGGATACTTAGTATAAATTGTAATATATAAGTTGGATTCATTATGCTGTGCGATATCAAATTTTCCTGATTAAATAGTTTTTGGTACACTCAAAAAAATGGGCAAATAAATGGAGAGCAATTTGGATTTTGCATTACAACTGCTCTCAATGTGGTTAAAAGAAAGAAAAATTCAAAACCAGTCTGAGCATACAATTACCGCTTATGAGCGAGATGTTAAAAGCTTCCTTGAGTTTTGTGAGCTTAAAAAAGTTGATTTAAGAAATGTTGAAGCTTCAGATTTACGTGAATATTTGGCTCAACGTGTTGAGCAAGATCAGTTAAGTTCAAGTAGCATGCAACGTCATCTTACTTCTATTCGTCAGTTTATGAAGTGGGCTGAACAGGGCAAATACCTAGAAATTAATCCTACTGACGATTTTAAATTGAAACGTCAGCCTAGACCTTTACCGGGCATGATTGACATAGAAACGGTTAATCAAATTTTAGATCAACCCATGCCTGAAAAACCAGTTGATCAGCAGCTTTGGTTAAGAGATAAAGCCATGTTGGAACTACTGTACTCAAGTGGTTTACGGCTCGCTGAACTGCAAGGCTTAACGATTAAAGATATTGATTTTAATCGTCAACTCGTTCGTATTACAGGTAAAGGAAATAAAACCCGTATTGTACCGTTTGGGAAAAAGGCAAAAGAAAGCTTATTGAATTGGCTAAAAATTTATAATATCTGGAAAGGCCATTTTGACCAAAATGCTTCCGTTTTCATTTCACAGCGAGGCGGTGCATTAACCCCTAGGCAAATTGAAAAGCGTGTAAAACTTCAGGCACAAAGAGCGGGTGTAAATGTCGACTTACACCCACATTTACTTCGACATTGTTTTGCTAGTCATATGTTATCAAGTAGTGGTGATTTACGCTCAGTTCAAGAAATGTTAGGTCATAGCAATTTATCGACTACTCAAATTTATACACATATTGATTTTGATCATTTGGCCCAAGTGTACGATCAGGCCCATCCACGAGCCACTAAGCATTAAGCCGCTTTAACTGGAATAAAAAGCAGAATGTAGAGATCATTTGTATTTTTTTACAAATTTGTTTAAAAGAAATCGATGAAATTACCCAATTGACCATTTTGATCTTTGCACATTTTGTCGGCATATATAGTCTAAAAACTATAAATTTTGACTCATTTTTGAGAGTCTTATCCCTCTGACTAATAAGGTAAATAAGATAAAAAGATAATAAAAATCAATGTATAAAATAGACTTTAAAAAGAATAAAATAGGAGTTAGATATGTATAAAATTTTTTTTATGAACTGATGATTTCATTTTTTTTGCCCCGTTCCAGAAAATTGTGACTTGACCGAAATGCCAAACACATTGCAAGATAGGGTACCTAAAAAATTTTAATCGAAGAGTTAATATACTTTTCTCAACATTTACTTTTGCTAGAACAGCCGAGGATTACATGAAGGCTCTTGTTGCTGTAAAACGTGTGGTTGATGCCAACGTTAAAGTTCGTGTTAAGCCGGACAATAGTGGGGTTGACCTTACCAACGTTAAAATGTCAATTAACCCATTTTGTGAAATCGCAGTGGAAGAAGCGGTTCGCTTAAAAGAAAAAGGAACAGTATCAGAAATCGTTGTTGTTTCTATTGGTCCTAAAGAAGCTCAAGAACAAATCCGTTCTGCAATGGCTTTGGGTGCAGACCGCGGTATTTTAGTTGAAACTACTGACGAAATTGGCGCTCTAGAAGTTGCTAAAATCTTAAAAGGTGTTGTTGACGCTGAAAAACCAGAACTTATCCTTCTTGGTAAACAAGCAATTGATGATGACTCTAACCAAGTAGGTCAAATGCTTGGTGCATTATTAGGCGCTGGTCAAGGTACGTTTGCTTCTGAAGTGAAAGTGGATGGCGGTAAAGTACAAGTGACTCGTGAAATCGACGGTGGTTTACAAACTGTTGAACTTGCACTTCCTGCAATCATTACAACTGACTTGCGTTTAAACGAGCCACGTTATGCTGCATTGCCTAACATCATGAAAGCTCGTAAAAAACCGCTTGATACAAAATCTCCTGCTGATTACGGTGTTACAGCTGGTACTAAGCTTAAAACGATTAAAGTTGAAGCGCCTGCAGAACGTAAAGCTGGTGTACAAGTGAAATCTGTAGATGAGCTTGTTGAAAAATTGAAAAATGAAGCGAAAGTGATCTAATACGGAAGGATAAAATCATGAGTATTTTAGTTATCGCTGATCACAACAACCAGACACTTAACGGTGCTACTTTAAACGTTGTTGCTGCAGCTCAAAAAATCGGTGGTGATATTACTGTATTAGTTGCTGGTTCAGGCGCTCAAGCAGTTGCTGACGCTGCTGCTAAAGTTGCTGGTGTGAGCAAAGTATTACTTGCTGACAACGCTGCTTATGCAAACCAATTAGCTGAAAACGTAGCTGGCTTAGTTGCTGACTTGGCTAAAGGTTACAAATACGTTTTAGCTGCTTCTACTACAACTGGTAAGAACATTCTTCCACGTGTTGCTGCGCTTCTTGATGTAAGCATGATCACAGACATTATTTCTGTTGAATCGGCTAACACATTCAAGCGTCCAATCTACGCTGGTAACGCAATTGCAACTGTTCAATCTGACGAAGCAATCATTGTTGGTACTGTTCGTGGTACAGCATTTGATCCAGTTGCTGCGGAAGGTGGTTCAGCTGCTGTTGAAACAGTTGGCGAAGTAAAAGATGCTGGTGTTTCTAAGTTTGTATCTGAAGAAATCGTTAAACTTGATCGTCCAGAATTAACAGCTGCTCGTATTGTTGTATCTGGTGGTCGTGGTGTAGGTTCTGGTGAGAACTACCACAAAGTACTTGACCCATTAGCTGACAAGCTTGGTGCAGCACAAGGTGCTTCACGTGCAGCAGTTGATGCAGGCTTTGTACCTAACGACTTCCAAGTTGGTCAAACTGGTAAAATCGTTGCACCTGAGCTTTACATTGCTGTAGGTATTTCTGGTGCGATCCAGCACTTGGCTGGTATGAAAGATTCTAAAGTTATTGTTGCTATCAACAAAGACGAAGAAGCGCCAATCAACAGCGTTGCTGACTACTGGTTAGTTGGTGATTTGAACGCTGTAGTACCAGAGTTGGTATCTAAGCTTTAATCTTTATTGATTAAAGTTAAAAACCCCTAGTTTTGAACTAGGGGTTTTTTGTTTTACAGTCTGAAGTTAGAAGTAAAAATTAGAAAATTTATGCTTTGGATGTTTGATTTTTATAAAATAAAATTCACATAGTTTTGATTAGGCATGAAGATAATGATTGCAGCTAAAAGAGTAGAATAATATGCAATTAAATTATACAAATATCACCAGATTGGCAGTGTAGATTCCGCACATTACAAAGCGCTTTTATGCTATAGTATACAGCTATATTTTTTTCGATTTTAGTTCACTTTCCGGAACTAAATTTTTTGCAAGATCAAGACATATAAACGGATAGAAATATCTATCTGTAAGAAGGAGTATGCATGAGCGTATCGGAAATCCGACCGATTGCCATTGAGGACGAACTCAAGCATTCATATTTAGATTACGCAATGAGTGTAATCGTATCTCGTGCATTGCCGGATGTGAGAGACGGTCTTAAACCTGTTCACCGTCGTGTGCTTTATGCCATGCACGAATTGGGCAATGACTATAACAAAGCTTACAAGAAATCTGCTCGTGTCGTTGGGGACGTAATCGGTAAATATCACCCGCATGGTGACTCAGCTGTTTATGAAACCATTGTTCGTATGGCTCAAGACTTTAGCTTACGTTATTTATTGGTTGATGGTCAGGGTAACTTCGGTTCGATCGATGGCGATAGCGCCGCGGCAATGCGTTATACCGAAGTCCGTATGACTAAGCTGGCACATGAGCTTCTTGCAGATTTAGAAAAAGACACAGTTGACTGGGAAGATAACTACGACGGTTCGGAACGTATCCCTGAAGTACTTCCGACACGTGTTCCAAACTTGTTAATTAACGGTGCTGCTGGTATTGCTGTAGGTATGGCAACTAACATGGCACCACACAACATGACAGAAGTTGTGAATGCTTGTTTGGCTTATGCTGACAATCCGAATATCTCGATTGAAGGATTGATGGAATACATTACCGGTCCTGACTTCCCTACAGGCGGTATTATTTACGGTAAATCAGGTATTGTTGATGCCTACCGTACCGGTAAAGGTCGTTTACACATTCGTGGTAAATACCATTTCGAAGAAGATGAAAAGACAGGTCGTACAACCATCGTCTTTACTGAAATTCCATATCAAGTAAACAAAGCAAGAGTTATTGAACGTATTGCCGAGTTAGTAAAAGAGAAAAAGCTTGAAGGTATTTCAGAACTTCGTGATGAGTCTGATAAAGAAGGTATGCGTATTGCAATTGACTTGAAACGCGGTGAAAACGCAGAAGTCGTTGTAAATAACTTATTCTTAAATACCCAGCTTGAAAACTCATTCAGCATCAACATGGTTTGTCTAGACAATGGACAACCAAAATTGATGAATCTAAAAGATATTATTGCGGCATTTATTCGTCACCGCCAAGAAGTTGTGACACGCCGTACCATGTTCGAATTACGTAAAGCACGTGAACGTGGGCATATCTTGGAAGGCTTGACAGTTGCTTTAGCCAATATTGATGAAATTATTGAAACCATCAAAACTTCTGCAAACCCTGCTGAAGCGCGTGAGCGTTTACTTGCGGGTGAGTGGGCGGGTGGTGGCGTTGTTGCACTACTTGAAAAAGCTGGTGCAATTTCCGTTCGCCCAGATGAAATTGAAGGTGAAGATCCAAATCGTCCATTTGGTTTAAGTGATTCAATTTACCGTCTGTCACCAACACAAGTAGGCGCAATTTTAGAATTACGTTTACACCGTTTAACTGGTCTTGAACAAGACAAGTTACATGCGGAATATACTGAAATTTTAGGTCAAATTGCTGAACTTACTGCAATTTTAAATGACTTTAACTTGTTAATGGGTGTTATTCGCGAAGAGTTGGCACAAGTTTTACAACAATATGGCGATGCACGTCGTACCGAAATTGTTGAATCTCGTGTGGATTTCTGCCGTGAAGATTTAATTCCTGAAGAGCAAGTGGTATTAACGGTTTCGCAAACGGGTTATGCAAAAACTCAACCTCTTTCAGACTATCAGGCACAGCGCCGTGGTGGACGTGGTAAGTCTGCAACCTCAATGAAAGATGATGACTTTATTCAACATCTGATTGTGGCATCGAACCATGCGACCGTACTTTGCTTTACCAATGTGGGTAAAGTGTACCGTCTGAAAGTATTTGAAGTTCCTCAAGCATCACGTGGGGCAAAAGGCCGTCCAATCGTGAACTTGTTACCTCTAGATGCAACAGAAACCGTAACCGCAATCTTGCCGTTAACCGAGTTCCCGGAAAACCACTATGTGTTTATGGCGACAGCTTCTGGTACAGTTAAGCGTGTTGAGTTAGAACAATTTGCAAACATTCGTTCAAATGGTCTGCGTGCTATTGAACTTAATGAAGAAGATACCTTAATTGGTGTTGCGATTACTGATGGTAATCAGCAAATCATGTTGTTCTCTAACGAAGGTAAAGCAATTCGTTTTGCTGAAACTGACGTACGTGCAATGGGTCGTACAGCGAAAGGTGTACGTGGTATGCGTGTAAGCTTTGCAAGCAGCACCTTAAGTGAAGAAGATGCAGATGTAGAAAATGATGATTCAGATGATAATGATGACTCAGCAGATTCAAGTCTAGTAAGTCGCATCGTATCGCTTGTTGTTGTACCTGAAACAGGTGAAGTACTGTGTGCGAGTGCCAACGGTTATGGTAAACGTACTCCAGTAAATGACTTCCCGACCAAAAAACGTGGTGGTAAGGGTGTTATTGCGATCAAGACAAGTGAACGTAACGGTGAGCTAGTTGGTGCAGTTTCTATTGATGAAACCAAAGAGTTATTATTAATTTCTGATGGTGGTACGCTTGTTCGTACGCGTGCTGCAGAAGTTGCAATGACAGGCCGTAATGCTCAAGGTGTTCGTCTGATCCGTTTAAGCGAAGAAGAAACGCTTGTTGGCGTAGTTTCAATTGAAGCTGTAGAAGACGAAGAAGAACTTCTTGAAGGTGAAGTAGATACGACTGAAACTGATAGCGAAGAAGCTGTATCTAATAATGAAGATACTTCTGAAGAGTAAAACGTTTTAAAATAAAAAAGGAAGCTTCGGCTTCCTTTTTTATTTCTGGTTTATTTCGAGGGATGGAAAATAAATACATCATAGTTTCTGTAATGCAAAGTTTTTACTGACGGGTCTTTAGTTGCAAAATTATGAGGTTGACTTACCACGATCAGATCTTGTTTTTGCATTAGAGCATCTTGAAGCTGCTGTTCGCTCCACAAGTACTTTTTGAGTTGCGGTTCAAATAACAAACCATCTTTAATTTCTAAAGAGGCACTATCTGAATGCACAGTATCCCATTGGTTTACGATATAAACAGGGTGCTTAAGTTGTAAAAGGAATGGAACATCATAGAAATAATAATCGTAGAAAACGATTTTTGTAGATGGGGCAATGTACTCAGCAAAATCTGTTTGGCCTACATTGTTTTTGGTATCTAAAATACGAACAGCAAATGGGACTGCACTACAGAGAACAATTAAACTTATAAAAATATAAGTCAAATAGTTCAATTTCTGTTTTTTATATAGCCCAACTAACACAAGTGGAAGCACAATTAATAAGGCACCAATGAGATAAATAAATATGGCTTGGTTTTGGAAAAAAGGCTGATGTACACGAATAAAATGTGGTGTTGCACTAACGCCAATTCCAACAAGTACAGTAAATACAGGAATACCCCAAGTCTGCAATCTGGTTTTATTACTGCTTTCAAGAACCTTATTCATCACAAGCGCGAAGAAAATGGCAAGAGGCGGAACAGCAGGTAAAATATAGCCTGCTAGCTTAGAAGGCGGAATAGAAAAGAAAACAGTAACAGAAACAAACCACCATACAAATAGGGCAAGTAAAGAGCATGATTTGTAATCTTTAAAAATGGTTTTTATAGACGTAAATCTACTCGCAAAAAGCCATGGTAAAAAACTGACAAATAAAATCATCAGATAGAAGCACCATGGCTGTTTGTTATTAAACTCTTTTGAACTAAAACGATTAAATTGTTGATCAATAAAAAAATAGTGTAAAAATTGAGGATATTTACTTTGTACTAAGTAGAGCCACGGACTAACGATGAGTAAAAATAACAAGATAGCCAATGGATTAAGAAGAGAAGGTATTTTCTTCCATTGCTTGGTGTAAATTAACCACGGTAAAAGAATCATCCCGGGAATTAAAATCCCAATTAAACCTTTGCTTAAGAAGGCTGCTGCACCAGCGATATAACCTAAAAATAAAATAGATTTCCGTGCAGAAATGGTGAAGTCCACAAAACATAAAACACTAATGGTGATCCAAGAGGCGAGCAGTAAATCATGGTTAATGTATTGGCTACTACCAAAAAAAAGCAGGTTAGTAGCTAAAATAATAACGGTAAGTTGTGCAACGCTTTCTGAAATATGCTTTTTTACGAATAAAAATAGACCGATTAGCATGAGTGTAGCGGCTAAAACGGGTACTAAACGTAACACCCATACATGCACGCCAAAAAGCTCCATAAACATAGAACTTAACCAATGTAGTAAAGGAGGCTTATGCATGAAAGGTAAACCATCGATTCGTGGAGTTAACCAGTCTCCAGATTCGAACATAGTACGGCTAATATCTCCGTAGCGACCTTCGTCTGGTACAGATAAAGGTCTAATCCAAGACAAAACAAATAGCCAAATTGGTAAGAATATTAATAAAAATTTGGAACTACGAAGCCATTGCTGCATACATAATCCTTAATGTTGGAATGCAAAAAAACGGTTAAGTAAAAAAGTCACCATAGATGTCAGAACAATTGCAGTACACACTAAGGTTGAAACAGGTACGTTAAAATAGAGGTTTGAAAGTAAAAGAAAACTTTCATTAAATAAAAACCCTAAGCCGGCAACCAACGTGAATTTTGGGAGAGTCTGCCGATGCGTAAGATGTTGTGCTTTAAACGTAAAAACGCGGTGCCCAAAATAGCTCACCCAATAGGCGAGTAGAAAAGCGCATAAATTGGCATATTGCAGTGCAACATGTTTCTTAAATAGAAGCATGGCTACACTATAATGAGTAAGTGCTGCTGCGGTCCCTGTAGTAGTAAACCGCGCAAGCTGAAGAATATGAGCAAACATTAGAAACTAGAGAACGTATTTTCTTGGTGGGCGATTGAATGTTCCTGCTTAGTACGAGAATGTTCGGTAGAAATAATATATTTTGGGCGGTTTTTAACTTCAGCATAAATGCGGCCAATGTATTCACCTAAAATTCCAATAAATAACAATTGAATGCCACCTAATAGCGTCATACCTGCCGCAAGTGTTGCCCAGCCCGGAATGGAAATTCCCTCAATCAAAGTTTTAATGATAATCCACACTCCGTAGCTCATCGCACCTAAGGCTAGAATTGCACCTAAGTAAATACATACGCGTAAAGGTAAATCAGAAAAACCCGTTAAACCTGACATGGCTAAGTTAAAAAGAGATTTTAAGTTGAAGCTAGAACGGCCATGTTGACGTTCTTGCTCAGAAAAATTAATGCCTATACTTTTAAAGCCAACCCAAGCATATAGGCCTTTCATATAACGATTTTTTTCTGGTAACTGTTTGATGGCTTCAACAACTCTTGCATCAAGAAGTCGGAAATCTCCAGCACTTTCTGGAATATCAATAGGTGAACTTAAGTTTAAAATACGGTAATAAGCTTGGGTTAAAACACGTTTAAGCCATGATTCGGTTGTACGATTACGAATACCATAGACCATGTCATAACCATTTTTCCAAAGATTAATCATGGTTGGAATTGCTTCAAATGGATGTTGAAAATCAGCATCAATCAGTAGAGCAACTTCACCAGTCACATGGTCTAAACCGGCACTTAAAGCTGCTTCTTTGCCAAAGTTCCGTGAAAGCTCCAGCACAACTAAAGGATAATCCTCAATCATTGTTTGTAAAATTGGAATGGTATCGTCTTTACTTCCATCATCTACCACAATAATTTCATAGCTAAGATTTTGCTGTTTTAGACTATTTGCCAAAGCAGGAATAAAGGTTTTTAAATTTTCTGCTTCGTTGTAGGCTGGAACAACGCAGGATAAAAAGGGTTTTATATTCATTGCATTGCCCCTAGTCTGGTGAGCTGGATACCGTATTGTTGACAATCAAGTTGGAACTGAGCCGAACAGAAGTATTGATATTCTTGAATTCGGGCGTGTTGAATTGGATCTTGATCATTTGATTGTGCAAGTGCTGGATGGCACATAATCAGTAAATGGTCTTTTGCATTCGCAAGCCAATATTGATTGAGTTCGCCATAATTGGTCAGTTTGAAATCATAGATGCCAGCAAATTGGCCATTTTGATTAAAGTGATATGTCTGGCAAGCTTTTGCCAAAGAGTTAGAACCTAATGCTGAGAGCATACGAGTTTTAAAACGGTAAGGAGGGGGATTGATCGGCTGTTGTAAATTTCGAATCCAACCCGTAAATTTTTTCTCTTTTAGTAATTGCAGCAAAATATCACGTATAAATGGAAATTGATGAATATGTTGATGACCATCTATAAAGTCAGGTTGTTTTCCTAATACTGAAACAAATAAGTCCCATTGCTCCTCAATACATTGAGTGATTAATTCGCGATTAAGACTTGCAGACCATGCTCGGACTATAAGCATAGGTAAGGGAAAAACCAGATTACCCGAAGCGAAAGCATGGGTAAGATTTAAATGTAAACCGATATCAACTCGATCACTAAACGGTTTTAATTTGGCAGCAGCAGTTTCCCATAAATCAGATTGGGTCATACATGAGGTGGCTTGAAGCGCACCTTGTTCAATAAGTTGAATAATTGCGTCAGATATTTCTGCATTCATTGCAAAGTCATCTGCGCAATAGCACACCTTTGCCATATCTAAATTCCACCATAGGGCAGGGTTACAGAATTATTCTGCTTAGCTGCTGAAAAACTATACGTTTTTAATATGGAGAAATTTCCTTAATTCCAACTTAAAGTTTTCTTAAGGTTTTATGACAATTGATGTAAATTAATTATTTGAATTTATTTAATTTTTTATAAAATTTAAGTCAATTTTTTTAAGAAATAAGCTTTAACTATAAGATTTTATAGTAAATAAAAATATAATCTGTACACTTTGATTAGCCTATAAATAAGTTTATTTAGATACTTTTAAACGTGAATAGGCAGTAATTAAAAATATAACCCCAATAGTCGCAAGAAAAATTAATTTCGGGGCCACGACATTTAAAGGAACGCCCATTTGATTAAGTTGTACAAACATCTGTACGGCGTGTGTAGAGGGTAAACACCAAGCAAACCATTGCAACCATTCAGGCATGGCTTGATGAGGCCAGGCGGCACCAGTTAATAAGAAAAGAGGAACTGAGCTAAATACAATAATATGTCCGGCACGTTCCGGTATATCTAAAAGTGAGCCAATCAGCATACCTAAACCAATTACACAGCTAATAAAAATAGGAACAGCGACTAGCAAACCGACAAAGTTTCCACCGTGTGGATAGTCATTGAACCACAAGGTAAAACCAAAAAGATAAAAACTTCCTAAACAACCAATTGTAAAGATACTGGCAAAAATTCCTGCAAAACGAATAGGGGTAATTTTTTCATGTTGTTCGCGGTAACTTGCAACCAGCATGGCCAGACCTAACACAATTGTTTGGTGAATAATAAGTGATGCAACTGCAGGAAAAATATAACTACCGTAGCCTGAAAGCGTATTAAATAAAGGCATTTGATGAATAGAAAGAGCAGGCTGGAAGTGTGTACGTTGTCCAAACCTTTCAATATATTCCTTTAAAGTTGCTTCAATAGAGGTGGCAAGACCTAACCCAATTTCTTTAGTTTTTAAAAAGTTGGTTGTGCTTAAGTATAAGCCGATTCCGCCAGTTTCTCCGCGGCGTAAGCTCTGCGTTAAATTGCTTGGTAAAAGTAAAATACCATCGGCTTTTTGTTCGCGAACCATTTGTTCAGCTTCAAGAAAATTAGCAGTGACATCAACAATTTTAACGTGAGGGCTATTGGCTGTTTGACCAATGACTTGAGAAGTTAAAAGACTTTGTTCTTCATCAACAATGACAATTGGAATTGATTCTGCGCGCTCAGCTTTATAGGCTGTCGGATAAAAAAAGCTATAAAGAATGACGGATAAAATAAGTGTTGTGAAAACTGAACTGTTACTCACAATATCTTTAAATGTTTGAACGTAAGCCTTTAAAAATTCCTTCATGATGTTGCTCCTTGAACCAGTTTTTTAAGCAGCAAACAACTTAAAAAGAAATAAATAAGGCAGTAGCCAATAAGTATTAAGAAGGGAGACATTGAAATGAAAAGTGGACTTCCAATCACCCATTGTTCGGTCTGGAGCTTTGCATAAGGGGTGTACGGAATAATCAATGACCAAAATTTAGTGAAAATCGGTGCATTATTTAATGGTAGAGTAACGCCTGCAAAACTTAAAGAAGATCCGCCATATACTGCAATAAAACCAAAAGTTTTACTTAAATTTTTGGTCGCGAGAATGACGGTACTACTAATTAAAGCATAAGAAAAATAAAGCAAGAACTGAGCAGCTAATAAGAAACTTAGTGAACCTGCTACAAACCAGCCTCGAATTTCAACCAGCCAAAACATCCATAACCAAGTCCAGAAACAGAAAATAAAGCTATACAGCAAATTTTTAGCCAATAAGCCTTGAATAAAACTTTCTCGGTTCACCCACTGTGTTAGTGTACCGCGTTTAATTTCTTGTCCAATGGCAAATGCCACACAGCAACATAGTAATAAATGTAATACGGCTGGAACCATGAAGGGTTCTAAATAGAACTCATAGCTCATGCTCGGGTTATAAAGCGTTGAAATTTTGACGTGTGCTGTAGGTACATCTAAATAGGGAATATTATTTGCAAGATAATTCTGGCCAGCATAGTCTGCTAAAGCATTGAGAGTGCTGACTAACATCGCCGAGGAAATCGTGTTCCCGACACTAAAAAAAGATTGGTTAAAAGCAATACTGATTTGAGCATCTTGAGCTTTCACAAAACGTTTTTCGGCACCATCCGGAATAAAAATATAACCCCATATTTTGGTTTCATTGAGTAATCTCTCGGCTTCACTTGAGCTTGTAGTAATTGTTTTTACATCGACTGTATGATTTAGTGAAAGATACTTTCCAATATTACGGCTCAGTTCACTCTGGTCTTGATCAATAATGGCAATGGGTAAATGTTCAGCTTTACCTGCATAAAACATGCTGCTAAACAAAAAAATGATAAAAGCAGGGATGAGTGTCATCATACACAAATCCCATTTATTGCTTCTTAAATAGTTTAGTTCACGTAATATGCTGGCAAACATGTTTTATTTTTCTTCTTTAATTTTAAATAGAACACTCATGCCAACTTTTAAGTCTTTGACAGGACGCTCAGGCACCAAATGTAATTTAAAACTACGAATGTCATAACCACCGGTCTGACGTGTGGTTTTAATGGTGGCAAATTCGCCTTCGGCATCAATATTTTTCACTTTAAACATCACACTTTGATTCAGCGCAGGAATGAAACCTTCCAGCGTTTTGTTTTTATAAACAGAAGCGTATTGGTTTTCACCGACATTTAAACTAACCCACAAATCATCATCTTCTAAAATGCTGACAACAGGTACACCCATAGCAACGAGTTCAGAAGGTTTGCCATAAGTTTTTGAAACTGTACCTGAAATAGGAGCGAGTAAACGAGTTTCTGCCTCAAGTGCTTGAGCTTCACTTACCGCGGCTTTTGCAATCTCAACTTGTGCATCCGCTGTAGATTTCTGCTGACTGGTACTTCCGCGCTTTGCTCGAGCATATTGTTGATAAGCTGCTTCACTTAACTCTTGAGCAGAAGTCTGTGCGGCTAACATCTCATCTCTTCTTTGACGAGAAATAACACCTTGTCTATATAAATTTTCTCCACGTTGATAAGTGGTTTTAGCAAGGTTTGCCTGTGCTTTCATACTCTGCCAATTGGCATAAAGAGTATCAATATTTTCCTGTTGAGAGCCTCGGTCTACCGTAGATTGAAATGCCAAAGCTGATTGTAGGGTGGCTAAGGCTTGTTGTTTTTTAGCTTCTATTTCAGGGCTGACTAAACGAACAAGGGGCTGACCTTTGGAAATTTTCTGGCCCTCTTGCACATAAATTTCTTCAATACGGCTCGGAACCTTAGTACTGACATGAACTGTTTCAGCCTCAACTCGGCCTTGTAATTCAATAGGCTTAGGTTGATAGCTTTTCCACAAACCGAAAATGATTAAACCTAATAGAGCAATAACCACGACCGCAATAATTAGTTTAATTTTCGAATTTTTAGGAGGTTGAGAATCACTTTTACTCGTTTTTACTTCTTGAGTATTGTCGGTTTGAGTATTTTGCTGATTTTGGTGAGTTTCTGCCGTATCCGCAACTGGAGAATTTTGTTCTGAATGAGCTGAGTCTTGATTCATGTTATGTCCCCATTAGCGGATATAGTCAGTGTGTGGTTGAGTCACATAAGCTTTAAACTGGTCCATAGAACCATGGCTTTGTAATAGCGTTGCGAGCGATATGACATATTTATAAGCATTTAAAGCCATTTCTGTTTTTAAAGCACTTAATGCATTTTGTGCATCAATCACTTGAGTCGCTGTACCCATGCCTTCTCTGAAAGAAAGTTCCTGAATACGTAAGTTTTCTTGAGCTGCGCTGATATTCCTTTGTAATAGCGTATGACTTTGCTGTGCTGAATTGAGCTCGTTATAAGACTTATTCAATAATGCTTCAATCTCTTGTTTAGTTCGTTCAGTCATGAGTTCTGAAGCATAACGTTTTAACTCGGCAGCATGAATATTCTTATTTTTATCTACGCCAGAAAACAGATTGTATTTTGCCATAACACCTACAATCCAGTTTTCATTTTCATCGAGTGAATACTCACCAAAAGCGAAAAGACTCGGTTTTTTTGCTGCTTGTTGAGCCTGAATATTTGCATTTGCCAATTGAGTGTCTAACTGCATTTTTTGCACAAGGCTAGATTTTTGAGAGTAACTGCTTAAAAGAGATTCTAACGATTGGCTACGAACAGTATTTACAAAAAGAGGAGTACTTAAATCAGCATTATTTTGCTGGTGCAAAAGATTGTTTAAATTAAATTGGCTAGCATTCAGATTTGCCTGCGCATTTTGTAGAGTTCGTTCGGCATTGTTACGAGCAACTTCAAACTGCATACGTTGCCCTTTACTAATAAAACCTTGCTGTTCGAGCTTTAACGCATTGCTGTAATGTTTTTGCATTGCATTAAAGTTAAATAGACTACTTGCGACCAGTTGTTGTTGTAATTGCACATTAAAATAACTTTGTACGACTTCGAAGCGCTGGATATCTTGTTGTTGTTGGCTTGAAAGCTCGGAGCGTTGAGCCTGAATGTTAGCTATTTTTTTTGCACTAGTTGTTAACCCACCTGTGTAGAGCGGCATCACCACTGAAATAGATGGTCGGACTACTTGGTCTTCTACAGTCAAATTAGCGTAGTCAGGAAAACGGTTTATACCGTCATGTATGATTTGGTTTGAGCCTTCCTGAACTTGACCTAAAACATCTGATGGAATGACATTGTTCCACTGGGATAATTTATCATTGAGTCCTTGGCTTAAATCATTTTCAAGTTTTTGTTTAAAAGAGCCTAAGGGTACATCTGTTTCACTATGAAAAGCATATGCTCTCACATTTAAATCAACTCTGGGGAGTCCTAAACCTTTTACCGCTTCGGCTTCTAACTGAGAGGCTTGTTGTAATGCTTGGTTGGCTTGAGTGCTGTATGAGCTTTTTAAAGCCTGTTGTTCTGCTTCAGCATAACTTAAACTTTGCGCATAAATAGGCGTTGCAATTAACACTCCCAATACCAACGCAAGGTAATTGGGTTTAAACAAAAAAGGACGTTTAGACTGTCGATATTGATGTGTTGGCATTTTATATAACAATTTTTGATCATCCCTTATAGTTTAAATTTCTTGTTATTAAATTCAATTATCATATTGTTTATTATACAATTGTATAAAAGCACAAAATGATTTTGAGGTTATTTTTGCTTGATGGAAAATCATACAGCAAGTTTTTATATGTTCATCACAGTATGGGAAACTATATTCACAAGTCAAGTTGAACTTTATTTAATAAAACTTATAAAAAAATAAGTGAAAGCAATGAAATAAATAAAATAGTTGTTGAAAAAATAGGCATAAACACGCCCTAGCATTGAAATATTTACTAGAGAAGCTGCTGCAACCTTAAGCAATCTGTGGTTAAATGCCTTTTTTTATTGTGTTTCACTTTTACAAGGGAAAAATCATGCGCGCGTACAATTTCTGTGCTGGTCCTGCTGCATTACCTACTGCCGTTTTAGAAAAAGCTCAACAAGAATTGTTGGATTGGCAAGGTAAGGGCCTATCCATCATGGAAATGAGTCACCGTAGTGCTGACTATGTTGCTGTTGCGGAAAAAGCTGAAGCAGATTTGCGTAAGCTCATGAATATTCCTGAAAACTATAAAGTGCTATTTTTACAAGGTGGCGCGTCATTACAATTTTCAGCAATTCCTTTAAATCTGCTTGGAAAAAATAACAAAGCAGATTATATCCATACTGGCATTTGGTCTGAAAAAGCTTTAAAAGAAGCAAAACGTTATGGCGATATTAATGTTGTAGAAGCTAGTATTAAAGTAGACGGTAAGTTCGCAATTTCTGAGCAAAGCGAATGGAACTTGTCTGACGATGCAGCTTATGTCCATTATGCTGATAACGAAACAATTGGCGGTTTACAGTTTGCTGGCGTTCCTGATGTTAAAGCACCACTGGTATGTGACTTCTCATCAAGCATTTTATCTGCTCCACTTGATGTTTCGAAATTTGGTCTCATCTATGCAGGTGCGCAAAAAAATATTGGTCCTGCTGGTTTAACAATTATTATTATCCGTGATGACTTACTGGATCAAGCTAAAGCAGAAATTCCAAGCATTTTAAAATATGCTGATCAAGCCAAGAATGGCTCTATGGTAAATACACCATCGACTTATGCTTGGTACTTGTCTGGTTTAGTATTTGAGTGGTTACTAGAGCAGGGTGGGGTAGATGCTATCCATAAAGTTAACCTTGAAAAAGCTCAGTTACTCTATGGCTATATCGATTCAAGCGACTTTTATAATAACCCGATTGCCATTCCAAATCGTTCAATTATGAATGTACCATTTACTTTGGCAGATGAAGCTTTAGAAAAGCAATTCTTGAAAGAAGCTGAAGCAAATCACTTATTGAACTTAGCAGGTCACCGCTCAGTAGGTGGTATGCGTGCAAGTATTTATAACGCTGTACCATTAGAAGGCGTTCAGGCACTTATCCGCTTTATGGATGATTTTGCTAAACGTAATGGTTAAGTCATAAAATGAATAAAGCCCTCAAAAAGAGGGCTTTATTTTTATATAAATAATCAATTAAAAAGGCATAAAACCAAATTGATGTATCATAATTGCGGCTAAGAACATACCTAAAACGAAAAAGCAAAACGCACCAGTATCGACCCTTATACGTGGGTTACTAGTTTGAATGAGGCTGGTGGTTTGTTCAGGTATAATCTTCATTCAATAGCCTAATTTTTAAAATATTAGTGAAATTCAATTAGTTTCACTATTTTTAGCATAAATATTCGCCTGAATCCAGATATTGCCACGAATATATTCGCCAATATTAAAGTTTTTGTACAAATCATTTTTTGTAGCAATGCGCACTAATATGGCAGGAAGGTTGTCTTCTAAAACTAAAGTGACATCATAAAGGGTATATTCTGCACCCATAAATGACATTGAAGTTTTACCGACAATATTACCTTGGAACCAAGCTTCATCTTCTTGACCAAGATTTTCTCCATATAAATATGCAACCATTTTAGAAAAATCAACCGTTACAGGTTCTTGATCTTCTTTAGTTTTTGGTTGCCATTCATTAATCAGTTCTTGTAGGTTTTCGGGTGCAATTCCATTATGTTCAGTTAAAATCGCATTTAATGCACGGTGATGTTTAATTGACGCTGGATCATCTACGACAATTGTTTCTCCCGCAGGCACTGATTCTAATTCATAGGCCCATGCATTAAATTGGACTTGATAAGTTTGGGTTTTGTCATATTGGCAACGATTAACGCTAAATAAATTATCAAATGCATAAATCGTTGTACTTTTATTTAATTTTAAACTTAATACTGCTTGAGTAGCAGAGTCACAAGTAATGATGCGCTCAATTTGGGCATTATATTGATAGGGACTATCAAAACTAGGGAAGGCAGTTTTTAAAGCACGAGGTTTTTGATTTTCAACTGCAATAATTTGATTAATGGTGACCTTCTGACCTTGTGGACCTTGAATGAGCCAAAAAGATTGATCCATTTCGTCTTCATTTTGGCATAAACCCATTGGCATTACAGGAGCATCAAGCGCTAGTCCAAGCCATTTTGGTACATCTGTCTCTGGATGGGAAGTCAGTAGATTCCAATGCTCTCCATGACTACCAAAATTTTGGTCGTTTACCGTAATAACTTCTGGACTGTTTTGATTTTTCATAGGTACGATTGATGTTGGGTTTATCTCACTTGATATATTAAATCGAGGGTAATTGCTATTTTTCAAGTCAACATATGTAAATTCTCTTGTAAAAGCACGTATTTAGTTATTAAAAAGTTCTCCACCTAGCAAAACATGTGCTGTTAAGAGTACATATAAATAATCATTAACGTATTGTTCAAATTAAATTTAGAAAACAAGTTTTATATTTAGCGCTATTCTCTAATGAAATGCATCTGTTAGACTTATATTTTTAGTGGAAATAGAGAATAACGTGCTGCCATTCAAGTTGTGGGTAGACGCAGATGCATTACCTAAAATTTTGCGTGAAGTCATTTTAAGAGCTTCGGATCGTTATCAATTAGAAGTGATTTTTGTAGCCAATCAAAATGTCGGTATTACCCCTTCAGTGCGTATTAAATCTCTGCAAGTTTTAAGTGGAGCCGATCAAGCCGATCAGGAAATTGTGAATCGTATGTCTGAAAATGACATTGTCATTACGCAAGATATTCCACTCGCAGCTCAAGTTATTGAGAAAGGTGGTATTGCGATTCACCCACGTGGTGAGGTGTATACCACAGCGAACGTAAAAGCACGTTTGCACTTACGTGATTTTATGGATACGCTGCGCGGCGCAGGAGTACAGACGGGTGGTCCACCACCTATTTCAGAACGTGATAAGCGCGAATTTTCTAGTGCACTCGACCAAACGATTTTAAAGCAAAAACGTAAAACTGCTTAGTGAGCCTCTTATGCCATCCCAAACCAACTTGGCTTCAACTTATGTCTTGCTTGTATTTATCTGGGCAACGACACCTTTAGCCATTGTATGGAGCGTATCTGACTTACATGTCATGTGGGCTTTACTGTTACGGTTTTATATAGCTTTGCCTCTGTCGGTTATTGTTTTACTTGTTCTAAAAACTTCTTTTCCAACTCATAAACAAGCTTTACATAGTTATTTTGCAGGGTCTTTTAGTTTAATCGGCTCGCAAATTTTTACCTATGCTGCGACCCAATATTTAAGTTCTGGCATGATTGCCTTGATGTTTGGTCTAGCGCCCATTATGGCTGGGTTGATTGGTCGTTTTGCTTTTGGTCAGCATCTTTTTAAATTGCAGTGGCTAGGTATGGCTGTTGCTGTTTGTGGACTAGCGATCATTTGTTTAAATGGTTCAAATCAACATGTGCATCCATTTGGCATTGTCTTAATGTTGGTCAGTGTTTTTGTTTATTCATTTTCTATATTTTGGGTAAAGAAAGTGAATGCCAAAATTCAGCCAATGGCTCAAGCGACCGGTTCGATCTTGGTTTCTTCAATTTTGGCAAGCTGCCTTATTCCATTTATTTGGCAATATGCACCGACTCATTTACCACAAGCTAAATCTTTATTTGCATTAATTTATACAGTTCTGATGGCTTCACTTGTGGCTATGTTCTGTTATTTCAAACTTGTTCAGAATATAAAACCAACCACTTTATCGTTAACAACAGTCATTACACCAATGCTAGCAATGATCATTGGAGCTGTTTTAAACCATGAACAATTGTCGATTATGGTTTTTGTGGGAGCTTTCATTATCTTATTTGGTCTATTTCTATATTTTTATAAAGACATTCAAGCAAATCGTAATTTTGCTCAACATATTAAGTCTAAATAGGAGAAGATGAGGGTAATTTGTTGAGCTTATTCATTAAATTGTTCTAATTCGTAGCTAAATGCATGATCAAATTGATCTCATATCTTAAGTAGTAGAAAATAGCGCAGCAATATAATATTAGGATTGTTAAGGATAGATCAGAACTTACTGATTTTTAAGCCTTAATACAGCATCTAACGATATGGCTAAATAAGAAGTGTGAATGAACACTTCTCTTTTTCCATCAATGACCTTGGATTTAGAAGGTATGTTTAAACCAATCTCACTGTATATAGGGTTGAGATATACTCGCGCTCGACGCAGTAATCATTTTATTTCTTTTATTGCATTGGTTTCGATGGTCGGTTTGACACTTGGTGTCGCTGTACTAATTACGGTACTTTCTGTAATGAACGGTTTCGACCGCGAATTAAAAAATCGTGTTTTGGGAATGGTACCGCAAGCGACAGTTTCATCGACGCAAATCCTTACGGATTGGCCTGAACTGGTTAAACGAGTTGAAAATCATCCCCACGTGACTGGAGTTGCACCTTTTACCCAATTGCAAGGTATGTTAACTGCTCAAGGGCAAGTGGCAGGTATTATGGTGACGGGTATTGACCCTAAATATGAAAAGAATGTCTCTATCATTCAAAATCATATTGTTGCCGGTAGCCTCGACTCACTTAAAAAAGGTGAATTCGGTATCGTACTTGGTAAAGACATGGCCGATTCGCTTGGCTTACGTCTAAACGATAGCGTGACATTGGTTTTACCTGAAGCGACTCCATCTCCAGCTGGTGTTGTACCTCGTTTTAAACGCTTTAAAGTGGTGGGTATTTTCAGTGTAGGTGCTGAAGTTGACTCGATGGTTGGATACATTGCTTTATATGATGCTTCAACTTTATTGCGTTTACCTGATGGCGCTCAAGGCGTTCGTCTAAAATTAGATGACATTTTTGCCGCTCCTCAAGTTGCCGATGACATTGTGAAGAATTTGCCAAGCAATTTCTACGCAACAAACTGGACCTATACACATGGCAACTTATTTAATGCCATCCAAATGGAAAAAACATTAGTCGGTTTATTGCTTGTACTAATTATTGTAGTTGCTGCATTTAACATTGTTTCGTCTTTAGTTATGGTCGTGACTGACAAAAAATCAGACATTGCAATTTTACGTACTTTAGGTGCATCGCCATCTATGATTACTAAAATCTTTATGGTGCAAGGTACGGTTATTGGTGTGATCGGTACAGTTGCGGGTACGGTTTTAGGGGTTATTCTGGCACTTACGATCAGCGATATTATTTCTTGGTTTAATAATGTTCTCGGACTTAATCTGTTCGATGCCTATTTTGTACATTACTTACCTTCTTACTTAAGATGGCAAGACGTGACAATTATTGTGATTGTTTCTTTACTCTTAAGTTTCTTGGCAACTATTTATCCGGCGCTTCGTGCAGCCAAAGTTCAACCTGCCGAGGCATTGCGTTATGAGTAAAGTCGTTTTAGAAGCAAAAGATATTTATAAACATTTTGATGACGGTAAATCTAAGGTTGAAGTCATTAAAGGTCTCTCTTTACAAGTGGAAGCAGGGCAGTTTGTATCTATTGTCGGAGCAAGTGGTTCAGGTAAAAGTACTTTGTTGCATGTACTTGGTGGCTTAGATCAGCCGACTAAAGGACAGGTATTTTTGAATGGTCAGCGCTTTGATAATTTAGGTGAAGCGGAACGTGGCTTTCAACGTAACCAATACTTAGGTTTTGTTTACCAGTTCCACCATTTATTACCTGAATTTACTGCTCTTGAAAATGTAGCGATGCCTTTAATGCTTCGAGCAGACAGTCAATATAAGTCGGTAAAGGCACAGGCTGAATATTTGCTAGATCGAGTGGGGCTATCTCATCGTATGGACCATAAACCAGGTGAACTTTCAGGTGGTGAGCGTCAGCGTGTTGCGCTTGCTCGTGCATTAGTGACTAAGCCTGCGGTAGTACTAGCTGATGAGCCTACGGGTAACCTAGATCGTAAAACAGCAGTAGGTATTTTCGAATTGCTCACCGATCTTAAGAAAGAACTGAACATGGCAATGTTAATTGTGACCCATGATGAGCAATTAGCTCAGGCAGCAGATTCAATCTTGCATATGGAAGATGGGCTGTGGGTAAATGGTTCTTAAAAAAAATGTCATTAAATCACATTGTTAAAGCCCACTGAGTTGGGCTTTAATTTTGCCACTAAAATGATAATGACTAGATTTTTAAATGTTTAAGATTATTCTATTGGGGTGGATTGGCGGTATTGCATTGATGGGAATAGATTTCCCTTTAATCATGCAATATGAAAAAGTGGGCGAGGCTCTACTATTACTTGCCTTTATTTTTTATCTTTATAAACGCCCCATGTTCGTTGATCGACCATTTTTAAAGGCAGTGTTTTGCTTATTATGTACAACAAGTCTTTTTATGGTTGGTTACTACTATGCTGAAAAAGCACTGATTGAACGATTAGAACAAAGAGAAACAGATACCCGAAATCTCGACATTATTGTTTATATAAACCGTTTAAGTGAAGAAAAAGATAATAAGGTTCAACAAACTGCACAAGTTCTAAATCTTTCTAAAGAACCGGTGAATTGGTTGCTATATTTAAAAAGTAATAATCAAAATTTATTAAAGAATAATCAGAATCTTGAATTAGGTCACTATTATCGAATATCTGGAAAAACAAGACCTGCACATAGTTATGCCACCCCAGGAGCTTTTGATCAGGAAAAGTGGTTTATTCAGCGAAATATTATGTCTGGTTTTAACGTGAGATATATTGAGCCTTTAAGCCTTGATGAAATCTATCGATTGGGCTATCAGCAACATTTAAAAGAACAACAGTCTTTTTCCAATAGTTTTCGTTTAAATATAGAAAAAATTCGCTTAACTTTTAGGCAAATATTAAACAGCTCATCTATACAGCAAAAGGGTTTAATTTTAGCTTTGCTGACAGGTGATGAAAGCCTTTTATCAGATGAAACTCAACTACAGTTCAAACAATTAGGAATTAGTCATTTATTGGCGATCTCAGGCCCACATGTGCTCATTTTTGCCATTATGTTATCTTGGGCATGTCATCAATTTATCAGTCGTTATTATCCTCAAATTTATTTATGGAAACCGAAACAGGTTTTGATGGCTGTACCATGCTGCCTTGGTGTTTTAATTTATACTGCATTTGTAGGTTTCGAAATTCCTGCACTACGAACATTATTATCAGCCCTTATATTTATTGGATTTCTATTATTAAAACAACCTATTAAACCTTTTACATTACTCGTATATAGTGCAAGTCTACTGTTGCTAATGGACCCGTTTAGTGTGCTTTCTGCAGGTTTTTGGCTGTCTTATGGGGCATGTTTTATTTTATTAAGAATTTACCAAACTATAGCGCAGCTACCTGAGCAACATTTTTTAAGTCTGAACTCAAAAATGATTTTTATGAGTAAGGTATTAATTGAATCTCAAGGCAAAATATTTATTGCATTGAGTCCCTTAACCTTACTTTTCTTTCAACAAATTTCTTGGGTTGCTCCATTAACCAATATTATTGCCGTGCCTATTGTTGGTAGTGTTATTGTCCCTTTAAACATCATAGCTGCTTGCGCATGGTTTGTAGTAAAACCATTTGGAAATATGCTTTTTCATTTCAATGATATGTTGCTCAGTATATTGCTGAGTTGTTTGGGCTTATTAGAAAAACTCTCTTTACCATTACAAGGTATAAGCTTGACGCCACTGTGTTTATTGGCGATTAGCTGTACCATTATTATTTTATTTTTACCTAAAGGAATTCTGCCCAAAACTTGGGGAATATTATGTTGTTTACCCTTAGTTATTATGAACAAAACGAGTCAGCAAATTCAGCTTAATATTTTAGATGTTGGACAGGGACAGGCTATTTTTCTACAACATTCCCAACAAAACTGGTTAATTGATACAGGCGGTTCTTACGATGAAAAAATATTTAGTATTGGACAAAATGTTGTAGTGCCTTTTCTACGTCAGCAAGGCGTAAGACAATTAGATCATGTTTTGCTATCCCATCTTGATCAAGACCATAGTGGCGCGTTTCCTCTTATTCAACAAGAGATTCCTGTAAAGCAGCTTATTTCGAATGAACAATTACCAAATGATTTAAAGCAACCATTACAATATTGCCATCAAGGGCAACAATGGCATTATCCTGAGTTAGATATTCAAATTTTATGGCCTAAAGAAAAAGATCTGGCTTTTGTTGCTTCTAACCAGAATCAATATTCTTGTGTTGTATATCTTCAATTTAAAAAAGTTGCTGGTTACCAAAATTTTCTTATTATGGGCGATGCAGGATGGGAAGCTGAATACGAGTTATTAAAAGATTATCCTAAATTGAAGATAGATGTGTTAGTGCTAGGGCATCATGGAAGTAAGCACAGTTCGGCTTATGATTTCTTAGCGACCTTAAAACCTAAACTGGCCATTGCATCGGCAGGGTTTGATAACCGTTATGGCCATCCTAGCCAACAAGTTATAGCACGTTTAAAAGCTCTACATATTCCGCTAAAAAGTACTGTGGAACAAGGGACCTTAAGTTTTGTGTTGGAAAATCACAAAATAGTTTTACATGACCGACGTTTGGATAGGCTCTGGTTGAGTAGAGGTTTTTAAAGCTTCTGCTTTGAGCCTATCTACAATTTTAAGTGCTTCTGTCGGATCGATATTATAGATATTGTCTAAAGCAGGGTTCGCTTTAAAACGTTTATAGCTCCAGTGATAGTGTTCTGGATATTGATAAATGAGTTGCTCAATCGCTTGATGGATGACATACGTTCCATCGTCCGCAGTACCCTCATAAATTTTCTCATCCATTGGCTCGATATGCATAGTAAACCCATCGTTTTCATTACGGATCGCATAAAGAAACAGAGCTTTTGCTTTAGTTTTCTGGATGAGTTTTGCGCTTAAATTACTTGAGGCAAGTGGAACACCAAAATAGTTCACCATATCTCCACCCACATTAGGGGTATGATCCGGCAAAATTACTGTCGTTTCACCTTGCTTTAATGCTTTAAAAATTTGTCTTACACCGCTTTCATCGGTAGGGACGAGATTCGCTTGTTCACGGCTACGGGCTTCTCGCACAAAACGGTCTGCATCAGCATTTTTAACGGGTTTATATAAAATGGTCATTGATGTGAATTGAGCACACCATGCATTCATGACTTCCCACGTACCAAAATGTGGAACAATAAGAACTACACCTTTTTTTGCAGCCAATGCTTCATGAAAAAAATGTTCACCTTCAATACGGTGAATGCGTGAGATATTTTTACTATTTGATGAGCCCCAAATACTTAAAAACTCAAAATATGAAGTTAATTCGTTTCTTACAGCTTTTTCTGTAATCGCTATACGCTGCTGAGGTGTTAAATACGGAAGCGCAATTCTTAAGTTAAGCTCAATACTTTTTGATGTTCTAGTAATTTTTAGAGTATTTACAAGTCCTGCTAACAGACGAGCAAGAAAACGCCCAAATTGAATGGGTTGGCGGCTAAATGTTTTGAGTAATTGATAGTTCATGCTTTTTGAATCTGGTCTAGTCATCTATAGCAGTAAGTAAGGAAGAAACAACAAGTAAAAAAAGACAAAAATATTATAAATGAAATCATATTATTTAGACAGTTTTTATCAAATCAACGTATATAATGACATCATTTCGATTGATTTGGATTGGAATTTTATGTCCGATTGGCCACCAAAACCACAAAATGAACCTATAACCCCTAAACAGAACGGACCGGAATGGCAAATCCTTGAGAAAGCTGTACTGGCTTCTGTAGAAGAACAACGCCGTAGTCGTCGCTGGGGTATATTTTTTAAAACACTTACTTTTATTTATCTATTGTTCATTATCGTCTTAATGGGCAAAGGCTGTTCGACCACTAAAGATGGCTCTACAGCAAGTAGTAGCAGTGCTCACCTTGCAGTAGTTGATATTATTGGAACTATTGATGCTTCAAGCAATCAGGCTGTGAATAGTGAAGATACAAACAAAGCGCTTAAACGTGCTTTTGAGGCATCGAATAGTAAAGCAATTGCCCTTAATATTAATTCTCCTGGTGGTTCACCTGTTCAGTCAGATGAAATCTGGCAGGAAATTCGCTATTTGAAAAAAGAGCATCCTGACAAGAAAGTCTATGCGGTAATTGGCGATATGGGTGCTTCGGGTGCTTATTATATTGCTTCTGCTGCCGATGAAATTATTGTGAATCCATCAAGTTTGGTAGGTTCAATTGGTGTCATTATGCCAAACTATGGCATTACTGGTTTAGCTCAAAAACTAGGAATTGAAGACCGAACTCTTACAGCGGGGACGAATAAAGACATTTTAAGTATGACAAAACCGATTAATCCTGTACAAAGACAACATATCCAATCTGTACTCGATAATGTTCATACTCACTTTATTAACGCAGTTAAAGAAGGACGTGGGAAACGCTTAAAAACTAATGATCCTGCTATTTTCTCTGGTCTTTTCTGGACTGGCGAGCAAGCAATTCAGTTAGGCGTAGCTGACCGTTCAGGTAACATTACAAGCTTGATGCGTGAACTGAAGCTTGATAATAAAGTTGACTACACGATTGAACGTAACCCATTACAATCCATTCTAGGGCGAATGGGATCAGAAATGGGGAATGGTTTAAGTGAGTCGGTTGCTGAACGCTTACAAACAAGTCAGGACGCAAAACTACAATAATTTAAGCAGGATAACGGTATGTCAGTAAAACCGGTTATACACTTTGCGCATGCCAACGGCGTGCCATCTATGGTGTATCAAAAATTGTTTGATCAATTAAAAGATGAGTATGACGTAATTTATGTTCCACTCATTGGACCTGACAAACGTTATCCGATTACCAATCATTGGCCTTTTTTAGTTGATCAGGTAATTGATAGTATTGTACGTCAAGCGAAGGGGCGAAAAGTGATTGGACTGGGCCATTCACTCGGTTCAGTTTTAACTTTAATGGCTTCTTTTAGACGGCCTGAGTTGTTCTCACAAGTGATCATGTTAGATCCGCCTCTTATTTTAGGTAGATATTCTTTTGCTTTTCATATGGCAAAATTATTTAAACCCAAAATAGTTGATGATATGACACCAGCAGGTTTATCTGCGCGTCGTCGCGAGCATTGGGAATCACGTGAGCAAGCAGCTGCATTGTTACGCCTAAAAGGTTTTTATAAAGACTTTGATGAAGATTGCTTTCAAGCATACATTGACTATGCTTTAAAAGAAGACTCGGTACGTGGTGGTGTAACGTTAACTATTTCCCGTGAAGATGAAGTTGCGATTTTCCGTAAAAACCCTTCTTGGTGGTGGTTACCTATGCCAAAACCGAAAATGCCAGTACATTTAGTTGTAGGAAAAGAGAGCGCCTTTTTAAAAAGAGGTTTTCCTCAAATGGCAAAACGTAAAATGGGGATTCCATTTAGTGTTGTTGAAGGAGGGCATATGTTCCCTCTAGAGCATCCGATTGATACAGTGAATTATATTAAGGAACTTATTCACCGTAATTCACGCTAATAAAGCTTTCGCAAAAAAAGGACATGCATGCATGTCCTTTTTTAATTGACGTTAAGCAAACTTTTACCAAGATGCAAAACGAATAGGGTGTTCAAGAATTTGATTGCGGAAATAGGCTTGTCCATTTTTCCATGTGAGCTGGCCATTGCATAACCACTCTGCAACTTGAGGATAAATAAAATGCTCAAGTTTATGTACACGTTCGGCCAAGGATGCAACATTGTCATGTTCTTTTACTTCAATGGCAGATTGAGCAATTGCTTGACCAGCATCAAGTTCAGAAGTCACAAAGTGAACGGTACAGCCATGTAATCGATCCCCCGTATTTAATACACGTTGATGTGTATTAACGCCTTTATAGGCAGGTAATAATGAAGGATGGATATTAAGCATTTTACCTTGCCATTTATCGACAAAGTCAGCAGTTAAAATACGCATAAAGCCAGCTAAAATAACCACGTCAGCTTGCCATGCGATAAGTTGCTGATGCATAGCTTCATCAAAATCTTCACGACTAGGAAAGTCTTTGTGAGAGATTACGGCTGTCGCGATATTGGCATTTTGAGCACGCTCTAGGGCATAAGCATCGGCTTTATTAGACAGTACACCTACAATTTGCCCTGATAGATTTGCATCTATCAAGGCTTGTAAGTTGCTGCCGTTCCCAGAGACTAGAACAGCAATTTTCATCATTCAAAGATCACACGAATTTTTTCGTCTGCACCTTCCACTGATTCAGCATTTTCTTGGATATGTCCGATTTTCCAAGCTTTTTCACCTTGAGCATTAAGCACTTCAATTGCTTTTTCTGCATCATTTGCATCAACAGCAATGACCATACCTACACCACAGTTAAAGGTACGGTACATTTCAAAACGTTCTACATTGCCTTCGCGTTGTAAAAGTTTGAATAATTCTGGCCATTCCCAAGAAGCTTCATTAATTACAGCTTGAGCACCATTTGGTAATACACGTGGTAAGTTACCTGGTAAGCCGCCACCAGTGATGTGTGCCATCGCGTGTACATCAACTTGTTTGCAAAGCTCTAGAACTGGTTTTACATAAATACGTGTTGGCTCCATTGCTACATCTGCAAGAGGGCGACCATCAATTACTTGAGTTAAGTCTACATTCTTAACATCTAAGATTTTACGTAGTAATGAATAACCATTTGAGTGAGCACCGCTTGATGCAACACCAATAAGTACATCACCAGATTTTACTTTAGAGCCATCAATAATTTTGCTTTGCTCAACTACACCTACGGCAAAACCAGCAAGATCGTAATCTTCGCCTTCATACATGCCAGGCATTTCAGCTGTTTCACCACCTACAAGTGCGCAACCTGCAAGTTCACAACCTTTACCGATACCAGTAACTACGTTTGCAGCTACATCGACATTTAAGTGACCAGTCGCATAATAGTCGAGGAAGAATAGTGGTTCTGCACCACAAACCAAAAGATCGTTTACACACATAGCGACAAGATCTTGGCCGATTGTGTCATGACGATTAAGGTTAAGTGCTAAACGTAATTTAGTACCTACACCGTCAGTTCCAGAAACCAAAACAGGTTCTTCGTAACCTTTAGGAATTTTGCATAGTGCACCAAAGCCACCAAGTCCGCCCATTACTTCTGGACGAGTTGTACGTTTAGCGACTGACTTGATACGATCGACCAGTGCGTCGCCCGCTTCAATGTCAACACCCGCATCTTTGTAGCTTAAACCGGTATTTGGGGTAGAAGTTGAGTTGCTCATAAATGAAGTCTCCGCATTGGCGGCAGATTATAACCTGAATATACGAAACTCTTATGTTATTTATGCTCGAAAATGCTATCTTTAATAAAAATATTTTTCCATTTATAACGATTAAATCAAAAAAGGCTAGATTTTATGCAAGATCGTATACTGCGCCGTATTTTCTTACTCGCAGGTATTGTATTGCTGGTATGGGTATTATACTTGCTCAAGCCTGTGGTCATTCCATTTATTGGTGCTTTTTTCCTGGCTTATTTATTTAGTCCACTAGTCGAAGTTCTAGTAAAAATTAAGATACCTCGCTGGTTGGCAATTAGTATTGTTTTTATTGGTATAGGTGTAACTTTAACCGTTGCATTATGGTATCTGGTTCCACTGATCTGGAAACAACTTGTTTACGCTCGAGACAGTATTCCAGCGGGGATCCACTGGATTAATGCAGAGCTATTACCGTGGATTTCTTCGACATTCCATGTCCAGCAAATGGAAATTGATACCGATCAAATGTCCAAAGCTGTGATGGATTATGTTCAAACCAATTACAGTGCTGATAGTATTCAAGCAGTTTTATTAAAGCTTGCACAATCAGGACTTAATTTTATTCAAATTGGTGGAACAGTTGTTTTAATCCCAATTATTGCTTTTTACTTCTTATTAGACTGGGACCGTATGTTACAAAACTTACGTCGTCTCATTCCACGGCCATATGAGGCTACGACCTTACAAATCGTCCGTGAATGCCATAGCGTGTTAGGAGCATTTGTTAAAGGTCAGTTCCTTGTTATGCTTTTGCTCGGCGTAGTTTATGCTGTAGGCTTACAATTAATTGGACTAGAGGTCGGCCTAATTATTGGTATGGTGGCAGGTCTTGCCAGTATTATTCCTTATTTAGGATTTGCAGTCGGGATTATTGCAGCGGTTATTGCAAGTTTGTTCCAATTTGGAATGGACTGGACACACTTATTACTTGTTGGCGTAGTCTTTATGATTGGGCAGGCAGTAGAGGGCTATATTCTGCAGCCATTCCTACTCGGTGATAAAATTGGTCTTTCGCCTGTTGCAGTTGTATTTGCTGTTTTAGCTGGGGCTCAATTGGCTGGCTTTTTAGGAATGTTAATTGCATTACCTGTGGCGGCTGTCATTGTGGTGCTCTTAAAACACCTTAGAGAAAATTATGAACGGAGTTCATTCTATGCTCCATCTTCTACATTATTAATCCAAGAGGGTAATATTGAGCAACTTCATGTAGAAACTGAAAATACTAAACTTGATCTTGAAGTTAAAAAACAGCAAGATACAGATACCCCGAATCTTTCAGATCAGAAATAATTTCAAGGCCAATTCATTATATGCGTCAACTCCAGCTGGATATAGAACCTCAACTTGATGCCCGAATCAGTGATTTTTCGGGACCAGGTTGGGGGCATGTAGTGGATGCAGTGCGACAACTACATGCGGGTCTAGTAAATAGATTTTATATCTATGGTGGGGCAGGAACAGGCAAGAGTCATTTGCTTTCAGCGATTTGTGATTCTTATTTAGAGGTCGGTAAATCTGCAATTAAAGTTTCTTTGCTTGAACTTCTCGATGCTCCAATTGAGGCAATTACTTGCTTAGAGCACTATGATCTGGTGGCTTTAGATGATATTGAGTCAATTAGTGGGGTGCCTCACTGGCAAAAAGCTGTTTTTCATTTAATGAATAACCATGAAGGACAACTTGTTTTCTCTTCACGTGTTGCACCGATTGAATTAAAACTAGAGTTACCAGATTTACAATCGCGACTTACACAAGCAGTGAGTGTAAAAGTGCCGAGCGGAAGTTTATATGCTGATCGCTATGCTTTAGTCACTTCTGTAATGGCTAGACGTGGGATCCATTTTGATCAGCAGATTGTAGACTATTTACTTTTACATGGGCCTCATCAAGCTTCTGTTCTATTGCAAACCGTAGCACAATTAGAAAAACTCCTTAAAGGTGAGAAGACTAAACTTTCAAATGCAACGTTAAGACAAATCTATGCTTTAATTGATGAATATCAACAATAATAATTTTCTAGCTTCTGGACTTTTAATTTATTAGCCTAAGTAGACTTTCCTTACTATAAAAATCATGAGCTACTTATTCTTTTAACCTTGAAAAATACTTTTAAATTTTTATAAGTAAAATTTTCATATATCAATAGATCTTTAATTGTACAAATATTTAGAAAGTTCCCTATCGAAAATGACGCTATAGACCGATCAAAACATCTTGAGAAATTCTGATTCCTGTGACAAAGTACGCACAAAGGATGCGTTTGCAAAAGTGGAAACTTTGCAATATCGACAAAGAAAAATGAAAAAAATAGGTAAGGAGAAGGGTATGCTCAAACGGAGCATTGCTTTTGCATTATTGGCTGCTGCTGGGCACGCTTATTCTGCTGATATTGAAGTCACAACTACAATTGATGAAGATGTCGATAATACAGTATGCTCATTACGTGAGGCTGTAGAACTAATAAATAAGCGTAATTCAAGTGATTCTACCGTGGTTGCCTCAGTAAAAGATGGGTATCATGGCTGTGGAAATAAAGATAGTTCATCAAATATTATTTTACAGCGCGATAAAGAATATACGTTAAATAGCAGAATAACGATTACAGCACCCCTTACAATTAGTACAGCAAAAAACGATTCTACATTAGTTGATACTGATCAGCCCGGTTCTCATAATGCAACCATTAAAATGGCAGGTACAGATCAGCTATTTAAAATTGATGATGGTAGCGTTGAGAAAGCATCTTTTGCTGTGACCTTAAGTGATATTAACTTACATGGTGCAGGCGCAAGCTCTAATGTATTAACAGGCGGTTTAATTTTAAACCATGAAAAACTGACTATTCAGAACTCTCGACTGATTGGTGGATATGCGAATCAGGGTGGGGCGATTTACAACCAAGGGCTATTATCTAAAACAGGTCAAACAGCCGGTTTTGTAAGTATTATAAATAGTTTGATGCAAAATAATAAAGCAACCCAAGGTGGTGTCATTTATAGTGAGCAGCCTTTATATTTGGTGACCCAATCTGTAGTACGTGATAATGAAATCTCTTCTGCAGATGGTGCCTTGTTTTATGGTGCAACAAAGTTTGATGATGAAAGTACTGGTGGATACTTAAATGTACGTGCCATCGGCTTTAGTAATAGTACCTTTTTCCATAATAAAGTTGGTTTTATTGCAAACATTAAAGATGGGATGTTTGTTAATAATATTACAATGATTAAAAATGCGGCAGGTTTATTTCTTGATGCTCCACAAGGTAATGCTTCAGTTTCAAATAGTATATTGGTAGGAAATACTATTAATTGTCAGGCTAGTTCAACGGATAAAGCAATTATCCAAAGTAATCTGGTTATATCTGACTGTAATCGTAATGCTACATCAAAGCTTCCTAATATAATCTTTCCTGCAGATGAAAAATTAATTGCTGGCGATAGTGATGAAGGTATATGTGATGTAACTGTAAAAGATGGCTTGTTATGCCCATTTAATACACCAAAAGATAGTTTTCTTGGTTTCTTTAAGCCAAGGTTACTTGAGAGCTATAATACTTTAGCCGACTCTTTAATTATTAATAAAGGGCGTTTATATAGTGATGGTTCATCAGTTGGTTTAGCAAGTTGTGAGAGACTTGATCAACGTGGAAAAAATCGCAGTGGTTACGATGAATTATGTGATCTAGGAGCGATTGAATATATTTTAAATAATGAAATTGGTACAGTGGGGCAGGACATTAAATATGGACAAGTCGCAAGATTTAATATTTTAAACTCTTTAAGTGAAGCAGACTTGGTTACACCTGCCACGTGTAAGCGTTTATTCGGTGAACGTCCTGATGGTAAAGAATGGCAACCCGGCTGTTTGAAAATAAAACAAAGTACGGATACACCATTTTCTAAAGGCAGTGTAACTATAGATCAAAATGGAAATGTAATTTATACACCAAATGGTAATTGGCATGGTGCAGATATTTTTAGTATTCAAGTCGTTACAAGTGTATCGAGATTTAACGATGGTTCAGATTTCCAATATATATCGATTCCAGCAACTGTAGTCCAGGAACCTGTATCTGGTATTGAAGATAAATCTGTGAGTACGGGTGGTGGGGGAAGTGTCGGTGGTGGATTAATTTTAGGGTTATTTGGATTAATTGCATTACGCCGTTTCAAGTCATAATCAGGGATGAGGACTATGAAAAACTATAAAAAAGCAGTATTAGCATTAGCTGTACTAGCGGCTATGCCTCTTTTTGCCGATACAGCTAATCAAAGAATCGAAGTAACAACTTTTGCAGATGAAGATGGTGAAAACCCTAATGCTTGTTCGTTAAGGGAGGCGATAAAAGTTGCTGAAACACGAAGATCTGATTACGGATGTACAGTTTATAACACTTCTAAAAGTCAGGTCATCCAGCTAAAAGCAGGAACTTATAACTTAAATAAAGAACTAACTCCAAATGCAGATATAGCGATTTACGGATTTGGTGAAAAAGACCAAGATAAAAATTGGTCAGAGAAGAGTGTTTTAACCAATGATTATCCAGCATTACAACCGTTACAGACGAGAATTAATGCTGCTGGTAAATCACGTATCTTTAATACGGCAGTAAATAAACAACCCTTATTCCTTCAAAACATTATTTTGGAAAATGGTTCAGTACCAGATTTTGGTGGGGCTATTTATGCAGGTGGTAATGTTACCTTATTAAATAGCCAAATTTTGAATTCACAAGCATCTAAAGGCGGTGCCATTTTCCTCGGTGGCGATAATGTTAATTTATCTGCAACCCACTCTTTGATTCAAGGTAATACTGCAACAGCAGGAAGTGTACTTTCAATGAGTTGTTGGAATGGTACAGCGTATGCAAAACGGGAAGTAACATTTACCTCTTCTAGTATTATGAATAATGGTTCAAATAGTTCCAATAATACTTTTGAGTTCTGTGGAGAGCCGAAAGCAACCTTTACAATTAATACAATTGCTCGAAATATTGCAAATACAATCAATGGTAGCATTTTGAAATTTACTGGTGATGCTACTCCTAACGGGACACCTAATCCTTCGACCATACTTAGTTCTAACAGTAGTTTAACCTTAAAGAACAATACTATTATTGAAAATAATGCTTATACCACGTTTTTATATGACACATTAGGAAGTAAAGAATTAAGATTTAACTTAATTGGTTATAATTCTGGAATTTATGCGTGTCATTATTTTATAGGACCGGCCACTGATTTAAAAAATGCTGGTTTCATACTATCCTTTAATGCATTAAATTTAACGAATGATGCTGGAAAATGTGATTTGCCGGCAGAAGCTCTTACATCTACGCATCGAACGGTTGATATAGGGGGACAGGCTTTTAATTTATTGCTTGAACCTTTACATGCATCTGCCCCAGAAACTGGCTTTTTACCAATTTACTATCCAAAAAATAATCTTGGTGGTAAGAATTTAGTAGATGTAGACCCAGAAGGTAAAGATACATGTACTTCTATAGATCAACGAGGCCTATCACGACTTGCTGATAGTAAGCTCTACTATCAGCCAAATAACCGTAATAGTTGTGATATTGGTTCAATTGAACTAATGAAACTGACTGCTGGTGATATAAAAGGTTTAGGGAATACTTCCCTTACAGATCTACTTGCAAAATATCAATCTCAATATGATACGGTTCAGAAAAATATATTAAATCCAGATTATGCATATTTATTAAATGTATTAAAAATCGATTCTGCAAATTATAAAAATCTTTTTGATCAAACCAAAGCAAATGCAAAATACAGAGCTATCTATATAGATTTGAAAGCTAATGGCTTACCTTTGCCGAATGAAGATAGTAACCATTTATTAAAGTTCTTTAATACTACTGATTATAATATTAACCTTGAAGTTGTTGGCACAGGATTGATTGATGATAAAACTACAAGCATTAAAAAAGACGATGGATTATTTTGTGAATGGAACCCTGCTCTCCAACAAATAATCTTCTATCGTTCAGATGATATTATTACCCAAGCTGGTGACTACAACTATTGTAAATATACAATTAGTAGTAAGGATGGAATTACGCAAACATCTGGTTTATTAGAAGCTCGATTTGATAATATTCCACCAGTAGCTGGTGAGGGTACTGTAACTTTTAAATATTTAGCAAATGAGATCATTCCTTTAAATCTATTACAATTTGCGAATGATGAAGGGGATGGACCTACTAATACTCTTAGGACAAAATCGAATAAATCTCAATTTTGGGTAAATGATCAAGGTGTGGAGTTACCAATTTATATACCAAATAAAACTTCAACGGATGGTATTTTTAAGGTAGTTAAAGCAGATCGTGAAGGCCCATGTCCTAAAGAAGATAGTGGTAATATCTGTTATGGTGGTAATATTTATATTCAAGCTAGTAATGTATTTAATACCTTCAATGATACCTTAACTTATTATGTATATGATGCTGATGGTAAAATCTCAAATGAGGGTACTATTAAGTTGGTAAGTACAGCAACCACAACTGATGATTCACGTGGTGGTGGAGGTGGCGGAAGTATTGGAATTCTTTCTATCGTATCACTACTAAGTTTAATTGCTTATAGACGTTATCGTAAGTGATGAAAAAAATAAAAAGCCCCCACTAGGAGGCTTTTTATTTGTTAGTAACTTTTTTATTTTTAAATAGATAAATGTTAAATACGGGTTTAGTGCTCTAAATATTTATTTATATATTCTTCGCGTATAGCAGTTTTTTCATCAGCACTTGCTTTGAGCATCCGTTGACGTAAATCATTACGCTCTTGTGTACTCATTTTTTGCCAGGCTTCACGCATTTTTTGCTTTTCTGCATCTGGAAGCTGGTTAAACCAATCCATACGTTGTTGCAAGTTAGCACTTTGGTTAGATGGTAATTCCTTTAAGCTTTGATAACGTTTAATTACAGCTCGTTGCTCTTCTTCAGATAGAGCATTCCAAGTATCATCTACTTGCGTATTGGCATCTTTCGAAAAAATCCAGAAACGTTCGAAACCTGCAAAACTTGTTTGCAAGAAACTTAATGAACAAAGGATAAGTGCTAACTTTTTAGCTACCATGTTGAACTTTATCCTCACCCAACACCATGAGCATTTCTAAATCTTCTACCATTTGTGGCGATAATTTAGGATTTACAACGACTTGATTTTGTGGCTTATCAAGCATATCTACTGAATTTGGTAAAATAACAAAACCAGTAATCGCTGCTGCAAGTGCAAAACCAGTCATTTTCCAGACACTATAATAAGAGGCTGGTTTTTGTTGGATATGGTCAAGCACATGATTCATCACCACTGTTTTATTTTTATGGTGATGGGCCAAACTATCGAGTTTGGATGTCACCTTTTTAGTGAAATCATCATGATTCATTGGAACCTCCCATGGGATTTAAATGCGCTAAATACTCTCTAAGTCCCTGAATTGCTCGATGATAATGGGTTTTTACACTACCTTCGGTACAGTTCATAATTTGCGCTGTAGTATGGGTATCAAAACCTTCCCACGCACGTAACATAAAAGCTTGTTGTTGACGAACAGGTAGTTTTGCAATCGCTTCCTGAATCTCTTCTATGGTCACTGCTTGATCTAGAAAATCTGCTGGATTGATTGCTTTTTCATCGACAATATCAATGATTTCTTCATCATCATTGTCTAGACTAACTTTTTTGAAGAATGAAAATGGGTTTGCCCGACGTGCTTCTTTGCGGCGCCAATCCTGAAGTTTGTTATTTAGAATAGTATAAAATAGGGGATACCATTCTTCAGTACTTCGATCGGCGTAAGACTTGTGTAAAGCAATAAATGCTTCTTGAACCAAGTCCATAGCAATGCCTTGTTGACCTTGGGTAGCACTTTCCATCATCACTAAAGCACGACCAGTAACATCTTGCATGAAAACCTTTAGGCGTTGCTCAGCCGTGCTGGCATGAGCACTAGATGTTTCCGATCGAGACTTTTTCGGTGCTAAATCCATGGAGATGGAAAATCCTGTCATTGGACGTACCCACCTTATCTTCAATATATCTCTTATATAACGTTGAAAAGAGGTGGGAGGTTGACAACAATCGGCTATTTTTTAGTAGTGTAAATGATTTTTTTCACAAATATGAGCGATGTAAAATAAATTAACGTTTTATTGGCGTTGGCGAACCATTTCAAAAAAACAAATTGATCCTGCAATTGCTACATTTAATGACTCTTGACCACCTGGCTGCGGTATAGTCACTGATTGTGCATGTTCTAAAGCATAATCACTTGCACCTTGTCCTTCATTGCCTAAAATCCAAACACATGGTTTTGAAAGGTCTTTTGAATAAAGACTAGTCGAGCGATGAGAGCTTGTAACGAAAACAGGAATATCAAATTTAGGAAGAATATCGGTCAATTGAAAGTTTTCAAAACAAGACAGGCTAAAATGTGCCCCCATACCTGCTCTTAAAACTCGTGGAGACCAAAGTGAGGCAGAACCTTGTGTGCAAATAATCTGTTTTATATTTGCTGCTGCCGCTGAACGTAACAATGTACCTACGTTACCTGGATCTTGTACATTTTCTAGAATTAACGTATCTACGCTATAGTCAATGGTTGATGCAGTTTTCGGTAAATCGATAATACCCAAGCAAGGAAGAGTATTACCTAAAGTACTTAAGTCTTTATATAAAACTTCGCTAATAATAAAGACATGACCTTGGTGAAGTTCAATGATTTTCTTTAAATCGGGATGTTCTAAGGCTTGTTCAGTCGTAAACAATGAAAAGAGTTTTTTCTGTTGTTGTAACCAAGCTAGACAAAGGTGGGTACCTTCAAGAACTGTTTGTTGATGCTTTTTTCGGGCGCTATTGAGTTCAATTAAACCACGCAAATGTTTAATTTTTGCATTGTCTTTTGATTCTAAAAAAATAACCGCCATAAGGAAATATCCAAAAGGGCGTCATCATACTATGACGCCCTGTGTAATTTAAATTATTAATGATAGCTTGTTACGCGTTCAACTTCATTCTTAGAACCGATAATCACAGGAACACGTTGATGAAGTTCTGTAGGTTCAATCTCTAGAATGCGTACACGGCCAGTAGTTGATGCGCCGCCTGCTTGTTCAATGAGCATACTCATTGGGTTAGCTTCATACATTAAACGTAAACGACCAGCTTTTTTCGGGTCTTTTAAGTCATATGGGTAAAGGAAAATACCGCCACGGCATAAAATACGGTGAACATCACCCACCATACATGCGACCCAACGCATATTGAAGTCTTTTTCACGTACAGATGTTTTACCTGCAAGTAACTCTTCAATATATTGTTTTACTGGTTGTTCCCAATGGCGTTGGTTAGATGCATTAATAGCAAATTCTTGAGTATCTGCTGACACTTGAACATTCTCTGTAGTAAGTAAGAATGTTTGTGTTTCTGGGTCTAACGTAAAGAAAGCTACACCGTTTCCAACTGTTAAAGCCATCATAGTTGATGGGCCATATAACACATAGCCAGCAGCAACTTGTTGAGTGCCTGCCTGCATGAAATCTTGTGCTTGTGTAACCGCATTTTTGGCAGGAAGAATCGAGAAGATTGTTCCGACACACATGTTGATATCAATGTTGCTTGAACCATCTAATGGATCAAATAGAACTAAGTATTCGCCGTTTTCTTGTGCTGGTGTAAAATCATCAAGTTCTTCAGATGCAAGACCACCGACGTGAGGATGGACTTTTAAAGCATCGATTAAATAGTCATTAGAAATCACATCAAGTTTTTTCTGTGTTTCACCTTGAACATTTTCGTTACCTGCGCTACCCAAAATTCCAGCCAAGGCACCTTTTTGTAAGGCTTGATCAATGGTTTTACAAGTCGCAGCAATTGTGTCGATGACTTGAGCCAACTCAGGTGTAAGATTCCCTTTTTCTTGTTGTAAAAATTGGGACAATGTGAGGTTGGACATAAAAAAACGCTCCTGTGCGCAAGCATCAAAATGAGTCAGATAAATACGTGGCATATTCTAGATGAGAATGCCGAAAAATAAAAATTATCTTACTTTATTTGTGTTGCATTTATGCTTACAAGCCCCATTTTACGTGGTATGTTGTTTGCATAACAAAGGAATGTAGATTTAGGAGAATCGAAATGACAACTAAGAAGTTTGATGCGACCCCAACAGCAGGTGAACCAATCAATTTAGAAGAAATTTCGAAAGAAAGTGTTCAGGAAGCTTGGAAAGATTATGAGGCAAAACCTGAATATAAAGCTTTTAATAAGCATGATTTGATTGAGTCAATGCAACATTCAGAAGAAGAGCAAAACAAATCTTCTTAAAGTAAGAATGTAAAAATAAACGCCCATATTTGGGCGTTTATTTTTTGGGATGTTTTATTTTAATAGAGGAGGAACCGCTTCATAGTTAATTTCAACGCGGCGGTTTTCTTTCCAAGCTGATTCATCATGGCCAGGATTAACAGGCGCTTCTTTACCATAACTTACAGCTTCAAGTTGCTGAGGATTTACACCACTGGTAATAAGATAATTCTGAACTGCTTTTGCACGGCGCTCACCCAAGGCCATGTTGTATTCGCGTGTACCGCGCTCGTCTGTATGACCAGTTAATGCAACTTTTGAGTTTGCATTTGCCATGAGGAACTGAGCATGAGCCTGAAGTGTTTGGTAATCTTCAGTAGATAAATCACTACTGTCATAATCGAAGTGAACGACGCGTTTCGCTAGGGCAGCCTTGTTTGCCTCAGTTACACCTTTTGAAGAAGCACCTGCTAGATTTTGAGCATTTAATGCAGCATCTTCACTTAAGCCTGTCGTATTTACTGTGCTTGGGTTAGTTGTACCTGTAGTTGTCGTTGTTGCTGGCTTACGACTTGCACAACCTGTCATGACAAGTGCTGCACTAAGTAGAGGAAAGGCCAAATATTTAATTGATTTCATCATCATCTCCATCAATGGAATAAAAAGTTATTTAGGTGCCCAGGCTGGTTCACGTACTTCACCTTGCTCACTCGGTAAATTCATACGGAAACGACCATCAGTGGACATGATAGACAGTAAACCACGGTTCCCTTCACGAGTTGCATAAACCACCATTTGCCCATTTGGTGAGAAACTTGGTGATTCATCTAAACTGGTTGGGGTAAGAATATTGACAATGCCTGTATTAATATCTTGGATCGCAACTTTATAGTTACTACCACTTGGTCGATGCACGAGTGCAATTTTTTTACCATCTGCACTTAAAGTGCCACGAGCATTAAATGACCCTTTAAATGTTAAGCGTTTTACTGAGCCATTCCCAAAATCATAGCGATAAATTTGAGGAGAGCCTCCACGGTCAGATGTAAAAATAAAAGCTTTTCCATCTGGTGTGTAACGCGCTTCAGTATCAATTCCCGAGTCATTTGTCATGCGTTTGACTTGGCGAGTGGATAAATCCATTTGATAAATTTCAGGGTTACCATTCATCGATGCTGTAAATAGCATTGATTTGCCATCTGGTGAAAAGCTTGGTGCACCATTTAAGCCTTTAAAACTCGTAAGTACTTCACGTGTTCCAGTAGAGAGATCTTGTAAATAAATGGCTGGACGTTTAGTTTCAAAAGAAACATAAGCAATTTTTTTAGCGTCAGGAGTCCATGCCGGAGACAAAATCGGGTCACGTGAAGAGAGAACAGTTTTCGGTTGTTCACCATCTGTATCGGCGATTTGTAAGGTGTAACGTTCAGCAGGAGTGGCAGGATTACGTAATACATAAGCGATACGACCACTAAAATCACCTGGAATTCCGGTTAAGGCCTGATAAATAGCGTCACTTACCATATGTCCTGCTTGACGTATGCGTGAAGCAGGAACATTTAACAACTCATTCAGAAGATATTGCTGTTTTTGTACATCATAAAGTTGGTAATGGACTTCAAACCCATCAGCTGTTTGCTTAATTTGTCCAGTAACAACATAAGGAATACCCGCAGCTTGCCAATCAGATGCTTGAATCTGGTTAATAGCGGCATTCGCAGGTAAATTTTTTGATGAACTTGTGAAACGTCCTGAGCGGTTCAAGTCAGTTTCAACAATAGGATAAAGTCCATTGTCGTTATTAAAAGGCACAATAGCGATTTTAGGCGCCTGATCAGGTGCTTTTGCAATCTCTAAATGTAATTGAGCAAAGGCAGCTGTTGGTGCAAGAGGACTTAATGCTGTAAGTAGCGTTAAGGCTAGAAGGTGTTTGCGGCTCGTTTTCATAGGTTTAAAGTCATTGAAGGTATTTTTGTGACTGGTGATTTTGTAGCATAGTTACATGCTTCAAACTATTTAAAGCATGTAACTCTTACAAAATTATTGTGCTCTGAAAGTAGAGGTAACGTTTCGCGCTTCTCGTCTTGCATCAGGATCCGATGGCATTGGGTAGGGAGCAGACGCCTGAATTGCAGCTTTGATACTTGCATCCAATGCATCATCTCCACTTGACCGTGTAATAACAATCGAGCTAACACTACCTGAGTCAGACAGGGTAAATCTAACGCTAACAGTTTTACCACTGCTTCCTGTAGGAACATCCCAAGCACGACGAATTTTCTGCTCAAAATCACGTTTAGCCGAAGATGCAATTTTTTTAGCTTCACCTTTTTTCTGGGCAGCTTCTTCTTGAGCTTTTTTAGCAGAGGCAGCTTTTTCTTCGGCCTCAATTTCGGCTTTACGTCTAGCATCTTCTGCTGCTTTTTGTTGTTTGGCTTTTGCATCAGCCTCAGCTTTACGTTTAGCGTCTTCTGCTGCTTTTTGCTGTTTAGCTTTCGCATCGGCCTCAGCTTTGCGTTTAGCATCTTCAGCCGCTTTTTGCTGTTTAGCTTTCGCATCGGCCTCAGCTTTGCGCTTAGCATCTTCAGCTGCTTTTTGCTGCTTGGCTTTTGCATCAGCCTCAGCTTTACGTTTAGCATCTTCAGCTGCTTTTTGCTGTTTAGCTTTCGCATCGGCCTCGGCTTTACGTTTCGCGTTATCAGCTGCTTGTTGCTTAGCCTTAGCATCTGATTCAGCTTTTCGTTTAGCTTCTTGTTGTGCTTGAAGTTTAGCGTTTTCAGCCTTTTGAGCTTCACGTTTTAGTCTTGCTTCAGTCTCCGCTTTACGTTTAGCTTCCTCAGTTGCTTTTTGTCTAGCTTTCGCATCGGCCTCAGCTTTTGCATTTTGTTCGGCTTTTCGTTTTTGTTCAGCTTCAGCTCTCGCTTTAGCCTCCGCTTGACGCTTAGCTTCGGCCTGTTGCTTCTGTGCTTCCTCTAAACGTTGTTGCTCTGCAGCTTGCTTTGCTTTAGCAGCTTCTTCAGCTTTACGCTTTTCCTCAGCTAATTTTGCTTGTTGTGCCTGCTCAGCTTTTTGCTTTTGAGCAGCAAGTTGTTGTGCTGTTGGAGGAGGAGGGGCAGCTGGAAGATTTTGAGGAAGAGTTTCATCCACAATCGGGCTTAGAACTTCTTCAGCCTGATTTTCTGCTACGGTTGGTTGCTCAACTTCTTTTGCCAAAGGTGGTGGTAAATCTTCTGGTTTAACTAAAACAGTGGTCAGCTTTTTTGGTTGTTCAGGTGGTTTACTCAAGCCTAAAAAAAGCAAGCCAACAATGGCAATTGCATGAACTCCAAGGGTGAAGCTCAATGCTATTGCATTTTGTTTAAAAGGAGGCTTTTGATTTTTATTCATAGCTTATTTTAAAGGCTCTGTCAGAAGGCCAACTTGAGTTAAACCTGCTTCTTGTAAACTTGCCATCAATGATACGACTTCTCCATAAGGGCGGGTCTTATCACCATTCACTAAAACTGTAAGTTGTTTATTTTCCTGCTCAGCTTGTTTTTGTGCTTCACTTAAAACAGACTCAAGTTTTTCAAGAGAAAGTGGCTCATTATCTTTGTAATCTTCATATTGAAGATAAATATTGCCATCTTTACCAATCGTGACCATGGCTGGCATATCTTTTGATTCAATTGGATGATTATTTGCCTGAGGTAAATCGACTTTAATACCACTGGTAATCATGGGAGCAGTCACCATGAAAATCACTAAAAGTACCAGCATTACATCGATATAAGGCACGACGTTCATGTCACTTTTTAATGGTTTTTTTATGCGCTCAAAGCGCCCTGAACGTTGAATGGCCATTATGCATCTTCCTGTGACGAACCCACAGATTGACGTTGCAATAAAGCAATCATCTCTTCGGCAAATAATGCACGATCAGAGTAGACACTTTCGCTTTTAGCTGTAAAGTGGTTAAAAGCCAATACCGCAGGAATTGCAGCAAATAGACCAATTGCAGTTGCAATAAGGGCCTCGGCAATACCTGGCGCAACTGTCGCTAACGTCACTTGGTCAACAGCAGCCAAACCAATAAAAGCATTCATGATTCCCCAAACAGTACCGAATAAACCGATATATGGGGCAACAGAACCGATACTTGCTAAAGTACCTAAACCATATTCAAGACTACCCTGATCACGACTTAAACCGACACGTAAAATACGTTCTGTTCCTTCGATCATTTGTGAGGTAGGAGCTTGGCGTTTTTTGAGTTTAAAAAACTCACTCAATCCTTGATAAAAGATATCTTCAAGGCCTGAGCGTTTTGAATTGAGTTGTGCGTTGTTGTAAAGCGTATTGAGTTCAGCACCAGACCAGAACATTTTTTGGAAATGTTCATCATCTTGGCGTGCTTTTTTATAACTCATATGTAACTTGGCAATCAGGTACCAACTAAAAATTGATGCTAACAATAAAATCAGCATGACCAACTGGACGACTGGACTTGCTTGTAAAATAAGGTCAGAAATATGCAGGGTTGATTCAATGTTTGTTGCCATAGTTACATATGCCGGTTGTTTTTTTAGTCTTGTTCCAATTCTTTACGAATAAGATCACGTATTTCTTCCGGAAGACGACGTGGCATTAGATCTTTACTTAAACATGCCAACTCAACCTCACCAGAAGCAAGCAAGATTTCACCACGATAAATATTTTGTTGCAACACAAATGACGCAGCTTTACATGAAACTACACGTGCTGTAACAGTAATTAAGTCATCCATTAAAATAGGACGCATATATTTTACGTCAATTTTATATACTACAAAGTTGTAGTCTTTTTGATGCCAGTAATGGTCAACGCCAGCAGCGCGGAGCCATTCTGTACGGGTACGTTCCATATAGCGAATGTGGTTGGCATGGTAAACAATACCACCTGCGTCCGTATCTTCAATATAAACACGAATGTTGAATTCAAAATGATTCGCCATGAGAGTATTCCGTTTTAGTTCACTATAGAGCTTTATATTTAAAATATGACTGTTGAATAAAATATCAGTTCTATCCAAAGCCATACATCTGCTTTTAAATACGGGGCAGTTTAGCAGATTGCATACTAAGTCCTATGGCACAACCTTTCAATCGCGACTGCTGTCTTTCTTCTTTAAAACGGAACACTCTATGGTGAGCATATTGTTAAGTTAAGACTGTTTCCATGCAGCCTGAACTTGTTTAGCGATATCCGGATAGTCTAAAACGAATCTTATATGTAGCTCGGTTCCTGTCTTTAAGGCCTTATCATCTACTATAAAAGAAGGGTTGTGATTTGGTGCAGCTTGGCTTAAGTCCTGATTTTCAGGTGTTGCTCCTAAGAAAACGAAGAAAGAGGGCATTAATTTCCCATAATAGGCAAAATCTTCACTTGCACTTGCATTATGGTCCAAAACATGAAGATTCGAATCTCCAACAGTTTTGGCTAATGTTGGCTGGGTAAGTTGAGTAAGAGCTTTATTATTCATGGTTACTGGAGCATAAGGCGCAATTTCAACTTTTGCTGTTACATTATTAGCTTGAGCGTTATGTTCCACCAGAGTTGGTAAGTTTTTTAGGATACTTTCTCGGATCTGTTCGTTGTTAGATCGAATAGTACCGATCATATTGACCTGTTCAGGAATCACATTTCCAGCTGTACCGCCTTGAATATTGCCAATACTAATAACGCCCATACCTTGGGTTAGGTCGGTTCTTCGGCTAATAAGACTTTGTAAATTATTAATCATTTGAGCTGATGCATAAATTGGATCTCTGCCTAACCAAGGGGTTGAGCCATGAACCTGTTTACCGTTAACTTGAATCCGTAAGTGATCGGCACTGTTTAAAATAGCACCATCTTTATAATATAGATGTCCGCTTTTCATGCCAGACATGACATGCATGCCAAAAATGGCTTCTGGTTTGTAGTCTTTAAATGCACCATCCGCAATCATTTTTCTTGAGCCGATTTGATCACCATGCGTGAAGTTATCGATATCTGCTCCACCTTCTTCAGCGGGCTGAAATACAAAAATTACAGTGCCTAATATTTTATCTTTATTGGCCGCCAATATCTTTGCTGCACCTAATAACATTGCAGTGTGCGCATCGTGTCCACAAGCATGCATCACATAAGTTTCTTTACCTTGATAAATTGCTTTTTGTTTACTGGCAAATGGCACACCACTTTTTTCTTCCATAGGTAGCGCATCCATATCTGCTCTAAGCGCAATAATAGGGCCGGAGTTATTCCCTTTTAAAATGCCGATTACCCCTGTTTTTGCATAACCTGTTTTGACTTGAATGCCATAAGACTTTAATTCTTTTTGAACCAATGCAGATGTTTTAAATTCCATATTGCCTAGTTCAGGGTACTCATGGATGTGTTGTCTTAATTGAATGACCTGATTTTCATTTTGTTGTGTAGCATCTTTTACCCAATCCGCTAGGCTCAATTGACTTATTAGGGCAAGTGGAAAAATTAAAGCAGCTTTTTTGTACATATCCTTATCCTAAAAATATTATTGTTCAGAAGATTTAATATCTAGATTTCTTATAATTTAGTTTTTAAAAATATTAAAAAATCAATAAGGTATAAAGAAAGACTTAAAAGGTATAGAGTGGCTAATTTATTGATAAGACAATTTTTATTTGAGTTAAAAAGAATAGTTAAATAAAAAAAGGAAGAGAAAATTCTCTTCCTTTGGTTAGTTTTTAGGTTCAGGTGGCGTCATGCCAAACTGTAAATAAGATTGGTTGGTTGCAATGCGACCTCGTGCAGTACGCATAACATAACCTTGCTGAATTAAATAAGGTTCAATAACATCTTCAAGTGTTCCGCTATCTTCAGCCATAGCAGCTGCAAGGGCTTCAACACCAGCAGGTCCACCATCAAAACGTTCTAACAACATACTTAAATAACGTCGGTCTAAGGTATCTAAACCAGCTTTATCGACATTAAGCATATCAAGCGCACGTTGAGCCATTTCATGGTTAACTTCGCCTGTACCTTTTACTTGTGCATAGTCACGTACACGGCGTAATAAACGATTGGCAATACGCGGTGTTCCGCGTGAACGGCGTGCAACTTCTTCTGCACCCTCAACTGTAATGGGTACATCCATGAGGTTTGCAGATCGTGACACGATGTGAGTTAAGTCTTCTACAGAATAGAATTCAAGACGTTGCACAATACCGAAACGGTCACGTAGTGGTGAGGTCAACAAGCCTGCACGTGTGGTCGCAGCAACAAGTGTAAAAGGGGGTAAATCTAGTTTAATTGAACGGGCAGCAGGGCCTTCACCAATCATGATATCGAGTTGGTAATCTTCCATTGCCGGATACAGAATTTCTTCAATCACTGGTGAAAGACGATGAATTTCATCAATAAATAAAACATCGCCTTCTTCAAGGTTAGTCAGCATTGCAGCCAAATCACCCGCACGCTCTAAAACAGGCCCTGAAGTGGATTTGAGATTGCCACCCATTTCACGCGCAATAATATTGGCAAGCGTGGTTTTTCCTAAGCCCGGTGGACCAAAAATCAGTGTGTGATCGAGTGCTTCACCACGACCACGAGCCGCACCGATGAAAATTTCCATTTGCTCGCGTACGACTGGTTGCCCGATATAATCGGCAAGTGAAGTCGGTCGAATAGCCCGATCAAAATGATCTTCAGGTTTTTCTGTTCCACTGATTAGACGGTCTTGCATAGGTGTGTTTACTTCATCATTGATTTAAGTGCAGCACGAATAATATCGGCTGATTCAGTGTAATCGGCTTTAACCGCCGCAACAGCTTTTTGTGCCTCAAGAGGTTTATAACCTAGTGACTGTAAGGCTGCTTCTGCTTCTGCAACAGGTGAGTTCGAAACAAATTGAATCTGAGGCAGGGCGGCAGCGCTAGAAGTTCCTTGTGCCAAAGTTTTAAAACGGTCACGAAGTTCAATCATTAAACGTTCAGCTGTTTTTTTGCCTACCCCCGGAACTTTAACCAAAGTATTCACATCGTCATGTTCAATTGTGTGTACCAGCAATTCAACACTTAACGTAGAAAGAATACCTAATGCCATTTTCGGGCCCACACCATTTACTTTTAGTAAGGTACGGAAAATAGTTTTCTCTTGAGCATCACTAAAACCATAAAGCTGCTGAGCATCTTCACGGACGACCAAATGCGTCCATAGCGTAACTTTCTGGCCTTTTTGTAATTGGCAAAATGTTGAAAGTGGTGTATCAATTTCATAGCCCACACCATTTACATTCAGTAAGACAGTTGGGGCTTCTAGGGCAAACACTTCGCCAATTAAACATCCGATCATAGCGTAATTTCACTTATTCATAACTGTAAATCTGGTCGTTCTAAATGTATTAAAACGACACTAGCTGTATTTCTTTCTATATTAAGGCAGCTTAAAACAAGCCGATTTTATTACCTTGTAGCTCTTGAGCCAAGCTATAAGCCTGATGATCTGAAAACTTACTGATAATATCGAGTACCTGCATGATATTGCTGTAGTGGTTATTACTAAAGCGAGCACCGTACAAATTAAGAATAGACATCAAGCGCTGTTCTTTAAAGCTTAAAGATTTATGCGGCATCGTTAAGGGAACAAATGCATCAAGAATAGTTTGCAAACTTTGGTGAGCAATAATTTCTAAACCAGACTTTTGTGGGTGTTCAAAGATTTTTTCACGTGCCAGATTTTTGGCTGTTTCAATACCTGCCGCAATATCAGGCGAACAGTACTGTAAAAGACTACCTTTGAGCTGACCAGTAATAATTTCATAATGATGTTTGGCAAAAGCTGTAGTGACTTCATCAACCAGACGCTTCATAACACGACCACGCAATGCCGAAATTTTTTGTTGCCATGTACTGCTTGGAAGTGATAGCTCTTCAGGTTGACCATAATCTGCAATCAAGTTGAGAAAAATCGGTTCAACCTCTTGGTAATTCAGCATATTTAGAATAATGCCATCTTCTAAATCGATGAGAGCATAGCAAATATCATCGGCAGCTTCTAACAAATAGGTAAGTGGATGACGGCAGTAGTGATATTCACCTAATTGAATAAGTCCGAGCTGCTCAGCAATTTGTTTTAAAATTTCTTTTTCAGATTGATAACAACCAAATTTCGCTCGTTGGTGTGATGGACGATCACCTTGAGACGCGATTGTTTTTGAAAGCCAAGGATATTTTAAATAAGCGCCTAAGGTTGCGTAAGTTAAACGCATGCCTCCATCATCTGGATGATAGTCAATACGGGTTAATAGGCGTAATCCTTGGGCGTTGCCTTCAAACTGACGGACATCGGCTTCTTCTTCAGGAGTTAATTTTTTTAAAAAATCATTATGTGAGGCATCGTCAAACCATTCACGAATTGCATATTCACCTGCATGCCCGAAGGGTGGGTTGCCAATATCATGAGCAAGGCAGGCCGCTTGAATAATTGCGCCGACATCGGCGGGAGAAATCCAGACAGGCAATTCATCTTTAATTTTTTCGGCTGCCAGCATGCCCATGGAACGGCCAATACAGGAAACTTCAAGCGAGTGAGTTAAACGGGTATGAATGCCATCATGCTGTGCTAAAGGATGAACTTGAGTCTTGCGGTTTAACTGACGAAAACTTTGTGAAAATATAATGCGGTCATAATCTTTATGAAATGGGCTTCGAGCCAGCTCTGTACTGCTTTTTTTACTACCTAAACGAACTGCAGATAGTAGTTCTAACCAACGCATTTGTTCCATTTATCATTATTCAAAACTATAAAGCCTGATCATGCCAAAAAAATGCTAAAAGCACTAGCTTGGTGCGACATAGTTTGTCTTAGTTCAGGTTTTATTATGTTATTGAATAAACATGAAACAATTTATTTTGAGCGAGAATGATTAAAAAAATGATTTTGAACAAAAAACACATCACTTCTTGCAGAATTAGGTTACAGAATACTGATTCTACATCTAGCTGATTTTAGCAAGACACAGTAGAATATGCGCTCTCTCTAAAGTCACATTGCGGTAAGGTTCACAAGACCTGCCCGTGGAGCCAAAATCAACATGTTTATCGTGGCCGGTGCAGCAGCACATTCTTCTTTTAAGAAAGCTCAACTATTAACACGTTTATCGTCAATTAGTTCTGTTCAATCTTTTGACAGCCAATGGGTCTATTTGTTTGATCAAGCGCTCAACGAGCAGCAACATCAATCTGCTTTGCAATTATTAAATGACGGTGAGTCTTTTGAACTTCGTCAACCTGCAAGTGATGAGATTCAGATTTTAGTAACACCACGTGTGGGTACGATTTCACCTTGGTCATCTAAAGCGACTGACATTTTCAAAAACTGTAATACTCCAGTTCACCGTTTAGAACGTGGTCTTTTATTTACCTTAAAAGGTGTTTCTGAAATTTCTAATGAAGTAAAACAAGTACTTCATGACCGTATGACTGAAACTGTTTTTGCACAAATTGAAGATGCAAAAGCACTGTTTTCAGAAACAGCACCAAAACCTTTAAATTCAATTGATATTTTAGGTCAAGGTAAAGAAGCATTAGTAAAAGCCAACAACGAATTTGGTTTTGCGTTATCTGAACAAGAAATTGATTATTTAACTGAAGCATTTACTCGACTTGGTCGTAACCCAAATGACATCGAGTTGATGATGTTTGCACAAGCAAACTCTGAACACTGTCGTCATAAAATCTTCGGTTCTGAATGGACAATTGATGGTGAAAAACAACCATTATCATTGTTCCAAATGATTAAAAACACTTATAAAGAGTCTCCAACTGACGTGTTATCAGCATATAAAGATAACGCATCTGTAATTGTTGGTTATGACACGATGCGTTTTTATCCTAAAGCAGATGAAAACGGTCATTTTGTTTACAAATATAAGAGCCAAGCTGCTCACATTTTAATGAAGGTTGAAACTCACAACCACCCAACAGCAATTTCTCCATTTGCTGGTGCAGCAACAGGTTCAGGCGGTGAAATCCGTGATGAAGGTGCAACTGGTCGTGGTGGTAAACCGAAAGCAGGTTTAACAGGCTTTACAGTTTCTAACTTAAATATTCCTGGTTTTGAACAACCTTGGGAAGAAAACTACGGTAAACCTTCACGTATGGCATCGCCATTACAAATTATGATTGAAGGTCCATTAGGTGGCGCGGCATTTAACAATGAATTCGGCCGTCCTGCATTAAATGGCTATTTCCGTACTTTCGAACAAAACGTAAATGGTGAAGTGAAGGGCTTCCATAAGCCAATCATGATCGCGGGTGGTTACGGTAACATTCGTCCTGACCATGTAGAAAAAGATGCGATTCAACCGGGTGACTTGCTCATTGTATTGGGTGGCCCTGCGATGTTAATCGGTCTTGGTGGTGGCGCAGCCTCTTCTGTAGACAGCGGTACAATGGGTGAAAGCCTTGATTTCGCATCTGTACAACGTGAAAACCCAGAAATGGAACGCCGTTGTCAGGAAGTGATTGATACTTGCTGGCGTTTAGAAGACTTTAACCCAATCGTGTCTATTCATGACGTAGGTGCTGGTGGTTTATCAAATGCAATGCCTGAGCTTGTAAACGATCATGAGTTAGGTGCAGTTCTTAACCTTCGTAAGATTCCTTCATTAGAGCCGGGCATGAGCCCAATGGAAATCTGGTCAAATGAAGCACAAGAGCGTTATGTTCTTGCAATTCGTCCAGAGTCTTTAGAACAGTTCGAATCAATCTGTGCTCGTGAACGTTGTCCATTTGCCGTGTTAGGTGAAGCAACTGAAGCACGCCACTTAACTGTTGAAGATCCATTGTTCCAAAACAACGCAGTTGATATCCCAATGCAAGTGATGCTTGGTGGTACACCGCGTATGCAACGTTCTTATGAAACAATTGAACGTAAAGGTAACGAATTTGACGCTTCAAAAGTTGATTTGAAAGATGCGATTTTCCGTGTATTGAAAAATCCTACAGTTGCGTCTAAATCATTCTTGATCACCATTGGTGACCGTTCAATTACAGGTATGGTTGCACGTGACCAAATGGTTGGTCGTTGGCAGATTCCTGTTGCAGATGCAGCAGTAACGACTACAAGCCTACAAGGCTTCACTGGTGAAGCAATGGCAATGGGTGAACGTCCACCAGTTGCATTGTTAAATCCAGCAGCGTCTGCTCGCTTGGCAGTTGCTGAAGCAATTACCAATATTGCATGTGCAAACATTGAACAAATTAGCGATATCAAACTTTCTGCAAACTGGATGGCTGCTGCTGGTCAAAAAGGTGAAGACCAAGCATTGTTTGAAGGTGTGAAAGCAATTGGTATGGAAATGTGTCCTGCTTTGGGAATTGCGATTCCTGTAGGTAAAGATTCACTTTCAATGCGTACCACTTGGAACGACAACGGTGAAGATAAAGCTGTAACATCTCCAATGACTGGCGTAATTACTGCATTTGCTCCAGTAGCTGATGTTCGTAAGACTTTAACACCTGAACTTAAGAATTTAGAAGACTCAGTACTTGTCCGTATTGATTTATCTAAAGGACAATTCCGTTTAGGTGGTTCGATTCTTGCGCAAGTATATAAAGCAATTGGTTCAGTCACTCCAGATGTTGATAGTTTTGATGACTTCAAAGCGTTCTTTGCTTTAATTCAAGACTGGAATAACCGTGGCTTGATTCAGGCTTACCATGACATCGGTGATGGTGGTTTACTCGCAACTGTAGCTGAAATGATGTTCGCTTCGCGTTTAGGTGTAGCATTAGAAGATCAGACTACTGCTGGTTTATTTGCAGAAGAAATTGGTGCAGTAGTTCAAATTAAAGCAGCTGATTGGGAAGCTTTACAAGCAGAAGTAGCTGCTTCTAGCTTAAAAGATGCAATTGCTGTAGTTGGTCGCGTAAATAATACTGATCAATTATCTGTAAATGGCTTAACTTTAGAGCGTGCAGAGTTACAACAAGCTTGGTCTGAAGTATCTCATCAGATCCAACGTTTACGTGATAACGTTGAAACTGCTGACCAAGAATTTGCTTTAATTACTGATAAATCACATCAAGGTTTAATTGCAAAACCTACATTTGATTTAAATGAACCTATCGAAGCACCGTTTATTAATAGCCGTCGTCCGAATATGGCAATCTTGCGTGAGCAGGGTGTAAATGGTCATATTGAAATGGCTGCAGCTTTTGACAAAGTTGGCTTTAACACAATTGACGTACACATGAGCGACTTACTTGCTGGTCGTGTGAGCCTAAGTGATTTCGAAGGTTTAGTGACTTGTGGTGGTTTCTCTTACGGTGATGTAATGGGTGCGGGCGGTGGCTGGGCAAAATCAGTTCTGTTCAATGCAAAACTACGTGATCAGTTTGAGCAATTCTTCCACCGTGAAGGTACATTTAGCTTAGGTATCTGTAATGGTTGCCAAATGTTGTCACAATTAGCGCCACTTATTCCGGGTGCTGAACACTGGCCACGTTTCCACCGCAATATGTCAGAAGTTTTTGAAGCACGTAGCGTAAACGTTCGTGTTGAAAAATCAGTTTCTGTATTACTTGAGGGTATGGAAGGTTCAATTTTACCGATTGCTGTAGCACATGGTGAAGGCCGTGTGGTTGCTAGCGAAGCTGATATTGCAAGCTTAAATGCAGCGAATCAAGTTGCATTGCGCTATGTTGATAGCCACGGTAACCCGACTCAACATTATCCATTGAACCCAAATGGTTCACCGGAAGCGATTACGGGCGTAACGTCTAAAGATGGTCGTGCAACGATCATGATGCCGCACCCTGAGCGTACTTTCCGTGCAATTCAACACTCTTGGAGTCCAGAAGAGTGGACTGAAGACGGTGCTTGGTTACGTATGTTCCGTAACGCACGTAAGTTTATTGGTTAATATAAAAATTGAAATAAGCCACCGTAAGGTGGCTTATTTGTATGTAGTACAATGTAAGTAGAATAAATAGTAGAGAAGAAAAATGAAGTCAAAAATCCATTTCCGTGAGTTTGCACTGCTGATGGCATTACTCATGTCTATTGTTTCTTTTTCAATAGATGCAGTTTTACCAGCTTTAGGTGAGATTGGACGAGTTTTTGACTTAAAGAATAATAATCAGACGCAATGGGTCATTATTGGTATTTTTTCTGGTATGACGATAGGACAACTCATTGCAGGGCCTCTATCCGACGCGATTGGTCGTAAGCGCATTTTATTTGCAGGAATTATTATTTATTTTTTGGGAAGTTTATTGTGCTTTACCACACAAAGTTTTGAATGGTTTTTAGTTGGCCGCTTCATTCAAGGGATTGGAGTATCTGGTCCTTACGTAGCTTCTATTTCAATTGTGCGCGATAAATACAGTGGTGCACAAATGGCACGTATTATGTCCTTAATTATGATGGTGTTTATGGTTGCTCCAGCAATTGCACCAAGTTTGGGGCAGCTCATTATTCATTTCTTTGGCTGGCGTGAAATTTTTGTTTTATACATGGTCTATGCCACAGTCGTTGGAGTGTGGGTAGCATTACGGTTAGAAGAGACGCTACTTCCTGAAAATCGTTTACCTATGCGCTTGCAAGCTTTTCAAGAGGGATTTAAAGAAGTGGTAAGTAATAAAACCACCATGAGCTATTTGTTATGTGCAGGCTTTTGCTTTGGTGGATTTATTGGTTACTTAGGTACTTCTCAGCAAATTTTTATGCAGCAGTTTGGTAAAACAGGGCAAGAGTTTAGTGCTTATTTTGCTGTGCTTGCTGGTGTAATGGGCATTGCTTCATTTACCAATTCTAAAATTGTCATGAAGTTTGGTATGCGTCCAATCTGTATTTATGGCTTTCTCGGTCTGTGCTTAATTTCATTAACTTTCTTAGGGATTCAACTTATAGGTGTGACTGTAGCATTTTGGATGTTTATGCTTTATGCCTGTATTTTATTTTTATTATTTGGAACTTTATTTGGTAATTTAAACGCGATTGCAATGGAACCTATGGGACATGTAGCTGGTATGGCATCAGCTATTATTGGTGCAGCTTCGTCCGTATTGTCACTTATTCTTGCCTCTATTATTGGGCAATTATATAACGGCACACTAATTCCAATGACTTGCGGTTTTGTCATTTTATGTGGTTTAGCATTTATGATGACAGTATATGAGAACAGATATTTAAAGAAATCGAATGCTTAAAGTGATTCAGAATAATGGTAGCTCACTGAATTAGAAAAATTTTCTTTAAACTTAAAGTAAAGGTAAGAAAATACATTTTTTAAGGACTTTAAGAAAATCTATAAGAGTATAGACATAAGTATATTTAACCCCTTATGCTTGGATTGCTGTTGGTTCAATTTTTGCTTTCTCTGTAACAACGATAAAAATCGGAGATCAAAATGATGAAAAACAAAAATCACATAAGAACGATGTACACAAGAGATAAAGGTTGGCGCTTATTTGGCTTGGCGCTTGCCATACAAATACTTTTTATTGGAGCAAATTATTTAGCAATGATGAGCTGACTTTGATTCGGAGTCTTCTTAAAGGGTATGATTTAAAGCTAATTACTAGTTTTGAGTCATTCTATTCATGTTAAAGCTGATTTATTACGTACCTGAGTCACATCTTGAGTCGACTAAACAGTCTATATTTGCGGTCGGAGCAGGTGGGATAGGGAACTATGAACAATGTGCTTGGCAAGTTAAAGGAATAGGGCAATTCAAGCCAGTTAAAGGAGCTGACCCTTATATAGGAGAGCTAGGTGAACTTGAACAAGTTGATGAATGGCGTGTTGAAACGATTGTGCTTGAAGAAAAGGCAAGTGCAGTGGCAAAAGCATTAAAGGCAAGCCATCCTTACGAAGAGCCTGCCTTTGAGTTTATTCAAATCATAGAAGTTGATTTTTAATTAAACTGTGAAAAGTCCGGTTTACGTTTTTGCATAAATGCCTGTACAGCTTCTAGCATTTCTGGTGATTGAACGCGTTGCATAAAGATTTCTGCTTCATGGTCAATACATTCAATAATCTGATCTAAATCATGTTTCATTAATGCTTTGGTTTGTTTTAATGAAGCAAGCGGTAAAGCTGTTAAGTGTTGGGCAGTTGCCTGAGCAGTGGCATAAGCATCTTCAACGATTTCATTAACTAAACCGGCTTGTACAGCAGTTTCTGCATTGAACTTTTTGGCAGTAAACAGTAGTTCAGCTGCTTTGTGATAACCAGCTTGTTTAACCAATAATTGACTTGCACCACCTTCAGGAGAAAGCCCAAGGCTAACAAAAGGAATTTGAAAGAGGGCCGTATTGTCGGCAAAAACGAGGTCTGCCTGTAATAAAATCGTAACACCAATACCAATTGCCACGCCTTTTACTGCAATAATAAGCGGCTTCGATAATCTGGCAGCAGATTTAAGGAGTACAAATGGAGGAACTTGACCTGCTGGACCAGCATTCGGATTTTGTACAAAACCCATAAAATCTTTCATGTCATTACCAGCGGTAAAGTCATGTTCGGCACCACGTAGAACGACTACTCGTACATCTTTATTTTGGTCGGCTTCATCAAGTGCTTTGGCAATCCATAAGTAAAGTTCGCCATATAATGCATTTTTTGCTTCTGGGCGATTTATGGCTAAGGTGAGTACGCCACCTTCTAAATTTGCTTGTAAATGTTGATGAGGTTGTTGAATACAGCTAAGTGTCATCGTACTATCCTTGCTTTAAACCACGTTGTTGATTTTTAGGTTCTCATTATGGCGCATATTTTTTGTAATGAGCGTAACTGGTGAGTTCATAAAAAGTGAAAAATTAATTATGTATACATTTGACTATCTCGTTTTTATAGGTCGTTTTCAGCCATTTCATTTGGCACATATGCAAACGATTGAAATTGCACTGCAACAAAGTCGCTATGTGATTTTGGCTTTAGGTTCTGCCCAAATGGAACGTAATATAAAAAATCCGTTTCTTGCAATTGAACGAGAACAAATGATTTTATCTAATTTTTCATTAGATGAGCAAAAGCGCATTCGTTTTGTACATGTGGTTGATGTTTATAATGATGAGAAGTGGGTAAAACAGGTTAAATCATTAGTAAATGGTGTAATAGAACCGAACTCAAAAGTTGGTTTGATTGGCCATTTCAAGGATGAGTCATCTTATTATTTACGACTATTTCCAGAATGGGTGATGGTCGAACTTGATAGCTTGAAAGATTCGATTTCTGCAACTCCAATGCGTGAAGCCTACTATCAGGGCAAAATTAAAACGGATGCATTTCCCAAAGGCACCATTCAATTTTTGGAAGAATTCCAAAATACACCGTTATATTTACAGCTACAACAAAAGTTTTTACAGGCAGACCATTCAAATATTGAGGAAACCGTGTCGTCTCATAAAGAATGAGTCGATCTAACTAAAGAATCTCTGGTTTTTTTAAGTAGTTTGAATTGTTTGATACCTTTTTGAGTCTACTTTAAAAACCTGCAAATTGTTGTGTCCAGTAGCTTCTTTGTTTAGCAGACTGGTCAGAAGCACATGCAATGGCATATTCGGTATATCTAGGGTTCATGATATTACTGCAATGCAGAGGACTGGCGATCCATTTAGCCATGACCTCATTTAAAGTTTTTTGTCCACTCGCGACATTCTCACCATTGGCTTTACTCAGCATATGATATTTTTTTAATCTCGCTCTTAAATCTAAACCTGTTGAGCCAACATGTCCAAGAAAGTTGTTATTTGCCATATCTTTAGAGTGAGCACTTGCACCTTGATATAAATTATTATTCCAGCTTAAAGGTTTAGCTGCAGAAAAATACTGCTGACCACATTGACGAGGATGTTGTCGAATTTCATTAATTGCATTAAGCATAGCTTGTCGGTAAGCAGGATTTTGTAAGTCTTGGCAGCTTATTTCTATCGATGATTTTTGAACTTGTGGTGTAGAAGAGCTCAGTGTAGGAGGAGTGCTTGATGAATTAACGGAGCAGGCAGCAATAACAAGGCTACAAGGCAATAAAGTACAAACTTTTAGTAGATTCATAGCAATGCCTGAGTTCGAGTTATTTTAATATTTTTATCATACGCCAAATTAAAATGGCTGAGCAATTTATGTGCGTGTAAAAAAGCGAGTATTCAACTCGCTTTTTTGTTACTCAAGCTTATTAAGCTGTTTGTAATGCTTTTAAATCTTCTAAAACCTGTTCAGCATGGCCGGCTGCTTTCACCTTACGGTAACTTTTAACTAAGGTTTTATTATGGAAAATAAAAGTAGAGCGTTCGATCCCCATTACTTTTTTCCCATACATATTCTTTTCTTTAATCACATCAAAGTGTTTGCAAAGTACTTCTTCTTTGTCACTAATTAAATCGATTGTTAGTGCCTGTTTTTCTGTAAAGTTTTGATGGGCTTTTACCGAGTCGCGTGATACTCCAAAAATGCGAGCACCTAAAGCATCAAATTGATCTTTTAAACAAGAAAAGCCGACAGCTTGTGTTGTACAGCCTGGCGTTGAGTCTTTAGGGTAGAAGTAAATAATCAGCCATTCATTATCGACTTCAGCCAAATTAACTTCGCCGTGTGTGGTTGGGAAAACCTGATTTGGCAGTTGAATATTCTCAGACATTTCTTATCCTTTAAAAGTTAAATTTGATCTAATTCAAGTGGTAAAAAAGCATATTCTTCATGATAAACAATATCGAGCTTTCTTACAGGAATAGCTTTGTTAAAAATTGGACCATCAATCACAGTGGTATGAAATTCACCGCCTTCTCCAGATGGATCAATTCCACGGTTTTCAAGTTCCTGTATATATTCTAACGATAACACTTGACCTAAATCTTCCACCTTCATCCCGAGTTTAAGGTTTACAGTCACAACTACACTCTGAAATCCAAGTTGAATAAATTCTTCAACAACTTCACGATGGGGCCTTAGCCAGAGCGGCATTCCTAATTTAAGGCCCACTGTTTGAGTAACACGATCATGCCAACAACCATGTTCCGGCATATCTAAATCACCTGTAACCAGTACCTCAGCACCTTTTTGTTTGGCTTCATTTAATAAGTTGATGAATTTATTTTCATAGTCATTCCAGCTAGATGAGGCCATAAATACAGGTAAGCCAATTGCTTGTGCTTGCGCCCGAATAATATCAAGTGGCATTGCATGTGAACGGGAGCGTTGTCCTTGCTCTTCTAGCATAACGATTAAACCAATTACGTTACCAGTTTGCATGGCATGATAAAGTGCAAGAGAGCTATCTTTACCTCCACTAAAGGAAACAATTGACGGTCTGTTATGTGCGTTAGTTTTCCATTGGTCTTGCATGGCTTATTTCAAATGGCGAGATCGGTGTCATTTTAACAGAGCTATAAAAAAGCCTGCATAAATGCAGGCTTAATTTGGAGCAACAAAAGCTTATTTTTTAGGAGCTTGTTGTTGAGCTGCTTTCATTGCTTCTTCAGTTAATTTCTCAAGCTTAGTTGTTAACTGAGGACCGAAACATGCTTTAAGGTCACGGTTTTGCTGTTGTACAAAAGCTAAAGAGCTTGGGCTTTTCTTCGCATTGATTGCGCTTTGAATTTCCCATTTTTGTGCTTCAGTCACTTTACCTTGCGCTTCAACTTGGCAGCTACAGAATTTACTTACTTCAGCTGAACTTAATTTACCGCCTTTTGCAGTTTGGTCTTTACAAACGTTGATTAATGCACCTTTAACGTTAGTGCTTTTATATGCTGCTTGAACTGGGTTTTCAGCTGCTTGAGCTGAACCAGCCATAAGTGCAGCTGCTGAGAATAAAGATGAAAGAATAAGATTTGATTTTAACAACTTCATAAATTTTACCTACTTATTGCGGTATATAGCGTGTTGGATCGGTAACACCAGCATCGATAAAGCCTTCTTTACGCAAACGGCAACTGTCACATTTACCACACGCACGTCCTTGAGCATCTGCTTGGTAGCAAGATACCGTTTGACTATAGTCTACGCCATGTTCAATCCCTAAACGTATAATATTCGCTTTGGATAAATGTAACAGGGGTGTTTCAAATTTAAGAGGTTTTCCTTCTACGCCAGCTTTAGTTGCTAAACGAGCCATATTGGCAAAAGCATCAATAAATTCTGGGCGACAGTCAGGATATCCTGAATAATCAACGGCATTGATGCCAATAACAATCGCTTCAGCATTGAAAACTTCTGCTGCTGCTAAGGCATAAGAGAGGAAAATTGTGTTACGTGCTGGTACATAAGTTACAGGAATACCTTCTTGTAATTGTTCTGGTACAGCAATGTTATGATCTGTAAGTGCAGACCCGCCTAAATTGGCTAAATCGATATTAATTACACGGTGTTCGACACCTGCACGCTGAGCTAATGCTTTTGCGGCATCAAGTTCAGTGGTTGAGCGTTGACCATACATAAAACTAATAGCAATACATTCATAGCGCGCTTGTGCCCAAGCTAGGCAAGTGGTTGAGTCTAAGCCGCCTGAAAGTAAAACAATGGCACGAGGGCGCATATTTTTCTCCATATTCGGAATGATTTATTTTATTGAACGATTAGCGACCTGATTCATCGTTCCAGAGCAGTTTATGTAACTGTAGCTGGAAACGTACAGGCAGTTTGTCGTCCAGTATCCACTGTGCCAGATCACGTGCTAAACGTGGCAGGCCAACAGCACCTTTTTCAACTGCAAAAGCAGGGGAGAACCAGACAGTACTGACTTTGGTTTGCAGTTGATATTGTTCAACTTGTTGTTTTGACCATTCATAGTCTTCACGATTACAAATCACAAATTTGATTTGGTCACGCGGTGTTAAATGGTCAAGATTACTGATGAGATTACGGTGTTCTTCACCAGAAGTTGGAGTCTTTAAGTCGAGGACTTTTGAAACACGCGGATCCACTCTTGATACATCAAGAGCGCCACTGGTTTCTAGGGAAACGTCAAAACCGGCGTCACATAAACGTTGTAATAAAATTAAGCAATTGGGTTGTGCTAGGGGTTCACCGCCTGTTACACAAATATAAGGCGTTTGATATTTTTCAGCCGTTTCAATAATGTGCTCAAGTGATAAGCGTTCGCCACCTTCAAAAGAATAGGTGGTGTCGCAATAACTACAACGTAAAGGGCAACCTGTGAGACGAATAAATACAGTCGGTAGGCCAGAGGCATTTGCTTCACCCTGCAAGGAGTAAAAAATCTCGGTAATGCGTAGACCGGACGCAGGGTCAGAGACAGGAATTGCAGAGGAACGTAAGGAAGCCATTCTAGAAATACCACACTATATAAAAAATAAAATCTCTACGATCAGTGTTGATCGTAGAGATGTTTGATCAAACTGAAATTAGTCAGCGCGTAACAAATCGTTCAAACTTGTTTTTGCACGTGTTTGTGCATCAACTTTTTTCACGATAATTGCAGCGTATAAGCTGTATTTACCATCAGCTGACGGTAAGTTACCTGGTACAACAACTGAGCCAGCAGGAACACGGCCGTAATGGATTTCACCAGTCTCACGATCATAAATACGTGTAGATTGACCGATATAAACACCCATAGAAATAACAGAGCCTTCTTCGACAATAACACCTTCAACGATTTCAGAACGTGCGCCGATAAAACAGTTGTCTTCAATAATGGTTGGGTTAGCTTGTAATGGTTCTAAAACACCACCGATACCAACACCACCTGATAAGTGAACGTTTTTACCGATTTGAGCACATGAACCTACAGTTGCCCATGTATCAACCATTGTGCCTTCATCTACGTAAGCACCAATGTTGACATAAGATGGCATTAACACCACATTTTTAGCTTGGAAACTACCACGACGAGCAACAGCAGGAGGAACAACACGAACACCCGCAGCTTTAAATTGCTCTTCAGTCCAACCAGAGAATTTAGTTTCAACTTTGTCGTAGAAACGAAGATCACATGACTCGATTGGTTTATTGTCATTAAGTTTAAATGATAATAAAACAGCTTTTTTTAACCATTGATGAACAACCCATTCACCATTGATTTTTTCTGCAACTCGAAGTGTACCGTTATCTAAACCAGCAATTGCTTCTTCAACAGCTTGGCGAATTTCGCTTGGGCAATCTGTTGCAGTGAAATTTGCGCGGTCTTCAAATGCTTGCTCAATGATCGTAGAAAGCTGAGACATGATCTTCCTTCCATAAAAAATTTTAAAGATTTTACACTAATTTGTGACAAGAATCTTTCAAAAAACGTGTTACGTTTAATTGATGATATAAATGAGGTAAATCGAAATAAGCTTATTAGATAATCAAGTGTTTTTTACACAAAAATGATTTGAAAATAAAAATTTAACTCAATTTGTATCAAAAAATAACAGAAATCTAGCATTTTTTGTATAAAAAAGAATCTAAGCTGTCATTATTATGATTTCAGTCACAAGATGAATAAATTAAAAACAAAGCCTTTTTGAGGAGAAAACTATGAAAGCATTACGTGTGTTAGTCACAACAACAGCTTTATTCGCTGCTGGTGCCGCAATGGCAGATGAAGCTGTTGTTCATGACAGCTATGCATTTGACCAATAACAATTACTTCCTGTAGGGGTGCGTGCTGAGGTAGGTACAACTGGTTACGGTGGTGCTTTATTATGGCAAGCCAACCCATATGTAGGTTTGGCTCTGGGTTATAACGGCGGTGACATTTCGTGGACAGATGACGTCTCTGTAAATGGTACTAAATATGACCTAGATATGGATAACAATAATATTTATCTAAATGCTGAAATACGTCCTTGGGGCGCTAGTTCTAATCCATGGGCTCAAGGCTTATATGTAGCTGCGGGTGCTGCTTATTTAGATAATGATTATGACTTAGCTAAACGTATTGGTAATGGCGAAACATTATCAATTGATGGTAAAAACTATCAACAAGCAGTTGCTGGCCAAGAAGGTGGTGTAAGAGGTAAGATGAATTATGAAAATAATATCGCCCCTTATGTAGGTTTTGGTTTTGCACCGAAATTTAATAAAAATTGGGGTGTATTTGGTGAAGTAGGTGCTTACTATACAGGTAATCCAAAAGTTCAGTTAACTCAATATAATCTTGCTCCTGTGAATGGTAACCCAACGTCTGCTCAAGATGCAGTAGATAAGGAAGAAAATGAAATTCGTAATGACGATAAATACAAATGGTTACCAGTTGGTAAGGTTGGTGTGAACTTCTACTGGTAAGATCACAAAAGAAAAACGAGCTACGGCTCGTTTTTTTGTACTTAATAAAAAAATAAAAGAGCTAAAAAGCTCTTTTATTTTTTTAATTTTTACTCATCTGGATAGGCAATTTTTTTCAATGCTTTAATGTCAGCATCAGGTGAGCATAAAGAAATAAACTCATAACCATAACCACGTAATAAATGGCCTTTGCGAACAGCAATCCATGTGGTGTTGACACCAAAGATATCAGTTTTAATTTGTTTTAAACGATAATCACGTTCTGCATCGTAAGCGACATCATTGACAATTCCGACGCCCATTCCGAGTTCAACGTAAGTTTTGATAACATCGGCATCAAGCGCAGACATTACAATATCGGCATCAATTTGTGCATCTTCAAATGCTTTATCGATCTTTGAACGACCTGTAAAACCGCCGTGATAAGTAATTAGTGGGTATTCAGATAAAGCATCAAGATCAATTTTATCGAGCTGTGTAAGTGGGTGATCTTGAGGAGTAATAATGCTGTGCTGCCATTGATAGTATGGAATACTTGCTAAATTTTCTTCAGTTGTTAAAGACTCTGTCGCGATACCAATATCAGCTTCACCTTGTAAAAGCATTTCTGCAATTTCGACAGGACTTGCTTGTTGCAAAATCAAATGAACTTTTGGAAATAGTTTCTTAAATTGATTGACGATTGGTGGTAATACATAACGTGCTTGAGTATGAGTTGTTGCAATCGTTAAAGTACCTTCGTCCACTTTATTAAAGTCATCGGCAAGACGTTTAATATTTTCAGCATCTACAAGCATGCGTTCTACAATGCTAAGGAGTGATTGACCGGGTTCAGTTAAACCCAGCAGACGTTTACCTTTACGGACGAAAAGTTGTACGCCTAATTCATCTTCTAAATCTTTAATATGTTTACTTACACCTGATTGAGAGGTGTATAACGCGGCAGATGCTTCCGTTAAATTAAAGTTTTGGCGTACTGTTTCTCGGATAATTCTTAATTGTTGAAAGTTCATTTACACTTTTCCTCAAAAGAGGTGAGGAACGGCTTTAAATACCGCGAGATGGCTCCTCACCAAATAATTCCTTAAGCAACTTGATCTGCAAATAGGTGAAGTTGAGATGCACTTACCCAAACAGTTTGATTTGGTTTAAATGCATGTTGTTTTGCAGCTTCACTGCTCAGAGCAATCTCAATTAAACGTCCATTACGATCTTGTAATTCCGCCACTACTTTTCCAGCAATCCAGACTTCACGTACAAAAGTTGCTTCAATTGTATTTGCCTGTGGTTGCGCATGAATATGTAACTCATCCGGACGGGCAAAAGCAATTACTTTTCCTTGCGGTGCCTGAACTGTGGTCGGTAATTCGATACGATCATTGCCAATACGGATAATACCGCTTGCATGTTCACCTTCAAAACGATTTGCTTGACCCAAGAAATCAAATACAAATGGTGTTGCAGGTTTTTCGTAAACTTCACGCGGAGAACCAATTTGTTCGACGTTACCTTTATTCATCACAATAATTTGGTCTGCTACTTCAAGTGCCTCTTCCTGGTCATGGGTTACGAAAATTGAAGTGATATGCAGCTCATCATGCAAGTTACGTAACCAGCGGCGTAATTCTTTACGGACCTTAGCATCTAGTGCACCAAATGGTTCATCAAGCAATAACACACGAGGTTCTACGGCAAGTGCACGAGCTAAGGCAATACGTTGGCGTTGACCACCAGAAAGCTGGGCTGGGTAACGGTCTGCTAAAAAGCCCAATTGAACCAAATCAAGCAGACGAGTCACACGTTTTTTAATTTCGGCTTCCGATGGGCGTGTGGCACGAGGACGGACACGTAAACCAAAGGCAATATTGTCAAATACGGTCATGTGACGGAATAAAGCATAGTGCTGAAAAACAAAACCGACCTGACGTTCACGGACATGTACATTGGTTGCATCTTCTCCTTCTAGTAAGACTTGACCACCATCTGCTGATTCTAAACCCGCAATAATACGAAGTAGCGTCGTTTTACCGCAGCCAGATGGGCCGAGTAAGGCAACCAGTTCACCCTCTGGGAAATCGAGTGAAATATTTTTAAGCGCATGGAATGCACCAAAGTGTTTTTCAATATTTTTAACTTGAATACTCATGATTTCATTCCTTACGAATCAGTTGAATGCGGTTCTGGTTTGTCTTGATGTAGTTCTAACCAGGTTTTTAAAATCAGTGTTAATAGTGCCAAGAAAGCAAGTAGTGAGGACACCGCAAAAGCTGCACTAAAGGTGTACTCGTTATATAAAATTTCGACATGTAGAGGCAGGGTATTGGTCTCACCACGGATGTGGCCGGAAACTACTGATACTGCCCCAAACTCACCCATTGCACGGGCATTACACAAAATCACGCCGTAAATCAGACCCCATTTAATGTTAGGGAGTGTGACTTTCCAAAAGGTTTGCCAACCTGATGCACCGAGTACAATCGCTGCTTCCTCTTCTTCAGTTCCTTGCGCTTCCATAAGTGGAATTAACTCACGCGCCACAAATGGAACTGTAATAAAGATGGTCGCTAAAACAATGGCAGGTACGGCATATAGAATCTTGATGTCATGTTCCATGAGCCAACCGCCTAACCAGCCTTGAGCACCGAAAATCAGTACAATCATTAAACCTGCAATAACAGGTGAAACCGAAAAAGGCATATCAATAATGGTGGTTAAAATTGCTTTGCCTTTAAACTGAAATTTGGAAACAGCCCATGCAGCGGCAACACCAAATATCACATTAATCGGAACGGCAATTGCTGCGGTCAATAGTGTTAATTTCACTGCTGATAACGTATCTGGATCAATTAAAGCTTGAACATAGACTTCAAGACCTTGTTTAAATGCTTCAACAAAAACCAGAATAAGTGGCAGCATGAGGCAGCTAAGGAAAAAAATCAGTGCAATTGTAATGAGCGTATAACGTACCCAAGTTGGTTCACGTGTCGCGTCACGAGATTGCAATTTCAAGGCAAGTGCATTGCTGTCGGTATGTAGGTTCATGTGACATTTCTCCCTGTACGACGGTTTGCCCATGCTTGAAGTAAGTTAATGACAAATAAAATAATGAAAGAGAGAACCAACATCACTGCTGCAATAGTCGTTGCACCTGCATAGTCATATTCTTCGAGGCGAGAAATGATCATAAGCGGAGCAATTTCAGTTTTAAACGGCTGGTTACCTGCAATGAAAATTACAGAACCATATTCACCTACACCGCGAGCAAATGCTAAAGCAAAGCCTGTAAATAGGGCAGGGAGTAATATTGGTAAAATAATTTTGGTAATGGTCTGCCAACGATTTGCACCGAGTGCGGAAGCTGCCTCTTCAAGTTCAGTTTCAATATCGCTTAATACCGGTTGAACAGTTCGAACAATAAAAGGAATGCCGATAAACACCAAAGCTAACGTAATCCCTATGGGGGTATATGCAACCTGAATACCAAGGGGTTCTAAATATTGACCGATCCAGCCTGTAGGCGCATAGAGTGAGGTCAACGCAATGCCTGCAACCGCTGTTGGAAGTGCAAAAGGTAAGTCCACTAAGGCATCAACCAGACGCTTTCCGGGAAAGTTATAACGGACAAGGCACCAAGCTAAAAGTAGCCCAAATACAACATTAATAAACGCCGCAATTAAGGCTGAACTAAAGCTGAGTTGAAGCGATTTTAAAATACGCTCAGAGGTTAAAATTTCCCATAGTCCGTCCCATCCGATTCCAAATGATTTGATAAAGACTGCGGCTAATGGAATAAGCACAATAAAAGAAACGTAAGCGAGGGTGAAGCCCAATGATAGACCAAACCCAGGCAGCACTCGGGATCGCTGCGACATGATATTTCCTCAAAGAGAAAAGCCTGCTGAAACCAGTAAGCGAATAAATAAAGATAAACGGCGCGGTATAAAGCTAGGTATTAAGCAAATTTCAAAGAGAAATGTGTCTTTACCGGATCAATAGATGAGTGGCTACACATCGAGTCTTCAGGAAGTAGATGATTCAGTAAGTCAGGAAACGGACCAAAGCCTGAAGCAACATTAATATGACCGACTTGTCCAAGGTTAATCGGGGTTAATTGCCAAGATTTCGCAAGCTGTAAAGCATCAAAAAAGTCTAACCATGGATCATTTTCACTAATGAGTAGCGTTGCAGGCACATTAATTTTTAGCTGATGAAAATAATCTTTGTAGTCAGTCAAACTATGGCGGGCAAATCCGGCTTCACCAAAACGTGCCGGATTTGCAGGAGCAACCAAAATCAGTTTTTTAACTTGAAGTTGTAACTCTGGATGCTCTGCTAAGGCAGCAACACTAGTTAGGCAGCCGAAACTATGCGCAACAATTTGGACTGGTGTTTGTACTGCTTGAACTGTGTTAACGAATTGCTCAATCCATTCGCTTAATACGGGTCTATCCCAGTTTTTTTGCTCAACGCGAGAACTAGACACGAGTTGACGCTGCAACCAAGATTGCCAATGTTGATGTTCACTTCCACCTACACCCGGAACAATTACAGTGTGTGTCATGTCTGTTCTCCTTATCGTTAGAACAAAGAATTACTTCTCTGCACTATTGATTTTCACGATTTGATCGAAAACACCACCATTATCAAAGTGTTGCTTTTGTACTTTTGTCCAACCGCCAAACTCTTTATCAATGGTGACAAGTTTCAATGGCTTAAATACATTGCTGTATTTTTTGAGTACAGCTGCATTGCGAGGACGGTAGAAATTACGTGCTGCAATTTCTTGACCAGCAGGTGAGTACAAATAGTTGAGGTAACCTTTTGCAATAGTTAAGTTGCCTTTTTTCGCTGCATTTTTTTCAACAATTGCAACTGGCGGCTCAGCCAAAATAGATAAAGATGGCGTCACAATCTCAAACTTGCCTGGTTGTTCACGGATAGCTAAATGTGCTTCATTTTCCCAAGCCAGTAATACGTCACCAATTCCGCGTTCAGCAAATGTAGTGGTTGCACCACGGGCGCCTGAATCTAAAACTTTGGTGTGTTTATAAATTTGGCGAACAAATTCTTGTGCTTTTGCATCGTTACCACCTGCTTGATGTTTTGCCCAAGCCCATGCTGCAAGATAGTTCCAACGTGCACCACCAGAAGTTTTCGGGTTTGGCGTAATAATTTCCACGCCTGGCTTGATTAAGTCACCCCAATCTTTAATTTGTTTAGGGTTACCCTTACGAACTAAAAACACGATAGTTGATGTGTACGGAGTAGAGTTTTGCGGTAACTTTTTCTGCCAGTCTGTTGGAAGCAATTTTGCTTTTTCAGCAATTTCATCAATATCAGCAGCAAGTGCTAATGTCACAACATCTGCATTTAAGCCATCGATTACAGCGCGGGCCTGTTTACCAGATCCACCGTGTGACTGTTTAAACTCAATATCTTGACCGGTACGCTGTTTCCAGTAAGTACCGAACTGTTTGTTGAAATCTGTATATAACTCGCGAGTTGGATCGTAAGAAACGTTTAAGAATTCTTGAGCTGCAAACGATGAAACAGAAAGTAATGCAGCAATAACCCCGACTTTTAACTGAGAAAAACGCATGAGATAACCCCTCAAAAAATACGAAATGTTCAAAACATGAACGCAGAATAGCGCTAGTCTTTATTCTAAAAAAATAATAAAAAACGAATTTAATATGAAAAATATAGAAATAATAAAAATGGATAAGTTATTCTTAAATCTTGATATATAACAAGTTTCAAAAGTTTCTCTTAAATCGGTATAATTTTTTAAAATCAGTCATTTATTAATTAAATGAAAGGTGTTGTATTGTTGGGTGGTTTTAAATAAAGGATGGATTAAGCATGTGGTGTTTTAAAAATGGACAACCTGTAGAGACCATTCCTTTATTGGACCGGGCATTTCATTATGGGGATGGCTGCTTTACCACAATTCGTGTTTTTCAAAATAAGATTGAGCTTAAAGCACGGCACTGGGAACGTCTAAAACTTGCTTGCCAAAAATTATCTTTGGTTGCAGATTTTGAGTTAATCGAACAAAGTTTGCAGCATCTCCAAAATCAGAATCTCGTGCTCAACGGGACTTTAAAAATTGTGATTAGCCGTGGTGAAGGTGATCGTGGCTATAGTTTGCCAAAGCATGCGGCAGATATTTATATCTGGTTTTATCCAAAAGCATTGGAGCAGTTCCAGCCAGATTTTATACAGTGTGGTGTTTTAAATCAGACTTTAGGTTTAACCATGCCGAGTTTAGTTGGGCTTAAATCCTTAAACCGTCTTGAGCAGGTATTGCTAAAAAAAGAAGCAGATCAACAAGGCTGGGTTGAAGCTTTAGTAACTGATGTACAAGGTTATATTGTTGAAGGGGTAAGCAGTAATTGTTTTATTCGTTTAAATGATAGATGGATTACTCCGGAACTTCGCTATAATGGCGTCCACGGTGTGATGCGTGCAGAAATTTTGGCGCGTATGCAGCACTACGGAATTGCCTGTGAAGTTAGAATAATTGAGCTAGATGAAGTACCACAAATACAGAGTCTATTCTTTTGTAATGCTTTACATCCAATGCGAGTAGTTACTCAAATCAGTGAACAAATTCTAGAGTCACAGGCGTGCCTAAATTTATTTCATACTCTTAACTTGAATCAGATTCATTAATATGCCGAAGCCACCTGTGAATGCGAAAGCAAAAAATGCTAAAAAAAAGGGCAAGAAAACAGCATCTAATTTTCCAAAAAAGTTAGTGCTGATTGGCTGTTTTATCGTTTTAATTTCTATTTTTGCTATTTTATGGTCAAGTTTATTTAAAGCTTATCCTATTGAAGGGAAAAAGCAGATGCTATCGATCACATCAGGTGAGACCTATTCTGGTTTTATTGATCGTTTAGCCAAAGAAAATAAAATCCATTTCCCAATTGTACTTAAGCTTTATCAAAAGTTTATGATTCATGACAGTATGAAAGCTGGTGTATATGAGATAGAGCAGGGAATGAGCGTAAGACAAGTATTAGAGATGTTATCTGATGCTGATAATGCCCAGATGAACCGTGTTCTAGTGATTGAAGGAACAACTTTTAAGCAGCTGATTACAGCACTAAAAAACGATAAAAATGTAAAAAATACGATATTGGATTTACCAGATGACCAGCTTATGAAGGCTTTAGGTATTCCTTATCATCATCCTGAAGGTCTGTTTGCACCCAACACTTATTTCTTTGCTAAAGGTGAGACTGATAAGAAAATCCTGACCGATTTATATCATCGTCAAATGAAAGCCTTAGATGCGGCTTGGGCAAAGCGGGCGCCAAATTTACCTTATAAAGATAAGTATGAAGCTTTAATCATGGCTTCTATTGTTGAAAAAGAAACGAGCCTCGATAACGAACTTACACAAGTTTCAGGGGTTTTCGTGCGCCGTTTAAAACTCGGTATGCGTTTACAGACTGATCCAACCGTAATTTATGGTATGGGTGCAAACTATAAGGGTAACATTACTCGCGAAGACTTACGTACACCAACACCATATAATACCTATACAATTAATGGGTTACCGCCAACTCCAATTGCGCTGCCAAGCCAAAAAGCCATTGAAGCTGCGTTACATCCAGATGATTCAAATAACATCTATTTTGTAGCGACTGGTAATGGTGGACATAAATTTACGGCAGACTTGCAAGCACATAACCAAGCAGTGCAAGAGTATTTATCCGTGTTGAGATCGAAGAAATAAGGAAAAGAGATGTTTATTAGCTTTGAAGGCACGGAAGGGGTAGGAAAAACTACACTCATTCGAAAAATTCATCAGCATTTTGAAGAACAAGGTAAACAAGTTGTTTTAACTCGAGAGCCGGGTGGAACACCACTCGCAGAACAAATCCGTTCGATGCTTTTAGCAGTGAATCATGATGAAAATATGAGTCATGATACCGAACTGCTCTTAATTTATGCGGCACGAGCTCAACACTTACAACAAGTTATTTTGCCGGCATTAGAGTCTAATAAAATTGTATTAAGTGACCGTTTTACCGATGCGAGTTATGCTTATCAATGTTCCGGTCGTGGTTTAAGCCAAGACAAATTACAGCTTTTAAACCAGAACTTCGTTTCACGTATGCCAGAAGTGACTTTTTGGTTAGATGCACCGATTGAACTCGGTATGAACCGTGCACGTGAACGCGGAGCTTTAGACCGTTTTGAACAGGAAAAGTTAAGCTTCTTTACTAAGGTTCGTGAAGGATATGAAACCTTATGGAAAGCTGAGCCTGCGCGTATTAAACGTTTAGATGCTACCCAAAGTCCTGATCAGGTATTCGAACAAGCTTTGCAATATTTAGGATAAGTAGTAGTAAAAGCCACTCTCATTTCTCTGGGAGTGGTGAAAAATGACAAGAAATCTGGTTTCAAACGTCATAGAAAATATTGGGCAGTATCTTATGCTATTTTAATTACTGTTTAAAATTGAAGAATAACAAGGATGAAAAGCTCAAAAGAAGAAATTGTGGCATTTCTTGAAAAGGAATTCCCACAAAGTTTGGAACATTGCACGATTGAATCAGTCACCTCTAAAGCTGCCGTTGTTTATTATCACGTTGACCAAAGACATCAACGTCCGGGTGGTACTATATCTGGCCCGACTATGATGACTTTGGCAGACTTTGCTTTATATATTGCAATACTCGGTGAAATTGGAATTATTGGTTTAGCTGTAACCACCAATTTTAATATTAATTTCCTGAGAAAACCCGCAGGTGATCAAGACTTACGCAGTGAATGTAAGCTCATGAAAGTAGGAAAGAGCTTAGTCGTAGGTGAGGTCTGGATTTATTCAGTAGGGCAAGAGGAACCCGTGGCACATGTGACCGCGACTTACTCAATTCCACCTAGACCATAAATCTTAAGTAATAAAAAAGCACGGCATGAACCGTGCTTTTTTATAAAGAAACTATTTATACACTGGTATTCACCAAAGGTTGCTCTACTGCAAAGTTTGGAGGCGTCAGAACCGTTTTACGAATCTCGCTCGAAGTTTCCGGATAATCAAGTGTATAATGTAAGCCACGTGATTCTTTACGGTGCATGGCACAGCGAACAATCATTTCGGAAACAAGTACAAGATTACGCAGTTCAATCAGGTTCTTGCTGACACGATAATCTTGATAATATTCATTAATTTCGCGTTTTAACATTTCAATACGGTGTAACGCACGTTCTAAACGTTTTGTGGTTCTTACAATACCAACGTAGTTCCACATGGTCGAACGTAACTCATCCCAGTTTTGTAAAATCACGACATCTTCATCTGGATTGGTTACTTGAGAATCGTCCCAAGTGGGTACTTCCGGTAATTTGAAGTTTTTATCAAACTTACTTTCGATATCTTTTGCTGCACTCATGCCATAAACGAAGCATTCAAGTAATGAGTTACTCGCCATACGGTTTGCACCATGTAAACCCGTATAAGAGGTTTCACCAATTGCATATAGACCTTCAATATCAGTCTGGCTATTTGAGTCAACCACAACACCACCACAGGTATAGTGTGCAGCCGGCACCACCGGAATCATATCTTTAGTGATGTCGATACCTAGCTCAAGCAATCGTGCATAAAGTGTAGGGAAGTGCTCTTTAATAAACTCAGGTGATTTGTGTGTAATGTCTAACCACACATGGCGAATACCGAGACGCTTGATTTCATGGTCAATGGTACGTGCCACAATATCGCGAGGAGCTAACTCTGCACGATCGTCAAAACGTAGCATAAAACGTTCGCCATCTGGTAAACGTAAGTAAGCACCTTCACCACGCATGGCTTCAGTAATTAAGAAAGAACGTGCTTGCGGGTGGTAAAGGCAGGTTGGATGGAACTGGTTAAATTCCATATTGGCAACACGGCAACCTGCACGGTATGCCATCGCAATACCGTCACCAGTAGCAATATCCGGATTAGATGTATAAAGGTAAGCTTTCATTGCGCCGCCGCAAGCAAGTGCGGTAAATGGGGCAAGGAAGGTATGAACTTTTTCAGTACTTTCATCTAGTGCATACAAACCAATAGCACGATTTGCCTGCTCTGTATGACCTAACTTATGCGACGTGATTAAATCAATCGCAATATAGTTTTCAAAAATAGTGATGTTTTTACGTTCTTTGGCGCGTTCAACCAAAGTGGTTGAAATAGCTTTGCCAGTTGCATCAGCAGAATGAATAATACGGCGCTGCGAATGGCCACCCTCACGAGTCAAATGAAGCTGTTCATCTTCATCTAAGGTAAACTGCACACCTTGCTTTAAAAGGAAATCAACAGAAGGGCGACCGCCTTCTACAGTATGCTGGACTGCATCCATTTCACATAAATGAGCACCTGCAATCATAGTGTCATTAATGTGTTGTTGAATAGAGTCAGTTTCATCAAGCACTGCAGCAACACCACCTTGTGCATAGAAGGTACTTGCTTCAGTTAAAGCAGCCTTAGCTAAAACTGCAATATTAAAATGACTTGGTAACGATAAAGCCAGACTTAAACCAGCACCGCCACTGCCCACAATAATCACGTCAAAGTGGTGAATTGTCTGTTGATTAGGCATGTCCATTCGCATCAATTTAAAACGTCCGCTAATGACACCCCTTTTTACCTAAAAAGGCAAGAGCTTAAGCGCTCTAAGTCACAGAAAAATTGCAATTAGCTTAAAAAATTGCAATGTGTAAAATAAACTTGATGAGGATGCCTTACAAATAAACATATTGTTACGCACAATTCCAAAGCATTGTGATACAAAAGTTTTATTCTTATTCTCGTAGACCAATTGTGGGTGAGCACCGAATGAAATCTCGCTATTTACAACAAGGAATGTATGCAGCGGTATTTACAGTTGCTGCTGTTCAAGCAAATGCTGCTGTTGATTTTTCAAACCTCGTTGAACAAGTTAGTCCGGCTGTGGTGAGTGTAAACGTTGTAAAAAAAATGACTCAGGATGAACTGTTACAACAGCAAGTTCCTGAAATTTTAAAACGTTTCTTTGGTAATCAGGTCATCATTCCACAGCAACAAGGTCCTCAAGAGAAAACTGCATATGGTAGCGCGTTCTTTATTAGTAAAGACGGTTATTTACTTACGAACCACCATGTAATTGAAAATGCTTCCCGCATCAGTATTACTTTAAATGACCGTCGTGAAATTGATGCAACAGTGGTCGGTAGTGATGAGCGGACAGACGTTGCATTATTAAAGGTAAATGGAACTAACTATCCTGCTTTACGCGTAGGAAATGTTGACCGTTTACGTGTAGGAGAGCCGGTTTTAGCAATTGGTTCACCATTTGGTTTTGATTATTCAGCGTCAGCAGGTATTGTCAGCGCTAAATCACGTAACATGAGCGGTGAAACCTCTGTACCATTTATTCAAACTGATGTGGCGTTGAACCCTGGTAACTCAGGCGGTCCATTGTTTAACCAAAATGGTGAAGTTGTCGGGGTGAACTCACGTATCTTTAGTGGTACGGGGGGGTATATGGGCTTATCTTTCTCTATTCCAATTGATGTTGCGATGGATGTAGCTGAACAGCTTAAAACGAAAGGGAAAGTGACTCGTTCATACCTAGGCGTTATGATGCAAGATATTGACCGTAACCTTGCAGATGCCTATAAATTGCCTAAACCGGAAGGTGCTCTGATTACTCAGGTTTCTCCAAATTCACCTGCTCAAAAAGCAGGGCTTAGAGCTGGCGATGTTATTCTAAAATTAAATGGTGCTTCTGTACTGCGTACTAGTGATTTGCTTTATGCATTAAATAAAGTACAACCAAACCAAACTGTTCAGTTTGAAGTTTTACGTGATGATAAAACCCGAAATATCTCGGCAACACTGGCAACTGCACCAGATGAAACACCTGCTACCGGTAATCAAGCCTCTGCTTCTAAAGGTCCAGTATTGGGAATGAGTATTCGTGATCTCGCTGTGCCAGAGAAAAATGCTTTAGGTATAAAAGGTGGTATTTATGTACAAGATGTCCGCCGTGGTGGATTAGCATCATTGTCAAATATCATTCCTGGCGATGTGATTATTCAGGTTAATAATACTCAAATTCTAAATAGTCAGGATTTTGCAAAAGTTGTTTCGAATTTGCCGAAAAATACAGTTGCGCGAGTTGGGATTATTCGTCAAGGACAACGAGCAATGCTTGGTTTACGTATTCAGTAAAATATTATAAAAATGAACCACCCTGAAAATGGGTGGTTTTTTATTATTTGTATTCGGCATAATGTTCGATCTAGCTAATTAAATTTTAGCTTTGAATTTAATGATTAAAGTGGGTGTTTTGTGAGCAGTATTTTCGATTTACATATTCAGGTTCAGCCACAGCATATTGATGCTTTAGGGCATGTTAACAATGTAATGTATGTCCAGTGGATGCAAGACGTCGCTGCTGCTCATGTGGAAACATTAGGGGTAGGAGTAACCAAATATCTAGAGCTAAAACATGCAATGGTTGCGGTTGAACACCATGTGCAATACCGTAAAGCTGCGTTTGAAGGGGAAGAAATTGTGCTGCGGACATGGCTAGATGATATTAATGCTCTGTATTCATTTCGTCAGTATGCCTTTTTCCGTCCTTCTGATCAGGCAATTTTGTTCGTCGGAAATACCAAATGGGCATGTATTGAAATTGCTTCAGGTCGACCTAAACGTATGTCGCCGACTTTTACACAGGCTTATAAACCTCTTGATTCAAGTATAAATCCTTTAGATTTCACTGTTTCATATAGTAGTAATTAAGAGAGGTCGGAATTTGGAGCGTTTATTTTCGATTGAAACCGATAGACTAATTTTAAATGAACTTAAAGAAGATGATCTAAAGTTCATTTTTGAATTATTTTCAAATTCCATAGTACTTGAATTCTATGATTTAAAAGCTTTTACTTCCTTAGAGGAAGCAGAAGCTTTGATTGAAAAAATGCATAAGAAATGGGATCAGCAGCTAGGTTTTAGGCATGCAATTCGTCATAAACATGATGGAATTATATTTGGCACATGCGGTGTAAACAGTATTAAGCAAATTAATGATGATTTCGGTGTAGTCATTGGTTATGAGCTTCATCCTGATGCATGGGGTGTGGGTTATATGCAAGAAGCACTTATAGGATTAATTCAGTATCTGAAGCAAGAGCAATTGTTTAGGAAAAAAATAAAATATATTTGGGCTGAAATATTTGAAAAGAACGTGAGGTCACAACAAGTTGCAAACAGACTTGGATTTGAATTAATTGGAACAACAGTCAACCATACTGTTAATACATTAGGGGGTGATTTACTCAAATTTGAGTTGAAGCTGTATTAATTTAACTTTTCTCAGACGAACAATAGCTGATTATATAGAGAACTTTAAAAGCTTTTTTTAAAAGAAATAATTTATATCTTTTTCATTTCTGCAATCTGCTATAATCTCTCGCAATTTGTTAAACCGCTTTGGCTATGTATTAAAACAAGCTACATAGCACTTTATATTTTCTCAAGGTAGCCCATGGCGCAAGCTAAAAAATCCGTTGATATCAAAAATATCCGAAATTTCTCGATTATCGCTCATATTGATCATGGTAAGTCTACTTTGGCTGACCGTTTTATTCAGATGTGTGGTGGCCTGCAAGATCGTGAGATGCAAGCTCAGGTCTTGGACTCAATGGAGCTCGAGCGTGAACGTGGGATTACCATTAAAGCTGCTTCGGTGACGTTGTACTATACTCATCCAAACGGGCAGGAATATCAGCTTAACTTTATTGATACTCCGGGACACGTTGATTTCTCTTATGAAGTATCTCGTTCATTAGCTGCTTGTGAAGGTGCGTTATTGGTTGTTGATGCTGCACAAGGTGTAGAAGCACAATCAGTTGCAAACTGTTATACCGCTATTGAGCAAGGTCTCGAGGTTCTTCCAATTTTAAATAAAATTGATTTACCGCAAGCAGAGCCTGAGCGCGTTATTCACGAAATTGAAGAAATTATCGGTATTGAAGCAACCAATGCACCTACATGTTCTGCAAAAACAGGCTTAGGCGTTGAAGGTGTTTTAGAAACATTAGTTGATGTTATTCCTGCTCCAACAGGTGACCGTGAGGCTCCTTTACAGGCATTAATCATTGACTCATGGTTTGATAACTATTTAGGTGTTGTCTCTTTAGTTCGTATTAAAGATGGTCGTATCCGCAAGGGCGACAAAATGTTGGTTAAATCTACTGGTCAGACTCACATTGTTACATCGGTAGGTGTATTCAACCCTAAACATACTGAAACTGGCATGCTTGAAGCTGGTGAAGTAGGCTTTGTTATCGCGGGTATTAAAGATATTTTTGGTGCGCCGGTAGGTGATACCATCACGCTTTCAACAACCCCTGAAGTAGCTTCACTTCCTGGTTTTAAAAAGGTTAAACCTCAGGTTTACGCAGGCCTTTTCCCAATTGATGCAAGCGATTTTGAACCATTCCGCGAAGCCTTACAAAAACTACAGATCAATGACTCGGCTTTATTCTTTGAACCTGAAAGTTCAGATGCGCTTGGTTTTGGTTTCCGTTGTGGTTTCTTGGGCATGTTGCACATGGAAATCGTACAAGAGCGTTTAGAGCGCGAGTATGACCTTGATTTGATCAGCTCAGCGCCAACGGTAGTGTATGAAGCTGTCACTAAAAAAGGCGATACGATCTATATTGATAGTCCATCTAAAATGCCGGATGGTTCTGTTGTTGAAGATTTGCGTGAGCCAATTGCAGAGTGTCATATTCTTGTACCGCAAGAGTACTTAGGTAACGTCATGACCCTATGTATTGAGCGCCGTGGTGTACAAAAAGACATGAAATTCTTAGGTAATCAAGTTTCAATTACTTTTGAAATTCCTATGGCTGAAGTGGTTATGGACTTCTTTGATAAGCTTAAATCATGTTCACGTGGTTTTGCTTCACTTGACTATAACTTTATTCGTTTTGAGAGTTCATCTTTAGTTAAGGTTGACGTGTTAATTAATGGTGAGAAGGTCGATGCGCTTGCAATGATTTGTCACCGTAATGATGCTCGTCATCGTGGTATTGCTTTAGTTGAGAAAATGAAAGATTTGATTCCACGTCAAATGTTCGATGTCGCAATTCAGGCTGCTATTGGTGCACAAATTATTGCTCGTTCGACCGTGAAGGCGATGCGTAAAAACGTTTTAGCAAAATGTTATGGCGGTGACGTGTCTCGTAAGAAGAAACTACTTGCGAAACAAAAAGAAGGTAAGAAACGTATGAAACAAGTGGGTAGTGTAGAAATCCCACAAGAAGCGTTCTTAGCTGTTTTGAAAGTAGAAAGATAAGAGAAAAGGCTGGGATGAACTTATCTTCTCCCAGCCGCAAGGCAAGCAGCTAAGCTGCGAGTGAGGTCCTGTGGATTTTGATTTTAATTTAATTCTTGTTCCTGTTACGCTGATTTTATTTGCAGTGTGGTTGCTAGATAAGCTTGTTTTTAAACAGCGTGCAAATAAAGGGCGAGAGAACGAAAATTTTGTTATTACATGGGCCTATGACTTTTGGCCAGTTTTAGCTGTTGTGCTTGTACTTCGCTCATTTCTTTATGAACCATTTAATATTCCATCAGACTCTATGGTTCCGACCTTAGAGACTGGCGATTTTATTTTAGTTAATAAATTTGACTATGGTGTCCGTTTACCTATCGTCAATAAAAAAGTGATTGATATCGGTGAACCGAAACGTGGTGATGTCATCGTTTTTCGTTATCCACCACAACCCACTATTAGTTATATTAAACGTGTAATTGGTTTACCTGGTGACCATATTGTTTATGATCATGGACAATTGATTATTAATGGTCAAAAAATTCCTAAAGTACCAACACAGTTTAGTCGCGAAAAAGATGCTTTAGATACACCAACTTCTATTTATCATAAAGAAACAATTGGTGATCATACTTTTACGATGCGTGAGCTTGAAGGCGTAAATGTAGCGCGTCAGGCACCATTTATCAACTATGTTGATAATGGTAAATATGCAAACCAAGACGGTTTATATTGGGAAGTAACAGTTCCGAAAGGACATTACTTTGCAATGGGGGATAACCGTGATCAAAGTGCTGACAGTCGTTTCTGGGGCTTCGTACCTGAAGAAAATTTAACAGGCCGAGCTTTCTATGTCTGGATGCATAAAGAACCTGGTTTCCACCTGCCAAGCTTTAACCGAAATGGGAAAATAGATTAAAAACAACCATTAGGAAAACAAAAATGCGTAAGGCACAACAGGGTACTTCGTATTTAGCAATTTTATTTGGGGTGGTCATATTTGCAATTGCGGTGAAAGCCGTACTTGCAGTTTGGCCAGCATATTGGGATGATCGTGTGATTAATAATCAGATTACAGAGCTTATGCAACAAAGCTCGGCTGATATCACACCCCAAAAGTTTATGACACAGATGGACCAACGGCTGGAAATGAACAACATTCGTGATCTGCATTTTAAAGAGATTGCTGAAGTGTTTAACCAGCCAAGTCTAACAGTCAAAAAGAAATATGAGGTAAGAAAGCCTTTCTTACTGAATATTGATTTAGTTTTAACATTTGAGAAGAGTTTTGACAAAACATCAGTTCAAGCTAAGTGATCCTCGCTTACTCAGTCGAATCGGTTATCAATTTAAGCAGCCTGAATTGCTACAGTTGGCTTTGACTCATCGTTCGGTGAGTCATAAGTATAACTACGAACGTCTGGAATTTTTGGGCGATTCACTGTTGGGGATGATTATCGCCAATTATTTATACCATGCGTACCCTCATGAAAATGAGGGGCGACTAACGCGTATGCGCGCGACTTTAGTACGTCAGGAAGCATTAGGTAAAATTGCAACCGATTTGCAACTTAGTCGGTGTTTAATATTAAGCACAGGCGAGTTGAAATCTGGTGGTCATCATCGTGAGTCAATATTGGCTGACACAGTGGAGGCCATTATTGGTGCAATTTATCTTGATAGTAGTGATCTGAACCTACTCAAAGATATTGTGTTAAAATGGTATACGCCTTATTTAGATCATATTGAGCCAACAGATCAACTCAAGGATCCAAAATCACGTTTACAAGAGTATCTACAAGCACGTAAAAAACCTCTCCCTGTTTACGAGGTTGTAGATATTCAGGGTGATGCGCCTCATCAGCACTTTAAAGTCGAATGTTTGGTAGATGGTTTATCAAAAATTCATGGTGAGGGGTCAAGTCGTCGTTTTGCCGAGCAGGCAGCAGCGGCGGAAATTTTAAAGTTATTGGAGCAATAACCTGCATGTCGATGCATTCTGATCAAATCAATCCAGATTCAAACGAAAACCAAGATCCAAACAATCTGATTGATCAATTTTTTAGTTCCAAAGGCGTTACAATTCCTTCGGATTTTAAGAGCGGATTTGTGGCGATTGTAGGACGTCCAAATGTGGGTAAATCTACCCTCATGAACCATTTATTGGGCCAAAAACTCTCTATTACTTCACGTAAACCTCAAACGACACGCCATAAAATTATCGGTATTGATTCGCGTGAAAAAATGCAAGCGGTTTATGTCGATACTCCAGGTATGCATAAGAAAGAAGTACGTGCAATCAATAAAATGATGAACCGTGCTGCGCATTCTGCGTTACGTGACGTGAATTTAGTCTTATTTGTTATTGATGCCCAGAAGTGGACTCAAAATGACGATTTAGTGCTTGAGAAACTCAAGAATGCTGATATGCCAGTTATTTTGGTAATTAATAAAGCTGATACTTTTGGAGATAAGAGAGAGATTCTCCCTTTAATTCAAGAACGTGCCAAACTTATGAATTTTGCTGAGATTGTTCCTGTTTCTGCACTCCGTGGAGCAAACTTAGAGCACTTAAGTGAAACGATTGAAAAATATCTTCCTTATCAGCCACCTTTATATTCATTCGATCAAATTACGGACCGTTCAGAGCGCTTCTTGGCAAGTGAAATCATCCGTGAAAAAATCATGCGTCAGTTGGGCGAAGAGCTACCTTATGATTTAACAGTACAAATTGAATCTTTCAAAACGGAAGAGGCAACTGTTAATGAAAAAACCGGTCGTTTAAAACCAGCATGTACCTATATTGATGCAACTATTTTTGTGGATCGTCCTGGTCAAAAAGCGATTGTAATTGGTGAAAAAGGTGCCAAGCTTAAAACAATTGGCATGGATGCACGTAAAGACATGGAAAAAATGTTCGAACAAAAGATCATGCTTACCTTATGGGTTAAGGTCAAAGGCGGTTGGTCTGATGATGAACGTGCTTTAAAAAGTTTAGGATATAGTGATATCTAAAAAGTAGGGAATACTGGTATGAAAGCAATTACATCAATATTGATTATCGTTGGATGTACATTGATGTTGCAAGGTTGTGTATATAAGCTTGTAACCGTACCAGTAGGTATTGCTTATAAAACGACTAAAGGTGTAGTGAAGGGTACAGCTGCTGTTGTAGGGGCTGTAATTCCTGATGGTGATGATGACGATAAAAAAGAAAAAGAATCTGAGGAATAGTTTCTTTTTATGATGCGCAATGAAGTCCTACATGGATATATGATTCACCATCGTAAATACCGTGAAAAAAGCCATATTGTGCATCTCTTCACTCAAGAATATGGGCGGGTTGATGGTATTTTAAGACAGACTCCGCCTCCTCAATATCAGCCAATCCGTTTGCAAGCCACAGGCAAAAGTGAGCTCAAAAATTTTACAAAGCTGGAAATACTAAATCAGCCGGTTTTCTTTTTTGGCGATGCTTTTTTTGCAGGGTTCTATTTAAACGAAATTGTTCTTAGACTTTGCCCACTAGAAGAGGCAATGCCACAAACTTTTGAACAATACCAGTTAACGCTGCTTCAACTCCAGCAGCTATCTTCTCATGAAAATCCGGATTTATTTCTTAGACAGATCTTGAGGCAATTTGAGCATATCTTGCTTGCAGAGCTAGGCTATGCGATGGATTTTTCAATTGATAGCTCACAAAAAGAAATTTTGCCTCAACAGTTTTATCAGTTTCAAGTGACTGAAGGATTTGCCCCCGTTGTTCAGGCAAGTCGCTCATCGTTGTCAGGAAAAGCAATTTTATCCATGCTGGATTATGAGCAGGGACAGAATTTTTCTCACGAACAATTGCAATTATTAGGTAAACTATACCGTCAAATGATTACATCGCTTTTAGGTGACCGTCCCCTAAAAAGTCGACAATTGTGGATTCAAAATACTCAAACTCAATCGTAATTAGGATTTTTTTATGGCTGCATTGCTTGGTGTAAACATAGACCATGTTGCTACTTTAAGACAGGCGCGCGGTACTGCTTACCCAGACCCTGTAGAAGCTGCTCTTATTTGTGAACAAGCGGGTGCAGAGGGGATTACTTTGCATTTGCGTGAAGATCGCAGACATATTCAAGATGATGACGTGCGCCGTATGCGTCCATTATTGAAAACACGTATGAATCTTGAAATGGCCGTAACTGATGAAATGGTTGAGTTTGCGAAAGAAATTCAACCGCAACATGTGTGTTTTGTACCAGAACGACGCCAAGAAGTTACAACAGAAGGCGGTTTAGATGTAGTGGGTAACTTTGAAAAAGTTAAAGCTGCAACTCAAGCTTTAGCTGCCATTGGTTGTGATGTTTCACTCTTTATTGATGCTGATTTTGCTCAAATTGATGCAGCAATTGCTTGTGGAGCGCCTACTATTGAATTACATACTGGGGCTTATGCAGATGCAACAACAGAGCAAGAACAACAAGAAGAACTTGCTCGCATCGTAAAAGGTGTGGAATACGCAGCTTCAAAAGGTTTGGTTGTAAATGCTGGTCACGGTTTGAATCTGAAAAATATTGCTCCAATTGCGGCAATTCCACAAATTCATGAGTTAAATATTGGTCACTCAATTATTGCGGAAAGTGTTTTTGTTGGACTAGTACAGGCGGTGAAAGACATGAAAACAGCGATTCAGGCAGCAGGATAAGTAGTAATGTCGAGTATCAATTACGATGAATTAATGCAGCCTGTATTAGCATTTTTAGGATGTCAAACCCCAAAAGAATGGTTGGATGAGGCTGTTAATAATTTAGACATCTTGATGCAAGATCATGCTAACTGTGAGAAAAAGGCAGCGGGTACAGCCATGAACTTGATGTTCCGCTATAGTTTTTTTACGGACCTACAAGTTAAGCTTGCCCAGCTTGTACGTGAAGAAATGCTTCACTATGAACAAGTTCTAGAATTTATGACAAAACGTGGGCAAGAGTGGAAAGGTTTAAGTGCTGGACGCTATGCAGGTGGCTTACGAAAAGAAATCCGCACATATGAACCAGAAGCTCTAATTGATGTACTTGTGATTGGGGCTTTTGTAGAAGCACGTTCATGTGAACGCTTTTATGCGCTTGCTCCGCGTGTTGATGATGAGTTAGGGCGCTATTACCGTTACTTGCTTAAGTCAGAATCTCGTCATTTTGAAGACTATTTAGCACTAGCGCTTGACGTCGCAAAAACTGCCAAAATGAAAGATCCTGAAGAAGATATTCAACAGCGTATTGAACATATCCGTGAAGTTGAAAAGAATCTGATTTTGACTCCAGATGATACTTTCCGTTTTCATAGTGGTATCCCTGCATAAGCTTGGATACCTCAAGTTAAAAAGTTTACCTTTCACGGTAAACTTTTTTATTAAGTAGCTCTAACTTCTAAATAGTTTGAGTCGATATTTAAGGTTAAGTAAGGACCATTTTTTAGTTTTTTAATGCATATCATTATTTAATAAATATATTTTTTACAGATTTAAATTTCTCTTAAAATTTTTAAAAAAACTTTTATTTTTTTAGGCTAATAATAAATATTGTGTAAATATAAAGGCTGATATGTTCATCATGAGTTCAACTGAAACAGTTGATTATTTCTAAGGATATAAGAATGTTAGCATTAGTTACAGGCGCATCAGCAGGTTTTGGTTATAGTATTTCAAAAAAACTGATTGAGTCAGGCTATAAAGTTATTGGATGTGGAAGACGCGCAGAAAAATTAGAAGAACTACAAAAACAACTTGGCGAAAATTTCTACCCACTCGTATTTGATATGACTGATACGGCAGAAAATATAAATAATTTATTTAAAGAATTACCAAATGAATTTCAAATCGATCAAATTGACTTACTAGTGAATAATGCAGGCTTGGCATTGGGTCTAGAGCCAGCAGATAAAGCGGATTTAGATGATTGGTACACCATGATTGATACCAATGTTAAAGGTCTTGTTACGGTTACCCGATTAATTTTACCAAGTATGGTAAAGAAGAAATCAGGCTTAATCATTAATATGGGTTCAATTGCAGGTACATACCCATATCCAGGTGGTAATGTGTATGGGGCAACAAAAGCTTTTGTAGAGCAGTTTAGTTTAAATCTACGTGCAGATTTGGCTGGTACTGGCGTGCGAGTAACGAATATTGAGCCAGGGTTGTGTGGTGGTACCGAATTTTCTCTTGTACGTTTTAAGGGAGATCAGGAGAAAGCTAACAGTCTATACGATAAGAAAAATCCAATTTTGCCGGAAGATATTGCAAATACAGTAGCATGGATCGCATCACAACCACCGCATATTAATATTAACCGTATAGAAATGATGCCAACGACTCAGACTTTTAACCCTTTAAAAGTTGTAGAAGTGGAATAATGTAATTTTAAAAAGATCTAAGCCTAGAAGGTCACCTAAGTCTAGAACTGATGATTCGTTCTGGTAAATATTTGAATTATGAAAAGCAAATCCTCTACAGGCAGTAGAGGATTTTTTTTATAGGTATACTGTAATAGAGAGCAATAAAAAAGCCCGCTTTAATGCTGCGGGCTTTTTAGTATTTGGCTCTCCCACCTGGGCTCGAACCAGGGACCTGCGGATTAACAGTCCGTCGCTCTACCGACTGAGCTATGGGAGAATCTGCATGCGATTATAAGGAGATTTTGACAAGGGTCAAGTAAAAATCGTCATGTTTCATTCATTTTTGTGTTGTATGCTTTTTATTTGACCAGTTGAAAGGTAAGATCATAAATTACTTGCGCTTTGAAAATTCAATTGCTAGATTCAGAAAAGAACAAGCGTTTGGAGTAATCCAAACAGTGTGGATTTAAACCAACTTGCCAGCACTAAAATGGCTAAATCGGAGATAAGTATGAAAACACTTACTGTTGCTTCTATTTTTTCTAATTTTGATTTTTATCAACGCAATTATCTCAATATTTTAAATCAACCAGAATCTTATTACACACCTGTAGAAGATGCATGGATCGATGCTTTTCCATTTAAAAAACAAGATTTGTACTTAGGTGACTTACTACAACTCTGGTTTAGTTCAAAATGGGATGTGCATACTTCATTGAAAGTTTTAAAGTGTTCCAAGGTATTAGATCAATCTAAACCTCTCTATATTTTCCAGCTCGAAGGAGAATTATTCCTAGGTAAAAATAAAGTTTTAGCTTGGTCTACTCAGCATCATGAAGTGATAGAGCTTCAACTTAAGAATATTTGGGCACCTTATGTGGTTGCGAAAACTTGTGACCGCCCAGATATTCCTTACTTAATAAAAAAGGCAGCCGTTTAAAGCTGCCTTGGTTTTTATGGTCGAATAATCATGCAGGTTGCTGTTGCATAAGCATAAAGTTTGCCTTCTTCATCAGTAATTTTTCCTTCGGAAATACCTAAATTTTTACTTAAATTGATCACTTTACCTGTGGCAATTAAAACCTGATTCTGTGGAAGAGGGCGGCACATTTTCACATTAAGATCTATGGTTCCATAACCCACACCAGCAGGTAGCATTGTATGTACAGCACAGCCAGTCACTGAATCTAAAACAGTTGCAGCAAAACCACCATGTACACCACCTAAAGGGTTTAAATGATTGTGATCTGCTTGTGCTTTAAAGGTCACAGATCCTTCAGAAATCTCAGTAGGTTGCATCGGAATAGTTTTGCTAATACTGGCAGGTGGAATATAACCTTCAATCATGGCTTGTAAAAATTCGAGGCCTGTCATTTCCATAGGATTTTTCATTTTTTGAGTCCTTCAGTTATTAAAGTTCTAAAATAGAACTTGATGTTAAATTAGGCGTTAAATTAACTATTGTCAAGTTGGAGTGAATAGAAGGATAGGTCACTTATAGTTTATAAACTTGTAAAATTTGGTTGAGCAGAATATTTTATAACCCTAAAAATATAAACTTTTTGTGGAAAATAATAATGAACGGACAGTGTTTGTGTGGTGAAACAACTTTCGAAGTTGAGTTAAAAAATCATGATGTACATGTTTGCCATTGCTCGATGTGTCGTAGACAAACCAGTGGTGTCATTATGACAGTTGATGTAGTTAAAGGTAGTTTAAAGTTTATTCAGCAAAAGCATCTTAGTGTATTTAACTCTTCTGAATGGGGTGAAAGAGGCTTTTGTAACGCTTGTGGAACAACAATTTTTTGGAGAACAAAAGATCAAAGTTACTGCAATATCAATGTGTTTTCTTTAAATGAACCAGTAAAAGACTTGAAATTAGATATGGAAATTTTTATTGATTCAAAACCTGATTTTTATAATTTTCAGAATGATACAAAAAAACTGACTGAGGCTGAGGTGGCAGCTTTATTTAATTTAGAATAATTTTAATTATAAAAAAGGCCTCAATTTTGAGGCCTTTTTTATATTTTCAAATTATTTAGCAGCTTTTTCAGCTTCGATAGATGCAATCGCAGCATCAACACCTTCGATTGATTCAGCAGCTTTTTTGATACGTGCTAACGCATCAACAAGTACTTCGTCAGCTGTTGCATATGAAATACGCATGAAACCGCCTAAACCAAATGCATCACCAGGAACGACTGCTACGCCAGTTTCTTCAAGTAACCACTCAGAGAATTCTGTGCAAGACTTTAAGCCTTTTGCACGAATAAGAGGGCGAATGTTTGCATACGCGTAGAAAGCACCATCAGCAGGTAAGCAAGAAATCCCTTTGATGTCGTTTAAGCCATTAACCACTAAGTCATGACGACGTTTAAATGCTTCAATCATTGGTTTTAAAACATCTTGTGGGCCATTCAACGCAGCTTCAGCAGCAACTTGCGAAATTGAAGTCGGGTTAGAAGTTGATTGAGACTGGATTTTTTTCATTGCACCAATGATTTTTGCTGGGCCGGCTGCATAGCCAATACGCCAACCTGTCATTGCATATGCTTTAGAAACACCATTTAAAACAATCGTGCGGTCATATAAATCAGGTGCAACAGTTGCAATGTTGTAGAACTCATCTTCCCAACGAATTGGTTCATACATGTCGTCAGATGCAACAAATACTTGTGGATGACGACGTAAAACTTCAGCTAAAGCTTCTAATTCAGCTTTGCTATAAATCATACCTGTTGGGTTAGATGGGCTGTTTAATACCACTAAACGAGTGTTAGGAGTAATTGCTGCTTCTAATTGTTCAGGTGTAATTTTGAAACGTTGCTCTTCGCCACATTTCACGATAACAGGCGTACCTTCAGCAATAATGACCATATCTGGATAGCTTACCCAGAATGGCGCAGGGATGATCACTTCATCACCCTTGTTTAATAATGCTAGTGCCAAGTTAAAGAAGCTTTGCTTACCGCCACAAGAAACCAAAATCTGGTTAGGTTGGTAATCAAGATTATTATCACGCTTTAATTTAGCAATAATTGCTTTTTTTAACCCAGGAGTACCATCTACAGCCGTATATTTGGTGAAACCATTATTAATCGCTTCAATTGCAGCATCTTTGATGTGTTGAGGGGTATCAAAATCTGGCTCGCCAGCACCCAAACCAATCACGTTCTTGCCAGCAGCTTTAAGCTCAGCAGCTTTGTTAGTTACAGCAAGTGTAGGGGACGGTTTGATAGCATTGACACGATCAGAAAGACGTACGTCCACGGCAATATTCCTCTTATGGGATTAAAAATAAAAAGCACACTATCTTATCGCAAAAATTAAGCAATTTGCGGATGTGGGGATTTTTAGATGTAAAAAAGTTTAATTTAGGAAAGAGCTTGTTGCGGTTTTATTCAATTGAAGCTTTTTTCGAAAGAAACAAGAAAAATCCTTTATAATAAGCCGCAATCGAAATATCGAGAATGAATCATGACTGAGCAACAGCCAAAACAGAAAAAGGCTTTGGTGAAATTGCCATTTCCAATGCCGAATGAAAGTAACCAAGCAGGCGATGCTGTACACAACCAAGTACGTCCGAAACCTGAACAATATGCAGATAGAACTTGGATGCCACCACGTGGTACTCGTCGTTCTATGGGTAAGCGCTAATTTAAATAAAAAAACAGGCAATATGCCTGTTTTTTTATGGTAGAAGAATTTCTTGATAATAACTTTTTTTCTTTTGATACATATGATGATCTGCGCGTTTTAGCATATCTTCAACTTGTTCATTTTCTTTTGTTGTGGCGTGCCCAATCGCAATACTAATAGGATGACTTGAATAATATTGATTATCTATATTAAAAAGCTCCTGAATGGTTTGCAGCATCATCAAAACATTCGCTTCATCTGCACCAGGCATTAAAATTACAAATTCGTCGCCACCGATTCGAGAAGCTGTATAAGCAGTATTCATAATTGCCTGATTTAAAATATTACCTACTCGACGTAATAAACCATCACCAATATCATGGCCAAGTTGATCATTGGTTTCCTTTAAGCCGTTCATGTCTAAAAAAATTGAAGAAACAGGGCGGATAATACTGCGATTTAAACGATTAAGCTCTTCTGTAAAGAAAGCTCGGTTATAAAGTTTAGTCAGTACATCATGCTGGCCTAAATATTCTAGATAATTTTCGGCTTTCTTTCGTGCAGTAATATCTGTAAGCGCAACCTGTACCAATCCCCAAGTTTCTTCATAACCGGGGAATACGGTAAATTGCAATAAGACATTTCTAATTTGGCCATCTAACGCATAGTTAACGGCTTCACGCTTGTGGTGAATATTTCCTTGCCAGAGTTCAATTAGCTGTTCTCTAAAAGTTTCCACCATCTCTTCGGCAAAAATTTTATGGGTATTTTTTAACAGAGTGGTTTTATCTGGTGCTTTAAATAAATCGAGAGTCGACTGATTGACGTCTAAAATTAAAATGTCTTCTATGCATTGGCGAACAAATTCAGGATGTACATCTAAAAAAGTTCTAAAGTCTTCAATTCCTAATAGCCTAAGCTGATCAATTCTATTTTTAATACGGCTAAAATCTTCAACCCAAAGCGAAGTCGGAGAGTAGATAAACATTGATTCTGCTAGGCGTCGATTTTTCTCTTCCTGACGAAGCGCATTTTGATAAGGAGTAATGTCTTCGGTGGTAATTAAAATACGGTCAAACGTATTTTCAGAACCCGGTAAAATTGCTCCACGTAGTTGTACATCAATACGCTTACCAGAGAGCGTGTAATTTATAGTGGTACTCGAGAAATGAGTTTTGCCCTTCCATAACGCTTCGAGTTCATGAATATGGGCTTCAAACATTTCTTTTTTAAAAATAAGATTTAAGTTGGCACATAACTCTTCTTGGTTTTTTGCTTCAAAAAGGTCTAATACTTTTTGGTTGACCTTAATAATTTTAATTTTATGAGCACATTCAGCCACTAGATTTTCATTTTGACTTAGAAATTCATATAAGTTTTCAACCCCTTGATTTCTCCATAAGTCAAATAACTGCTTAACTTCACTAAAGTCTTCAATCCACATTGGAATTGGGGTGAGGTCAAAAATTGAAGAATCTAAAGTTTCCATGCGTTTCTTTTAAGTATTCATTTTGTCTTAAAGTATAATGAGAAAAACTAAGATTTGGGAAAATAATCGATTTAAATCTATTAGAATAATTAAAATAAAAATATTAAATATAAGTAAAATAAAATAATGAGAAAGCAGAATTTATCTGCTTCACTCATAAAATATCAAAGTAAATTAACGGTTAATAGGGTGGTCGATATTTTTCTCACCGCGCCATAATTTTATAAAATCTTGCTCATCAAAATCATAAAGTTCCATAAGCGCAACAATTACACTTACGAAAATCATTGCACCTTCTGAGTTACCATGAATATTAAAAATCTTACCATTGAGCTTACCTAAAATATCTCTCAATTCGTGGTCACGGCCTCTGCCATAGCGGTCACGAGGATACAATTCCTCATTAAGCACAATAAGCGCTATCGCTTTTTCAGCACGTGATAAATCCGTTTTATCTAAAGCATCTTCAAAAGATTCACTGCCGTGATTAAAGTAGAAAATAACTTCATCATTAATGAAACTTTGAACCATTTTTTGAGTGAGTGTTGGGAACTGTGAAACAGCATCTTCTTCCACATACGGTTTAAACGATTCAGGAAAAATCACATTGTGATGTATGCCTTTAAAAAGAGGAGCGATTTCGGAAACCTTATAACCTGCGATTCCACATCCTAAAGCTGTCACAAAGTATTTCATTTTAGGATGATTTTTTGCATAAACTTTAAAGTCTTCAACATAATGCTCGATTTGGGAGAGTGGCATTTGTTGGATATGTTCATTTAATGTTGGAATTGCAAAGCTCTGACCAGCCCAGCCACGTCCTACACCCTCTACAGCCCCAAAATGCTGACTGGCAACACGTGCGGCTCCACTACCATGTTGTCCAGCCATATTACTACCGAAGACAAACACGGTATCTTCAGGGAGTTCGGTTACAATACTTTCATCATGATATTGATAGGTCATGGTTATGCTTTTTATCTAATGGATAAGTCCATGTTGCAACCGTTTACAGCATTGGTCAAGTATCAAGATGCTTAATATTTTCGATATAGATTAATCTCACTATAGACTTTAAATTAGGGAAAAAATCCCCATTAATTTGCTAGACGATAAATTCAAATTTTTTATAAAGAGAGAGAACTGTGAACGAAAATCAACCTTTCGATTTGGTCACTCATTACCAGCCAGCGGGTGATCAGCCACAGGCAATTGAAAAGCTGGTGAATGGTATCGAAAAGGGTTTTCGTAATCAGTTACTGCTAGGTGTGACCGGTTCAGGTAAGACCTATACCATGGCAAATGTGATTGCCCAAACTCAGCGCCCAACGATTGTGATGGCGCATAATAAGACCTTGGCAGCCCAGCTCTATGGTGAGTTTAAAGCTTTCTTCCCAAACAATGCAGTTGAGTATTTCGTAAGTTATTACGACTACTATCAACCCGAGGCTTATGTTCCGTCATCAGATACATTTATTGAAAAAGACGCGGCAATTAATGACCATATTGATCAGATGCGATTATCGGCAACGCGTGCTTTGTTAGAACGTCGTGATGCAATTATTGTTGCTTCTGTTTCGGCCATTTATGGTTTGGGTGACCCAAATGCTTATATGCAAATGTTATTGCATGTGGTCCAAGGTGACCGAGTAAGTCGAGACGAAATTATTCGCCGTTTGGTTGAAATGCAATATACGCGTAATGAGCTTGAATTCTTACGTGGTACGTATCGTATCCGTGGTGAAATTATTGATATTTTCCCGGCAGAATCAGACCAACATGCGATTCGTATTGAACTCTTTGATGACGAAGTAGACTCAATTCGATGGTTTGATCCGCTTACCGGTAAAATGGTCCGCAAAGTACCACGTGTCACGATTTACCCGAAAAGCCATTATGTGACGCCAAAAGACAACCTAACACGTGCTATCGATACCATTAAGGATGAATTGCAAGACCAGCTTAAGTTCTTCCGTGAACATGACAAGTTACTCGAAGCGCAGCGTATCGAGCAACGTACGCGTTATGATTTGGAAATGATGCAGCAGTTAGGGTACACCAATGGTATCGAAAACTACTCACGTCATTTATCGGGACGACCGGCAGGTGAAGCACCACCGACTTTATTTGACTATGTACCTGAAGATGCCTTACTTATTATCGATGAGTCGCATGTAACGGTTCCTCAAATTGGCGCAATGTATAAAGGTGACCGTTCGCGTAAAGAAAACTTGGTGAATTACGGTTTCCGTTTACCAAGTGCGCTTGATAACCGTCCAATGAAATTTGAAGAGTGGGAGCGTATTGTTCCGACTACTATTTTTGTGAGTGCCACACCAGCTAGATATGAACTGGAAAAATCAGAACAAGTGGTTGAGCAGGTTGTTCGACCAACAGGCTTGATTGATCCTGAAATTGAAGTTCGTCCTGTACTTACCCAAGTCGATGATGTTTTGTCTGAGATTAACATTCGTAAAAACTTAAATGAGCGTGTATTGGTAACGACTTTAACCAAGCGTATGGCGGAAGATTTAACTTCTTATTTAAAAGAATATGGCGTTAAGGTTGCTTATCTGCACTCGGATATTGATACAGTTGAACGTGTCAAAATTATTCATGAATTACGTACAGGCGTATTTGATGTACTAGTGGGTATTAACTTGCTGCGAGAAGGCCTAGATATGCCGGAAGTTTCTTTAGTTGCTATTTTAGATGCAGATAAAGAAGGTTTCTTACGTTCTGAGCGTTCGCTTATTCAGACGATTGGTCGTGCTGCGCGAAATGTGAAAGGTAAAGCAATTTTATATGCTGATACAATCACTGATTCTATGCGAAAGGCAATTGATGAGACAGAGCGCCGACGTGCAAAACAAATCGAGTTTAATGAGCAGCATGGTATTACACCACGTAGTGCAGTTCGTCAGGCTGTGAAAGAAATTGATACGGGTGAAGTACTTTCTGATGATCAGATTGATGAGAAAGTACTAGAGCAGGCGCAAGCACTTAGCGCAGATGAACGACATATTCTTTCTGACCCTAAATTGTTTAGTAAGCACATTACTAAGCTAGAGAAAGAAATGTTAAAGGCGTCGAAGGATTTACAATTCGAGCAAGCGGCGCGTATTCGTGATGAAATTGTTCGTTTAAAAGCGCAAATGTTGCAATAAATGGATACATAACACTACATGATTTGTTTAAAAAACAAGCTACTGTAGATATTTAAGTTATTTTGTATTCACAACAAAGAGTTGAGGGCAACAATGGCATTTCGAAATAATGTTCCGCAAGCCAGTTGGCGCTTGGCAAAAATTGCATTGGGCGGTATTGTTCTGACTGGCTTAGCTGTCGGAACATATGCCTATGCCCAGCAGAAGCCTCTACCTACAGTCGATAAGGTTGAATTAGACCGTTATTTAGGTGTGTGGTATGAAGTCGCGCGTAAACCTGCTTTTTTCCAAAAAAAATGTGCTTACAATGTATCTGCAACCTATACCTTAAATGAAAATGGAAACATAGTTGTAGATAACCGCTGCTACGATAATCAAAAGCAATTACAGCAATCTATCGGTGAGGCTTTTGTAGTAAATCCGCCGTATAACACGAAATTAAAGGTAAGCTTTTTACCAGAAGCTGTAAGATGGATTCCGATAATTCGTGGAGACTACTGGATTTTAAAGCTCGATGAAGATTACCAAACGGTTTTGGTAGGCGAACCTTCCCGAAAATATCTTTGGGTTTTATCTAGAACGCCACATCCACACAAAGAAGTGGTTGATGAATATCTAAATTATGCAAAAACATTAGGATTTGATATTCGAGATATTATTCATACCGAGCATAAAGAATAAATATATACTGCTTAAGAAAAAACCATGTTTTCGCATGGTTTTTTCTTTTTTATAGTGGATAAATCAAGTATTGTATCGCTTTATTTTTCTTAAAGTATAAAGAGGTTAGTGATGTTAAAGGGCGTGATTTTGTCTGTCATGGCATCATTAACTTTTGGTGTTCTTTATTTTTATACTCAATTACTCGGCCAGCTTGATAGTGAACAGACTTTCGGATGGCGTATTATTGCGACTTTGCCATTTTTAACTTTATTTATGTGGTGGAGTGGTGATTTAAGCCATATTAAAAATATATATCAACGTATTTTAGCGAAACCTTCTTTACTTCTATTACTCATTACAACATCCGTTTTGACTTCGGTGCAGTTATGGCTGTTTTTATGGGGACCTATGCATGGACGTGGTTTGCAAGTTTCTTTGGGATATTTCCTGTTACCGCTTGTTTTGGTTTTAGCGGGTAGTGTCTTATATGGAGAGAAAATATCGAAATTTCAGTGAGTCGCTATTGTCCTTGCAATTATTGGCGTAGGGCATGAGATTTTTCGACTAGGAAGTATTGCTTGGGAAACTGCTTTAGTGGCTATAGGTTATTCCACTTATTTCTTGTTACGTAAGAAAATTAAAACGGATAATTTAGGGGGCTTTTGGTGGGACCTTCTGATTATTATGCCAGTTGCAATCTATCTGACACATACAGGGTTATTGCCATATAGTAAGTTCCTCGATCAGCCGACACTCGGGTTGGTTATTGCGGGTTTAGGTGTGCTTAGTGCTATAGGCTTGGGATGTTATATATTGGCAAGCCGTTATTTACCTTTGGTTGTGTTTGGTCTGCTTGGATATCTTGAACCGGTGTTACTTGCTTTAGCATCTTTAGTGCTAGGGGAAAGCATTGGTAAAGAAGAATGGTTTACTTATCTTCCAATTTGGTGTGCCGTTTTCGTATTGGTTTTAGAAGGGGCTTTTCATCTTTACCAACAGCAGCAAAAAGCCAAAAATTTGCAATTAAATATCGAAAAATATCAAAAAAGATTAAAAAATGATGCTCACGATTAGAGCATCAAAATCTAAAAAGTAAGAAAAAGCAAAAATTTAGCGGCTTTAAACAATAAGATAATAAAAAATAATTATAGGTATTTTATGAATTTATGATGAATTTTAGGAAAATCTAGCCACTAACGTCAGCTTTTGATTCATTCTTGCCAATAATTCCATTACAATTACGGGGTTTTAAAAATCACGCCTAGATATAATTAATTAGAGGACGTATCTGTGAGCAAAGACACTATCATCGCCCTGCACGCTGAACACCAAGGCCGTTGGAAAAACCGTGAAGAAATCGCGGAACGTATGATTGCATTAATCGGTCAATTATACCGTGAAAAAAATATTGTCGTATCTGTTTACGGTCGCTCTTTAATTAACCGTTCTGTTATCCAAATTTTGAAAACTCACCGTCGTACACGTGTTGTAGATGTTGAGCTTTCTGTAGTAAATACTTTCCCAATTTTAGAAGCTTTAGCAAAAGTTGAAAATATCGGTTCTGCAGAAGTTGATATCGGTAAACTTGCAGTTGAATATAAAGAAAAAGGCGGTGATGTTGACGCTTTTGTTGCTCAAGCTGTTGAGTCAATTAAAGGTAGCGCAACTTCTGAACAACCTAAAGATGTAGTTCTTTACGGTTTTGGTCGTATTGGCCGTATCTTGGCTCGTTTAATCATTAGCCAATCAGGTTTAGGTCGTGGTTTAAGCCTTAAAGCGATTGTTGTTCGTAAGTCTTCTGACGGTGACTTGGCTAAACGTGCTTCTTTACTTCGTCGTGACTCTATTCACGGTACTTTTGCAGGTACAATTTCTGTTGATGAAGAAAACGAAGCAATTATCGCTAACGGTAACTTCATCAAAGTGATCTATGCGTCTAGCCCAAGCGAAGTAGACTATACTCAATACGGTATTGAAAACGCGCTTTTAATCGACAACACTGGTAAATGGCGTGATGCTGAAGGCCTAAGTCAACACTTGAAATGCCCAGGTGTTGCACGTGTTGTATTAACTGCACCAAGTAAAGGCGAAATGAAAAACGTTGTATTTGGTGTAAACAACTCTGACATTTTAGATGAAGACAAAATCATCTCTGCTGCAAGTTGTACAACAAATGCGATCACTCCAATTCTTAAAGTATTGGATGACAAATATAAAGTTCTTAATGGTCACGTTGAGACAGTTCACTCATTTACAAATGACCAAAACTTGATCGATAACTACCACAAAGCTGATCGTCGTGGTCGTGCTGCTACATTGAACATGGTTATTACTGAAACTGGTGCTGCTAAAGCTGTTGCTAAAGCATTGCCTGCGTTAAAAGGTAAGTTAACTGGTAACTCTGTACGTGTTCCAACACCAAACGTATCTCTTGCGATTTTAAACTTAACGCTTGATAAAGAAGTTGATCGTGAAGAAGTGAACGAATACATTCGTCAAATTTCAATCAACTCTAACCTTCAAGGCCAAATCGGTTATACCAACTCTACAGAAGTGGTATCAAGCGACTTTATCGGTTCTCGTACTGCTGGTGTATATGATGCTCAAGCAACGATTACTTCTGGTAACCGCTTAACTGCATATGTTTGGTACGATAACGAAGTAGGTTATAGCTGCCAAGTATTACGTATTGCTGAGCAAATGTGTGGCGTAAGCTATAAAAAAATTCCTGCAGAAACTAACGCTTAATCTGTTTTAACGTTAGATAAAAGAATGTGACAAAAAGACCCAGTTTAGACTGGGTTTTTTTACAACCGTACAAAATATATGCTGATTATTTTTTAGAAATCAATGAGAATACGGTTTAAGGAACAAAAAGAAATAGTAAGGGATTGGAATTGCAGCAGTTTAAAAGATTATTGATCGTCTTCTTTTTTATTATCATCGCGAATATATGTGGTGTACTTATCGCCATTTGGGTGTTTAAACATTTTAATATTTATATTCCGTTGAAAAACCAAGCAGTAGCGATCGATTTACAAGAACCATTACAAGTACAGGTTAAAGTAAAAGATGCTTTAAATGTCGATGTAAAAGGGCGAGTGAATGCTAATATTCCTATTAATGAGAAGTTAAATATTCCTTTGACACAGACTTTAACACCACGTGTCTATTTCGATAATATGGTGCCGATTAGTACAGTTATTCCAGTTAAAGAAACTTTAAAAGTTGACCAAAGTTTGCCAATTGACACGAAAGTTCAGGTGAGAGTACTTGGTAAAGATATTACTTTGCCATTAAAAGGTAATATTCCTTTACAGTTGGATGTACCTATTGATATTCAAGTTCCACTTGATCAAAAAGTTCATTTGAAGTTTGATGCGCCGGTAAAAACGGTCTTAAAAGAAAATCTTCATATTCCATTAAATGCTCAATTAAAAACAAATATTCCCATTCAGGGAAGTTTGAATGTCCCTGTGAAAACAGCTTTAAATGCGTCGGTAGATGTAAAAAATACCTTGCCAGTTAAAATCGAGCATGGTGAGTTAAAAATACCACTATCGAGCATGAGCCTGAATCGCGTTAAATCTGGCGAAGATCACTCTTCACCTGTTCAGAACCAGTCAAAATAGGTGAATGGCTTATGTTTGGCTCATTAAAAAGTATATTAATCAGTTTCTTTCTGATTATGATACTCACGGCAATCTTATTTTGGTTTTATTTAAACATACAGGCTTCAGTTGTGGTTTCAGCACATGAGTCAGATATTCGATTACCAGAATCATTAGAAACTAAAATACATGTTGGTAATAATTTGCAGGTCCAATCGATAGGTAAATTAGACACCTCTATTGATATTGACCGTCAGATTTCAGTTCCATTAAAAGGAAGATACTTGGCTGATTTAGAGTTTGAAGTCGAGACTCCAATTACAGTAAGTGTTGATTATGCGACAACATTAAAAGTCGATCAGGTGATGCCTTTAGAAACAACCACTGATTTAATTTACAAAAATAAGTTATTACCAAGGTTTCCATTAAAATTAAATATCCCGATTAAACTTGATATTCCATTTCAGTTAAAACGTAGTTATACCATTCCGGTTAAAATTGCTTTTAATGGTCCGGTTTATTTTGAGTTTGATGAATCTATAAATTTGCCAATTAAACATCAGTTTAACCCAAGTTTGAACGTTAACGATGCAATGGAAATGGGGAATATCTCAAGCTTTAATGCCATTATGTATAACTCTGTTCAGCACACTAAAGCTAATTTGGACATGAAGATGGATTTACCTTTACGTAATGTTCATCCTTAAGTAATTAATCAATAAAAATAGACCATGGCTTGCTGTAGGTTTATATCCTGATAAAAAGAAATAAAATAAGCAGCAGGAAAGTAGAATTCTCTCGATTTTCTATTCGAGAATTTTCTGAAAATATGGCAGAATAGGCGGTTTTAGAGTTTTTAGAGGATTGGCAAATGCGCTTTGTTGATGAAGCAGTCATTACCGTAGAGGCTGGCGACGGTGGCAATGGCGTAGCCAGTTTTCGCCGTGAAAAATTTGTACCATTTGGTGGCCCAGATGGTGGTGATGGCGGACGTGGTGGAAGTATCTATATTCAAGCAGATGATGATACAAGTACCCTAGTCGATTACCGTTACACCCGTAAATTCCGCGCTGAGCGTGGTAAAAACGGTGCAGGTGCTAACTGTACCGGACGTGGTGGTGAAGATGTGGTTTTAAAAGTACCCGTTGGTACAACAATTGTTGATACAGATTCAGGCGATATTATTGGCGATCTGGTAGAAGACGGCCAAAGAGTCATGGTTGCAAGCGGTGGTGAAGGTGGTTTAGGAAATACTCACTTTAAATCATCAACCAACCGTGCTCCACGTAAATGTACGACAGGTACAAAAGGTGAGTTCCGTGAAATTCGCCTTGAGTTGAAAGTATTGGCAGATGTTGGCTTATTAGGTATGCCAAATGCTGGTAAATCAACATTTATTCGTGCAGTAAGTGCCGCGAAACCAAAAGTAGCAGATTATCCATTTACCACTATGGTTCCTAACCTAGGTGTAGTAGATGCTGACCGTCACCGCTCGTTTGTGATGGCAGATATTCCGGGACTTATTGAGGGTGCAGCAGAAGGTGCAGGTTTAGGTATTCGTTTCCTTAAGCATTTAGCACGTACACGTATTCTTTTGCACATTATTGATGTACAACCAATTGATGGTTCAGACCCGGCCCATAATGCTAAAGCAATTATGAATGAACTTGCCAAGTTTTCTCCTACTTTGGCGAAGTTACCAATTGTATTAGTACTCAATAAACTTGATCAGATTGCTGAAGAAAGCCGTGAAGAATGGTGTCAGCATATTCTAGATGAGTTGCAATGGACAGGTCCTGTCTTTAAGACCTCGGGTTTACTCGAAGAAGGAACCAAAGAAGTTGTTTATTACCTCATGGATCAGATTGAACAACAACGTGAACGTGAAGTTGAAGATCCTGAGTACGCAGCAGAAGTAAGAGCATTCCGTGAACAGCTTGAAGCTGAAACACGTGAACAGACCATTGCAGCGAAGGAAGCATATCGTGCTATGCGTAAGGCACAACGCCTTGAAAGCATGATGGACGATGACGATGACTTCGATGACGATGAAGACGATGGTGATGTAGAAAGCATCTACATTCGTGACTAAAAAACCGAGGAAAACATGATAGAAGTGGTCGATGGGCAACGTAAGCTCAGTGAGTGTAAACGAATCGTTGTTAAAATCGGATCATCTTTACTCACGGCAAATGGGCAGGGTCTAGATCTGGACGCTATTTCGCATTGGGCGAAACAGATTGCAGATTTACACAATGCTGGACACGAAATTATTTTAGTGTCTTCAGGAGCTGTGGCAGAAGGTATGGTTCGTATGAAGCTTGCGAGTCGACCCACCGATCTACCCAGTCTTCAAGCATGCGCCGCAATTGGGCAGATGGGCCTAATTCATACTTGGTCTAGTGTGCTTGAAAATCATAGTATCCGAACTGCTCAGGTGTTGTTAACACATGATGATTTGGCAGACCGCCGTCGTTACTTAAATTCATGTGATGCATTGCAGAACTTGATTGATTGGCGTGTTATTCCGGTCATTAATGAAAACGATACAGTATCTACCGATGAGATACGTTTTGGTGATAACGATACATTAGCAGCTATGGTTGCTGGTCAAGTACATGCTGATTTATTAATTATTTTAACAGATCAGCAAGGTATGTTTGATTCAGACCCACGTCATAATCCTGATGCAAAATTGTTATCAACTGTGCGTGCCATGGATGATGTTTTATTTGAAATGGCTGGTGGTGGCGGTGTGCTTGGACGAGGTGGCATGGTCACTAAAGTTCGTGCTGCACGTTTAGCTGCCAAGTCAGGTTGCCCGACATTGATTGCTAGTGGTGAAAGCGACAATGTGTTGTCACGAGTGATGGCTGGTGAGATGCTGGGTACGTTGTTTACGACTGATAAAGACCGTATGACAGCGCATCAGCAATGGCTTGCTGCACATTTACAAACAGCGGGTCGTCTTGTAATTGATGATGGCGCAGTTGAAGCGATTAAATTGAAACATCGCAGTTTATTGCCTGTTGGGGTAAAAACTGTTGAAGGACATTTTGATCGTGGTGATGTGGTTGAATGTGTCGATAAACAAGGTAAACGTGTTGCGGTTGGGCGAGTGAATTTTAGCTCTCGTTCTGCTGAAATTATTAAAGGTCTTTCTTCAGACAAAGTTTACCAAGTACTTGGTGAAGCCCGTTCATTAGAAATGATTCATCGCGATCATATGGCAATTTACTAAGTTGTTCTAAATTAAAAAAGCTCGCATCATGCGAGCTTTTTTTGTGGGGTTAATGAGGGCAAGATTCGATCTTCACCGACCATAAAAGGATGTGTAGCAAGACTAAGCATGTCTAAATCTTCTGAGCTATTTCCATACGCATAGATTCGCTGATAATGCTTTAGAGAATATTGCTCATGTATTCTTAACTTCTTTTGCTCACTACTACAATCCGGAGTTGAGTAGTAACCTGTCATCATGCCATTTTTAACTTGAGTTTCAGTACAAATTAATTCGATACCTAGTAATTTGCAAAGTGGAGCAAGATAGATATCAATGGAAGCAGAAACTAATACCACCTGATCACCTAATAGCTGGTGTTGCTGTAATTGTGCAAAAATTTCAGGTGAAAGTGCAGAGACGAGTTCTTGTGCGTATTCTTCGCCTAGTCTTTGCAATTCAATTGCAGGAGTATCTCTGAACATGCTACGAAATAGCTTAGCACGCATCGCATGGGCTGGATAAAAGTTAAGATAATAGGCTTGAATCCATGGCAGGATTTTCAAGCCTTGCTTCACAATATGGCGTTTAGACAACGCATAAAAGATGAACCCTGTAAAACTGTCTTTACTGCACAAGGTTCCATCAAAATCGAACAGGGCGAGATTTTTTATAGTCTTATTCGTTTCGCTCGTTGCATACATGTTTCATATCGTCCGTTTACGCGGGTTGCATACCAGTTAGTATTATAGTCACGACTTAGTTTAGGCCCAGAAATCACCACTTGCGGCATAATTGCATAGAGCGGATCTTTGCCAGTTTTTGATTTATAAAGTTTAGTCAGCGCAATATAAGTTTGAGTACTCTCAAACTTTTTTTCTTTTTCTAATTTTAGATCATCACGAATCTGTCTTGGTGTAACTAAAACATTATTACTAGCAAATACGGTAATTAGTTCTTTTTCTGACTCGCTTTGAGTTGCGCGTGGATCACCATCTTTTGTGTAAAGGAGTAAATCGCCATCAAGACTTATATCCTTGTCGGTGAGTTCTTTTAGCATTTTTTGAAAAGCTGCATTACGACTAGAGTACATACCAGAGTTGTAATCTGCAAAACGATAAATGGCTTTATCATAATCTGCCGGATAAACCATTAAACGGTGAATTCCATAATAAAGGCCGCCATACTCGGTATATAAGTCATCACGTAGTGCAGCAGTATTCATACTCGAGCGTTTGTTTGCTTTAGCATAGTTAATATGAACTTGCATTGAACCCAGTGTAGTGATCGGATTCATTTTTTCGCCAATATCTTGTCCAACTAATTTAGCTGCGCCAGTCAAAGCACTTACATGATAGTGTTTGGCCATAAAGTCGAAAATTTCTCGGTAAAGTAAATCAAGGTCTTTCTCGGTTTTAACTTTACGCATCTGACTCATATAGTTATTGTCAGGAGAGGGTTGGGTTCTTAGTACTTCTTCAAAGTAACCTGCAATTGTTCCACCAATAGTTTTGCCAAGCTTATCTTCAAATTTTTCATTTAAACGTGTACTGACTTCCTCAACCGCTTTTTGTCCTAATCCTGGCACTTGAGGATTGGCAACAAAATTGGATTCCTGATCAACGACCGCCACAATACTACAGACATTTTGTTTGGTTTTAGGAATGTCTAAGTCTTTCATAATGTCATCAATATCTTTAGCCCATGACTCACGGTCATGCACACGAGATGGGATGAGACGTTTGATTTGCTGGCTTTCTAATTCAGGCTCATCATTATTTGACCACCAGGCTTTATCTCCACAAGCAGCTAAACTCATGCATACGGCAACCATACCGAATGATTTAAATAAAAAACGGGAAGACAACGGTTTGTTCATGGAGAGGAGGACACCTGCATAAAAAGATGAGCTGATCAAGCGGATGAAGTATACTATGCCGATCATCAATTGTATGAATATATATGTATATTGGTCCCTATCAACTGTCAAATAATTTAATTGTTGCCCCTATGGCCGGTGTAACTGACCGTCCATTTAGAACGCTGTGCAAGTATTTTGGTGCGGGTCATGCAGTCAGTGAAATGATGACTGCTGATAAGACTTTACGTATGACTAAAAAAAGTCTTTATCGTGCTAATTTTGATGGAGAGTTAGCTCCAATTTCTGCACAGATTGCTGGTTCTGATCCAGAACAGTTGGCTGAAGCGGCTCGTTACCAAGTCGCAAATGGCGCGCAAATTGTTGATATCAATATGGGATGTCCTGCAAAGAAAGTATGTAATAAATTAGCGGGTTCAGCATTATTACAAGATGAAGATTTGGTAGCTCGAATATTAGATGCAGTCGTTGCAGCAGTTGATGTTCCGGTAACTTTAAAAACCCGTTTGGGATTTTTAAATGGCCAAGAGAATATTCTACGGGTGGCTAAGCGTGCCGAAGAGGCAGGCATCGCTGCATTAGCATTACACGGCCGTACGCGTGAAGATATGTATCTAAATACCGCTCGTTATGAATTGATTAAGCATGTTAAAGAATTAATTCATATTCCTGTGATTGCTAATGGTGATATTGATAGTCCTGAGAAAGCAAAATATGTGCTGGACTATACTGGGGCGGATGCAATTATGATTGGGCGGGCTGCACAAGGTCGACCGTGGATTTTTCGTGAAATTGCCCATTACTTAAAAACTGGTGAACACCTTGCTGCTCCGAATATTGAAGAAGTTAAAGAAGTGCTTTTAGGGCATTTGTCTGAGTTATATCAGTTTTATGGTGAATACTCCGGTTGTCGTATTGCCCGTAAGCATATTGCTTGGTACACCAAAGGTTTACGCTCAAGTAATGAGTTTCGACAAAACATGTATAAAGTTGAAACGACTGCTGAACAAGCTTTAGTTGTTGAGAGCTATTTTAATCAATTGCTTGCTGAAGGTAATTTGATGAGCGATGTTCAGGTTGAACAGGTTAATTTATTAGATACTCACTAAAATAAAGCAACCAGTACAGAGACTGGTTGCTTGGAATTTTTATCTATTCACTGTCTAGCATTTCAACGACCAGTTGATTAACCAGATCAGGTGCTTCAAGTTCACGTATTTGTGCAACGTTACTTCCTGCCCAAAAAGCACCAAAACCGTAATCTTGGTGTTTGCTTGCAAGAGCATTTAGTTGCTTTGCTAAATCATAGGTATAAGGATATTCGGGTTGTACAGGGCGAGTAGGTGAATCAATTTTTGTATGCCAATGGTTGAGTATCCCCCGAGCAGGGCGTCCAGAAAGACTAGCACTAATCTGTGTTACAGGTTTACTAAATAGGGCTTTGCGATATTCGGCAGAAGCATTTGAAGTTTGGCATTGAACAAATGCTGTCCCTAATTGGACTGCGGCTGCGCCTAAGCCCAACATATGTTTGGCTTGTAAGCCAGTCATTATGCCACCTGCGGCTACAACCGGAAGTGTACAGTGCTGCACAATCAGTTGAACCAAGTCACTAGTTTTAATTGCCCCATCAAAAGTTTGGTTGAAAATTCCTCTATGCCCACCTGCCTCAATCCCTTGGGCAATAATAATATCGATGCCCGCTGCCTCAATAGCTTGAGCTTCGATCAAATTAGTTGCCGAAACCATAGTCAAAATACCAGCCTCTTTTAAAGCTTTAATTTGATGCGGATGCGGAATACCAAAGTGAAAACTTACTGCTTTTGGCTTAGTTTCTAAAACAACATTTAAAAAATCATCATTGTCTAAAAAACTTGGATAGATACAGTGTAATTCTTGGGGCGGTTGAGCACCGAATTTTTCAAAATGAGGACGTAGGTACTCAAGCCATTGTTTTGCTTTTTCTACATTAAGCTCAGTCGATTGATGACAGAAAAAATTAACTTGAAATGGGTTTTCCGTGAGCGCTTGAGTTTTTAAAATTTGTTCACGTGCACTTTGCGGTGTGTTTGCTCCTAAGCCTAATGATCCAAGGCCTCCTTGATTTGAAACCTCGGCTGCTAATTCAGGAGTAGAGACGCCCGCCATTGGAGCCAGAAAAATTGGATGTTTGATTGCAAGTTGTTGTAATAGGCTCATTTTATTCACCTCAATTCTTTCTCTTCACCATAACGTGAAAATAGAATGAAGAGCAAATAATATTGGCTATTTAATTTTTAAATATTAAGAGTCTTATTTAAAAAACTCTCTTATAAAGGAGTGACATTAAATAAGGAACCAATCCAGCTTGAAAAAGCCATCGCTAAAATACCCCATAAGGTAATACGTAAACTACCTTTGATTTTAGAAGTGCCTGCAAAATAACTCGAAAGGGCACCTAAAATTGCTAATGCCGCGATACCTGTAATAAGCACACTTGGCATAATTAAATGCTCTGGGCTAAACAAAATGGCAAGCATGGGGAAAAATGCCCCAAATGAAAATGAAGCTGCTGAGGAGAGTGCTGCTTGAATTGGGTTTGCCGCCGTATTTTCATGAATACCGATTTCATCTCGGGCATGTGCACCCAAAGCATCATGAGTTGTAAGCTGAATAGCTACCTCCTTTGCTAGTTCTTTTGAAAGTCCCCTAGAAATATAGATTTGAGTTAATTCATCCAATTCTTTTTGAGGGTATTTTTTTAATTCTTTTGCCTCAATAGCTAAATCTGATTTTTCAATATCTTCTTGAGATTTAACAGAAATATATTCTCCGGCAGCCATTGAGGTTGCGCCTGAAATGAGCCCGGCAACACAAGTGATAAATAGAGTATGTGAGCTTGCCCCACTTGCAGCCATCCCCATAATTAAGCTAGTCACTGAAATAATGCCATCATTAGCGCCTAATACTGAGGCTCTTAGCCAACCTGAGCGTTGAATGGCATGATGCTCTGTATGATGTGGAAAAGCCATGTGTTTAGCCTATTTCATTCTACTTATAGATTTTTATCCTATAAAATTTTATTGATTAATACGATTTCTTTTTTTGAGGTATATAAATTAAAGATAAAATAAAGTTTTCAAATGCATTAAATTAAAGACATAAAAAAAAGCAAAGCCGAAGCTTTGCCTTTTATTATCTTCTAAAAGAAGACTTAGTGGTGATGACCACCTGCACCGTGTACGTGACCGTGATCTAATTCTTCTTGAGAAGCTTCACGGATTTCTACGATTTCAACTTCAAAAGTTAAATCTTGACCAGCAAGTGGGAAGTTTGCATCAACGATAACGTTGTCACCTTCAACCGCTTTAACAGTAACGATTTGAACGCCGTCATCTGTTTGAGCTTGGAATTGCATACCAGGTTGAATGTTATCAACGCCTTGGAACATTTGAGCAGGAACTTCTTGTACTAGGTCTGGGTTGTATTCGCCATAACCTTCAGCAGCTGGTACGTTAACAGTGAATTTATCACCAACAGTCTTACCAGTTAATGCATTTTCTAAACCAGGAATGATGTTGCCTGCGCCATGCAAATAGGCAAGTGGTTCACCTTGAGATTGATCAAGTGTTTCACCCTCAGCGTTTGTTAATTTATAGTGGAATGAAACCACGTGGTTATTTGCAATTGCAGTCATGTTTTTGATCCATTCAATCAATTAAAGCGTACATCATAAAGTGAAAAATAAATTTTGTAGACTACAAAATCTCAATCTTTAACACTTTTTCTAATGCGTTTTTATCTAAATAGGGATGAACTTAAAAAATTCAACTCAATACAGCTTAATTTTTGGTCGTACTCGTCTTGTAAGTAAATCTTTCATTGTGAGTAGTCCAGCTTGAGTGTATCCGTGAATTGTTGCTTGATGTAAACGATATAAAGATACATACATCGTTTTGGCAATATATCCTTGGACACTGACATCCCCCAGTAATTCTCCAACCGCTTTATTACGACTTAAAGACACAAGTGAACCTTTGTCATTAAAAGTAAACATCGGTTGTGATCGGCCATTTAGCCTAGCAGCCATAGCATCGACTAAAAAGCTTGCTTGTTGACTAGCAACTTGAGCGCGTGGTCCGAGAGGCGGGTGTCTTGCATCAAGTTGGCAATGGGCACAATCACCAAATGCAAATACATTAGGATCGGAATAGGTCTGCAGCGTTGCATAGACCATTAAGCGGTTAATATTGTCACGTTCGAAATCGCTAAGACTTTCAAGTACTTTTGGTGCTTTTACCCCAGCTGCCCATACCGTAATATCACTGTTGAGTTGGTTACCATTACTAAAATAGATACAGTGTTCATCAATTTTTTCAACCCGGTGTTTAGTTAAAATTTCAACACCCATTTTTTGAAGCTGTTTTGCGCTATGTTCAGCTGTTTTTTCACTTAGAGCAGGGAGGATGCGTTCTGAGGCCTCAATGAGTGTAATTTTGACTTGATTCGGATGGATCTTTTTTAAACCATAGCGATAAAAGTTTTTGGTCGTTTCAATCAGTTCAGCCGCAAGTTCGACACCTGTTGCCCCCGCACCAATAATTCCAATATTTAATGTACGTTGATCGGGTTGATTTTGCGCTTCGATATATAAATGTAAAAGATCTTGCTGGAAAATATCCGCCTGTTTACGGCTATCGAGGAAATGGCAGTTTTCACGAACACCGGGTGTATTGAAATCATTTGATACTGAACCAAGCGCTAAAACCAGCGTATCGTAACTGAGTTGTTGAATATGGGTATTTTGTTCTTTAGAGACTTGAGGGGGAATTAAATCAATTATTTTCTTATCTTTATTTACTGCTATGAATGTTCCCAACACAAATTCATAGTGGTGTTTTTCTGCATGGGCAAAATAATTGGTTTGCTCTTCGTGAGGATTTAAAGAACCCGCCGCAATTTCATGAAGTAATGGTTTCCAGATATGAGTTAGATTTTGGTCAACCAATGTAATTTTGGCTTTACCATTTTTCCCAAAAGTTTCACCAAGTTGTGTGGCGAGTTCTAAACCACCAGCACCACCACCGACAATAACAATATGATGTAAGTTTTGGGTCATTTTTATCACCTAATTATTTTTCTATAAAAAAAGATGGCTGAATTATGCCATCTTTTCTTTATAAAATTTATTGTGCATCTGTGCACAATTTGATGTTTTTAGTGCGAATCTATAGGGTAGAGTTTTGCTGCACTGTGCTCACTTGATGAAAAGATTGAGAATAGGCTTGAGAACCACATCATAATTCTTTGAAAAATATTTGCTTCTTCAATGTGTACATCATTTTCAATTTGAAGACTGCGAATGAGCTGGTTGTTTTGATAAATTGAAACTGTTGCCAAATTCATCGCTTTCATTAACGGTGCTGTTAACTTTTGCTCATTTAACTGAATATTTACACGTGTTTGAGTTGTTTCAAGTGGAGCAATAACTTTAGGTTGTTGATTACTATCAAGAACCTGAATACGCTGTGTAGCATAATCAAACGTATTTAAATCAATTGGTGTTGGCTCAGCATATAAAGAAGTCGTAACAATGGTTGGCTGCTTAGTTTCTACTTTAAACATTTTTAAAGTTGATTTAATAACAGGCAATTCAGCAATTAATTTTTGCTCAGGAATAACCACTTCATCACGTGTATAAGCATAAGCAAGATTCATTAATTTATCTGCAATTTCAGCACGTTTCACAGCACTTGGTGTACCTAAGACAATTACCAGTAAACGTCTTTGCGGTAAGTTCGGTGAAAATGAAGGGCGTGAAGCTGTTAGAGCCAAGTTATAACCTGCTGCTTTGGTATAGCCAGTTTTTAAGCCATCTACAGATGGGTCATATTTTAAAGCAAGGTTCGTCGCGTGGTGAAAACGTTGATTGTAGCTAAAGCTCGGCATTTTCGAATAATGTAAATATTCAGGGGTCTGGTGAATCACTGCCTGACTTAATAAGCTTAAATCATGAGCTGTCGTGTAATGATCCGGCATTGTAATGCCAGCAGGGTTACTAAAGTGCGTGTCTTTCATACCCAGCGCTTGTGCTTCTTGATTCATACGCTTTACGAAATGAGGCACATCACCAGAAATTTTTTCAGCCAAAGTCACAGCTGCATCATTTGCAGACATAACAATTAAACCAGCCAAGAGCTGATCAACTGAAATTTGCTCGCCCGCTTTGAGGTACATTTGTGATTCATCCCACTGCACCACGCTTACGACTGGTGTTGCAGTAATGACTTCGTTCAGTTTTAACTTTCCAGCCTTAATCTCTTTTAATGCAATATAGGCCACCATCATTTTGGTTAAAGATGCTGGCGCACGTTGTACATGACTATTATGCTCAGCAATAATTTGACCAGATTGGGTATCTACAATTGTCCATGCAGCGGCTTCAACACTTTCAGGAGCAATATTAAGTAGAGCAGCATTGGTAAGAGTAGTACAGAAAATACTAAACAGCGTAAAAAGAGATAGGAAGAATTTCACTAGGTGACCTTGACGTTTACTGGCAAATACGGAACACAGATGCCCAGCATGCTATGCCTTTTTTTTGTAGAAGGCTAGTGTGAATTGTTGCCAAAAAATACATCTACGCAAGTCGATACAAAAAAGTGATAATCTAATGTGAAACCGTTCTTATTTTTAAATTGAAGAATTTATGTTGCATTATCAAATTGAGTTCGATGATTACAAACAACACCTTGTTCACGTGACAATTCGCTTTTTAGCGAATCCAAATCAGGAACTATGGTTACCAACGTGGATTCCGGGCAGTTATCTCATTCGAGAGTTTTCTAAGCACATCGAGGCAGTAAAGGCCTATGATGAAGCTGGACGCATGCTCAATATTAAAAAGACTGAAAAAAATCGCTGGCGTTTATTTAACACCGATCACGAGTTAATTACTGTTGAATATGATGTTTATGCATATGATTTATCAGTACGTGGTGCTTATGTAGATCAAACGCGTTTATATATTAACCCTGCCTGTGTGTGTTTAGGCTTAGAAGGCCAAGAACAATCTGCATGTGAATTAGAAATCTTTTTGCCGGATGAATTAAAACACTTTCAGTTAGCAACAGGATTAGCTTCAAAAAGTTTAGTAAAAGGACGTTTTACTTTAAAAGCTGATCATTATGATCAACTCATTGATAGTCCATTTGAACTGGCTGATCAAACGCGTTTTAGCTTCGAAACGCATGGAATTGAACATGAGTTTGTAATTTCAGGTACTCACGCTACGAATGTTGATCGTTTAAAAACGGATATTGAAAAAATTTGTGCAGCCGAAATTGATCTGTTTGGTTCGGCACCGTTTAAAAACTATACCTTCATGACCATGGCAACAGGGAATAGTTATGGTGGGCTAGAGCATTGCAATAGCACAAGTCTGATTACTCCACGAGATGATTTACCGAAATCGAATGAACCTACTGAACCTTCAAAAGATTATCAACGTTTCTTAGGTTTATGCAGTCATGAATATTTCCATTCTTGGTTAGTAAAGTTTATCCGTCCAGAAAATTTTGCGAACTACAACCTGCATCAAGAAGGCTATACCTCACTACTGTGGATTTTTGAAGGGTTTACTTCGTATTACGATGATTTAATTTTATTGCGCAGTGGCGTGATTTCCCAAAAGTCTTATTTAGATTTGTTGAAATCACAAATTGATCGCTATTTGCAAAACCCGGGACGTTTTGTTCAAACAGTAGCAGAATCAAGTTTTGATGCTTGGATTAAATTTTATCGTCAAGATGAAAATTCGAATAATGCAGGCACGAGCTATTATAACAAAGGTGCATTAGTTGCCTTATGTTTGGACTTAGGCTTACGTTTACGTGGTTCTAGCCTTGATGCCTTAATGCGTCGATTGTATGAAAATACGCAAAACGGTGTTCAGGTTAATGAGCGTACAATTTTTGATTTATGTGAAGAGCTAACAGGCGATAGTTGGGTAGAGCAAATCAATCATTTGATTAATACTACTGAAGAGTTACCACTCGATCAGTTATTCCCTGAGTTTGGTTTGAGCTATACGCTTAAAAATGATAAGACTTTAGCTTATGGTTTAAAGCTAGCTGATAAGCCTGAAGGTGTGTTAGTACAAAATGCTCACCGTGAGGGAGCTGGTGCTAAAGCGGGTATTTCTGCTAATGATGTCATTATTGCAATTGATGGACTAAAAGCGACCACAAAACTTATTGAGAAATATGCTAAACAAAAGGGTAATTACTCAGTCTTGGCTTTCCGCCGTGATGAGTTATTGTCGTTTGAAGTTACAGGTGACAGCATAAACTTAACTGAAGTTGAACTTATTATTGAAGATCAAAGTAAAGCTGACAAATGGTTAATAGCCTAAATAACCGTTAATTAATTTATAAAAAACCGATGTTTCGTGCATCGGTTTTTGTTTTTTCCTAACTTCAAAACATAGAAAGAGTCTTTATCTTTGAGTTTGTTTTGAATGAAAAGTATAATAATTGTCAGAACTCTGAAAGATATCTCATGTAATTTAAGACTGTTCTATACCTAAAAAGTTGGTAAAAGCACATTTATTACCATAAGTTAGGTATAAGATTATTATCGATAGATTTAAATTATGTATTATTTCGCTGCGAAATGTCGTTATCACTGGATATTTCGTTGACTGAAAGCCAATGAGAGCCGATACTCTCAGGGTTTTATTTAAGCATATCGGTTCGTAGGCACTGGGCCAAAAGCTCGGTCCTCAAAACTCAATTCAACGGAAGGGGCTATATATGGCTGGTGAAAAGTCAACCATCATTTACACACTGACTGACGAGGCGCCATTATTGGCGACTTATTCGCTACTGCCGATCATTGAGACCTTTACTAAGCCAGCTGGTATCGAGATTGTTAAAAGTGACATCTCTGTAGCTGCACGTGTGCTCGCAGAATTCGCTGACTACCTAAGTGAAGAGCAAAAGGTATCCGACAACCTTGCTGAGCTAGGTCGTCTTACACAAGATCCAGATACTAACATTATCAAACTCCCAAATATTAGTGCCTCTGTTGCGCAATTGACAGCATGTATTAAAGAACTTCAATCTAAAGGTTATGCAATTCCTGACTATCCGGAAAACCCAGCGACTGAAGAAGAAAAAACAATCAAAGCTCGTTATGGCAAATGCCTAGGTTCAGCAGTAAACCCTGTTCTTCGTGAAGGTAACTCTGACCGTCGTGCTCCTGCTGCCGTTAAAAATTACGCTAAGAAACACCCTCACTCAATGAGCGAGTGGAAACAATGGTCGCAAACTCACGTTTCACACATGGAAGAAGGTGACTTCTACCACGGTGAAAAGTCAATGACACTTGACCGTCCACGCAATGTAAAAATGGAACTTATCACAAACAGTGGTAAGAGCATTGTTCTTAAGCCAAAAGTTGCGCTTCAAGAAGGCGAAATCATTGACTCAATGTTCATGAGCAAAAAAGCGCTTTGTGACTTCTACGAGAAACAACTTGATGACTGCCGTGAAGCAGGAATTTTATTCTCATTACACGTAAAAGCGACAATGATGAAAGTTTCACACCCGATCGTTTTCGGTCACTGTGTGAAAATCTACTATAAAGAAGCTTTCGAAAAACACGGTAAGTTGTTTGACGAATTAGGCATTAACGTAAATAACGGTATGGCTGGGTTATACGAGAAAATTGAAACTCTTCCAACCTCATTACGTGAAGAAATCATTGAAGATTTACATGCTTGCCAAGAACACCGTCCTGCACTTGCGATGGTCGACTCAGCAAAAGGTATCACTAACTTCCATTCACCTAATGACATCATCGTAGATGCTTCTATGCCTGCAATGATCCGTGCTGGTGGTAAAATGTGGGGTGCTGATGGTAAGCAATACGATGCTAAGGCAGTAATGCCAGAATCAACATTTGCCCGTATTTACCAAGAAATGATCAATTTCTGTAAATGGCATGGTAACTTTGATCCAAAAACAATGGGTACAGTACCAAACGTTGGTTTGATGGCTCAAAAAGCTGAAGAATACGGTTCTCACGACAAGACTTTTGAAATTCCTGAAGCAGGTATTGCAAACATTACTGATCTTGACACTGGTGAAGTGTTATTGACTCAAAATGTTGAAGAAGGCGATATCTGGCGTATGTGTCAGGTGAAAGACGCTCCGATTCGTGACTGGGTAAAACTTGCAGTAACTCGTGCACGTAACTCAGGCATGCCTGCGATCTTCTGGCTTGACCCATACCGTCCACACGAAAATGAATTGATCAAGAAAGTACAGAAGTACTTAAAAGATCACGATACGACTGGTCTTGATATCCAGATCATGTCTCAAGTACGTGCAATGCGTTACACACTTGAGCGTGTAGTTCGTGGCCTCGATACAATTTCTGTAACTGGTAACATCTTACGCGACTACTTAACTGACTTGTTCCCAATTATGGAACTTGGTACTTCTGCGAAAATGTTGTCTATCGTTCCGCTTATGGCGGGTGGTGGCATGTACGAAACTGGTGCGGGTGGTTCAGCACCTAAACATGTACAACAACTTGTTGAAGAAAACCACTTACGTTGGGATTCGCTTGGTGAGTTCCTTGCGCTTGCAGTTTCTCTAGAAGAAATGGGTATTAAAGAAAATAATGCTCGTGCCAAGTTACTTGCGAAGACACTTGATGAAGCGACTGGTAAATTGCTTGACAATGACAAGTCTCCATCACGTCGTACAGGTGAACTTGACAACCGTGGCAGTCACTTCTATTTGTCACTTTACTGGGCAGAAGCACTTGCTGCACAGAACGAAGATGCTGAGTTGAAAGCTAAATTTGCTCCACTTGCAAAAGCATTAGCTGAAAACGAACAGAAGATCGTTGCTGAGCTTGCTCAAGTACAAGGTAAACCGGCTGATATCGGTGGTTACTATGCAGTTGACCCAGCGAAAGTAAGCGCTGTAATGCGTCCAAGTGCTACATTCAATGCAGCGCTTTCAACTGTTCAGGCTTAACTACTAATTCGTTAGTACATAGCTAAAAGCCGGTGCATAAGCACCGGCTTTTTATTTTTATAAAATAAAAGTCATTAAAAAAAGCCCACTAACGTGAGCTTTAAAACTTAAATATTTTTATCGGCTATTGCGGCTACGACCACGTGGTGCTTTGGTATTTGGACGTGTTGTACCGTTAGTCTTACGACGCGGTTTTTCACTTTCATCCATTTGCCAAATACGCTTTGTACCAGATTTTTTCGCAGAACCATCTTTGTTCTTGCGAACCATTGGCTTACCGCCAGTGCCACCCGGTTTTTTCACATATGAACGTGAACGATAAGGTTGTTCAGCCGGAACATCTTTAAAGTCTGGGTAGAGTAGAGGCTCAATTTCTTTGGTTTCGCCCAGTTGTAATCCCAATTGAACTAAGTCAATCGTACCAATTTTTGTACGAATGAGACGTAAAGTCGGAAAACCTACCGCAGAGGTCATGCGACGAACTTGGCGGTTACGACCTTCACAAATAGAGATTTCAATCCAAGATGTTGGAATGCTGGCACGGTAACGTACAGGAGGATCGCGGTCCCATAACCATTCAGGCTCACTTACCTTAATTGCTTTAGCTGGTAAAGTCATACCATCATTAAGCTCTACACCCTTACGAAGCTGCTCGAGTGCTTCTTCGGTTACATCGCCATCAACTTGAACTAAATACGTTTTGTATTTTTTATTCGCAGGGTTGGTAATGAACTGATTCAAACCACCATGATCAGTTAAGAAAACTAAACCCTCAGAGTCCATATCAAGACGGCCTGCTATGCGCAAAGTCGGGTCATCTACAAAGTCAGAGACCGTCATGTGTGCTTCGTCTTTACGAAACTGGGAGAGAACGTCATATGGTTTGTTGAGAATGACGATTTTCATAAAAAATGACTTCTTCTTTCAAATAAGCGGTAAAAACATTGAGCTATATTTAAGTGCGAAATTTGCTTATTTCCCACATAAATCTCAAAAAGGGTTAAATTCGATTAAGCTATTATGCGTTAATAAAAGTTGAAAGTATTGTTTATCGATAATTATTTTTGTTTGGTTAGTTAAATATTATAAAAGGGAGAATCTACATAATGGGTTATCAGAAGATCGTGGTTCCTGCCGACGGTGATAAAATTACAGTAAAAGCAGACCTGTCACTGAATGTACCAAATCATCCAATTATTCCTTTCATTGAGGGTGACGGTATTGGTGTAGATATTACACCGGCAATGAAAAAAGTTGTTGATGCGGCAATTTTAAAAGCCTATGGCGGCAAACGCTCTATTGAATGGATGGAAGTGTATTGCGGTGAAAAGGCCAATAAAATTTACGGTACTTATATGCCGGAAGAAACCTTTGAAGCGCTGCGTGAATTTGTAGTTTCAATTAAAGGCCCTTTAACTACACCAGTCGGTGGTGGTATTCGTTCACTCAACGTTGCACTACGTCAAGAACTGGATTTGTATGTATGTGTACGTCCTGTGCGTTGGTTCCAAGGCGTCCCTTCACCCGTTCAACATCCTGAGTTAACTGACATGGTGATTTTCCGTGAAAACTCGGAAGATATTTATGCAGGTATTGAATGGAAAGCAGATTCTGAAGAAGCTAAAAAAGTTATTAAATTCCTTCAAGAAGAAATGGGGGTCACAAAAATTCGATTCCCTGAAGGATGTGGTATTGGTATTAAACCCGTTTCCAAAGAAGGAACACAGCGCTTAGTTCGTAAGGCCATTCAGTTTGCAATAGATAATGACAAACCTTCAGTGACTCTTGTTCATAAAGGCAACATTATGAAATATACCGAAGGTGCCTTTAAAGAATGGGGGTATGAGTTAGCGCTAGATCGTTTCGGTGGTGAATTAATCGATGGTGGCCCATGGGTTAAAATTAAGAACCCTAAAAATGGTAAAGACATCATTATTAAAGACGTGATTGCAGATGCTTTCTTGCAACAAATCTTGATGCGTCCTGCTGACTACTCTGTAATTGCAACCCTTAATTTAAATGGTGACTATATTTCAGATGCTTTAGCAGCAGAAGTAGGGGGAATCGGGATTGCGCCAGGTGCGAATATTGGTGGAGCTATTGCAGTGTATGAAGCAACGCATGGCACTGCACCTAAATATGCTGGGCAAGATAAAGTCAACCCGGGTTCAATTATTCTCTCTGCTGAAATGATGCTCCGTGATATGGGGTGGACAGAAGCAGCGGACCTGATTATTAAAGGTATTTCAGGGGCGATTGCAGCTAAAACCGTAACTTATGATTTTGAGCGTTTAATGCCAGGAGCGACCTTGTTACGTTGCTCAGAATTTGGCGATGCCATAATTCAACATATGGAAGATTAAACTTTCATAGAAAAGCCCTCAATTGAGGGCTTTTAAAGTCTTTAGATTTATAATATTGAAAAGTAATAAAAAATAAGAATTTAAAACGTTAAAATTTTAGCTAGGAATTAGCCGTATATGCCCACAATATACATGCTAATATCGTTAAACTCAGTAATATTAAGCCTTGCCCATGATGTGTTGCATACAGTGGTACATTTCCAATCGTATGCGTCATTTTGTAGTTTAGAATAGGCCGAATACAAAAGAAAAAAAGCGGTAATGATAAAATCACTGTATTACTAATTTTAATTGTATGGCGAAAATAGTAACTAAATAGTCCTATTAGGGCGGCATACAATAATGTTTTAAATAGCACCTCTCCACTGGTGTATATATCTATACCGAGATAAAAATTAAACTTCCATATCAGAAGACTAATTGTAGCAATTATTGCGATAATACCTACAACAACAGCATTTGCTGGGTTTGATACATTGAACATTTTTAGAGTTTTTAATTGATATAAATTAATTTGCTTAAAATATATATTATAAAAACATAGAGTACAGTGACGATTTTTAACTTTATAAAACTCCCTAAAAATCCTCATTTAGACATTTTGAGACTCAAGCGAGTTTGAGCTTGTTTCTTTAAATACCCATAGGGCAAAACAAAATATGATCACGATGAGTAGCCCTAAACTTTGACCATGACCCGAGAGATAAAACGGAACATCTGGGATAGTTTGAATGGCCTTGTAGTCAAGAATTGGCTCTAGCCAAAAGTATGCAAATGGAACAGCAATTAAAAATTGTGTTGTAAACTCAATATGATTGCGTGTTAAAAAGCCCAAAATAGCTGCTGTGACAATATAGATAATAATCCTTACCGAGACTTCGTATGATGTTGTCATATCCAGTGCAAAGATGGTCTGACATTTAAATGCCAGTAATAAAACACCGATAAAAGCGAACATCGCCAAGAGCTTTAAAAGCTCATCAATATAATTGTTATTGCTCATGTTTTGCTCAATTTTAAGTATTAAAAATTATAAATTTTGACTGAATATAGATTAGAAAATAGCTCTCTACATTGACATAATATGACATTTTTTGTCAGTTAAGCGTTTTTAATAAGCGTACTAAAATAGCTGTTATGCGGTTTGTTCTACTGATCTATTCATTAATTTTTATTTTGACAATATACGATTATTCAATGGAAAAGCCCCTTATATATAGGGGCTTTTTTTATTGCATAAATTCCGGATGCTTCTGGGGCTTAGAGATACCAATTTTCTTTTGATAGCTTTGGTCTAAAGCCTGAATAATGAGTACGAAAACAATCAAAAAGAGAGGAAAGAATAAAGTTTTCACGATTTGGTTTCTCCGAGAGTGTTCGGCAGGGAAGAACGGATAGGAATTAAAAGGCTCAATGCAAATAACAAAACAATGCCGCCCATTAAAAACAGATGGGCATAAGACCAATGCAAGTGATGTAAAGTACTAATAACAACGCCACCTAATAACTGAGTGCTGGCAAACCCAATGGTGGCAAGGCTCCAGATTTTTTGATAACGCTGTTCATAAATCTGTAGCAGGCTGTAAGAGCTAATAAATACGGTGGCAGGTGTGAGTAAACCTGTAAGAAAGGACGATAAAGTGAGCAAAGTAGTAGCATGTGAAAAAAATGGTAGGGCAACTGCCAAGCAATAGACACCGTATAGACATTTAATTGCCTGCAAATATCCAATAAGGCGGCTTAAACAATACGCCACAAAGGCGCCAACACAACTTCCGACCCCATAAAGAACCCAAAATAAGTTTCGTTGTTGCAATGGAAAATGTAGGGTCCCCGATAAATAGTCCATCCAAAACAAAGAGTGAGGGATATATGCAAAAGCACTGCACATATAAGCAATAATAATGACCAGTCCTAAACGTGAATGTTTGAAGTTTTGAGGAGCGTGATTGGCCGTTTGAACGGACTCGGTAGGTGGGTGCCTTAATAACTGTAAAAGTACCAAACTGCCAATAATGGAAATGACGGCAAAAATTTCCCAGACATATTGAACAGGCATATTTTTAAGTGCAGGAATAATGAGAGTGGCAGATAACACGCCTGCGCCAATACCACTAAACCCTAAAAAATTGACTTTGAGCCTTTGGCTAATTGCAATATTTTTCATGGCAAAGCTGGGCGCTAAAATCATGAGTAGGCCACCTGCGATACCTGAAATGGTGCGCCAGAGAATAAACCAAGCCAGAGACATGTGTATAAACGAACAGCAGAGTAGGCTTAAGCTGCCTAAAACCGCCGAAGTCATAATCAAAGCAGGTATAGATTTTTCTTTAATGCTAAACAGGGCCAATAGTGCGCCAACCAGATAGCCCAATAAATTTGCACTTCCTAAGTAGCTTGCAAAGTCGTGAGTCCATCCATATTGCACAATCATAATAGGCATGAGTGCGGTATAGGAAAATCTAAAAATACCAATTCCTAGGCAAGTCGCTAAAAAGACAAGCAGGCTCATTCGATAGAACGTAGACATGAGAAATCTCTCAATTTTTTTATTATTAAAAGCGAGTTTATTTATCATTAGAAATGATTTAATATGATATTAATTATCTTGTTTTGAGATAGTGGCATGTTGCTTAAGTCTTTAGAGTTTTTTTTAGCGGTTGCAGAGAGTGGAAGTTTTTCATTGGCTGCACAAAAAATGTGTACGGTTCAATCCAATATCACGAGCCACGTGAAAAAGCTTGAAGAAGAGTTAGGTGTGATTTTATTAAATCGTCATAACCCCGTTACATTAACCAATGCAGGACACCAGCTACATAGTTATGCTGTGCAAATGATCGCACTGCATAATAAAGCGAAGACAATCTTCCGAGAAGGTGATATTGACCCGAATGAAACTATTCGTTTGGGCAGTATGGAAACGACAGCAGCAATACGACTTCCTCAATTGCTTAATGAATGTATGCAGCAACATCCGAATCTGCCGCTTGAACTTCAAACTCACCCGACAGGATATTTGTTAAATGCTGTGCAACAAGGAGAAGTCGATTGTGCTTTTGTCGCTTCTAAATATGTGATTCCAGAGCTATATAGTTTTCCGGTGTGGCAAGAACAACTGGTTTTGGTTTGCCCAAAACAACAAATTGATTTTCCCGACATTGCCACCCTCGCAAAGACTCGATTTATTGCATTTCGACAAGGATGTTCCTATCGGCATGCAATTGAGTTGTTTTTAAATGATCACAGTGTGCCACCTTCGCAAATTATGGAAATGGGCAGTCTGGATGGCATTGTAAGCTGTGTGGAATTAGGTGTCGGTTTTGCTTTATTGCCAAAGTCATATCTGAATAAAGTAGCCGATAAAGTCTCATTAAGTTGTTTTGAAATTAACACTGAATCTGCACATTTCACTACTTATTTGGTCGCCCAGCCTCCTGAAACATGGGGCAGTAATTTAAAGCAATTTATTTGTTTTATTGAGCAACAATTTATACAGAAATGCGCTTAATTTTTATACATAAATATCTAACGTAACTTATGTTTTAAAAGTGATATATATGTATTTAAAAGTCATTTTATATTCTCATTCAGATCGGTAATGATTTGCATGCTAGAAAATTGTTGAAAAGGGTAGTTTATATAGGCCGGCTATGGTCAAATATGCCCCCTTAAAAGATGACACAAGCAATAATTTGGAGTTTGGGAATGAATATACCCTTAATCATCAATATTGTGGTTTTTGTCGGGTTAATATTTTTACTCGCCCAAACACGTAAAACGGACTGGAGCTTATCTAAAAAAGTTCTAGCTGGCTTAATTTTAGGTGTAGTGTTTGGTTTAGGACTACATTTGATTTATGGCGGTGGCCATCCGATTCTTGCTGAATCTATTAGCTGGTTTAATATTGTTGGTAACGGCTATGTAAAACTTTTACAAATGGTCGTGATGCCTTTGGTCTTTGTTTCGATTTTAGGTGCGGTAGCGAAGCTACACCAAGCTTCTTCTTTAGGAAAAATCAGCTTCTACACCATCGGGACTTTGTTATTTACCACACTCATCGCTGCGCTGGTTGGGGTATTTGTGACGAACTTGTTTGGTTTAACTGCCAAAGGTTTGGTACAAGGAGCGGCTGAAACAGCTCGACTTACTGCAATTCAGACCGACTATGTGGGTAAAGTAACAGACTTAAGCGTACCGCAATTTATTCTTTCTTTTATTCCGAGTAACCCTTTTGCTGAGTTAACGGGTGCAAATCCGACTTCAATTATTAGCGTGGTTATCTTTGCTGTCTTTTTAGGGATAGCAGCACTCAACCTAATGAAAGATGACGCAGAAAAAGGTCAACGTATTCTGACGGCTATTCAAACATTACAGTCTTGGGTAATGAAGCTTGTTCGTTTAGTGATGACACTTACACCATATGGTGTTTTTGCCCTAATGACGAAAGTTGTGGCAAGTTCAAATGTCGCAGATATCTTGAACCTAGGTGGTTTCTTGGTGGCGTCTTATTTAGGTTTGGCGATTATGTTCGTCGTGCATGCCATTATTTTGACTCTGACCGGTGTTTCTCCACTTAAGTTCTTCAAGAAAGTTGCTCCGGTTCTAACATTCGCGTTTACGAGTCGTTCAAGTGCTGCAAGTATTCCACTGAGCATTGAAGTGCAAACTCGTCGTTTGGGTGTGCCTGAGTCTATTGCAAGTTTCTCTGCTTCTTTTGGTGCCACTATTGGACAAAATGGTTGTGCGGGTTTGTATCCTGCAATGCTCGCAGTCATGGTTGCGCCAACTATGGGTATTAACACCCTAGACCCAATGTGGATTGCTTCGTTAGTGGGTATTGTGACTTTAAGTTCAATTGGCGTAGCAGGTGTTGGTGGTGGTGCAACTTTCGCAGCATTGATCGTACTTCCTGCTATGGGCTTACCTGTAACATTGGTTGCTCTTCTTATTTCAATTGAACCACTCATTGATATGGGACGTACTGCGTTAAACGTAAATGGTTCGATGACTGCTGGTGTAGTTACAAGCCAATTTATGGGGCAGACCGACAAAGCTATAATGAATAGCGAAGATGAAATTGAATTAACTCAACATCATTAAGAGTTAATATTAAACGGCTCTCCACTCTGGATGAGCCGTTTTTTTATATGTGTAACTTGCAACTGTGATGTTAATTTTTAAAAAACTGTATCTATTTTTCTTTTAAATAATTTTCGAAAATGAGCCTATTAAGAAAGAGAGCACTAACATGAAAATGTATCAAGTCGATGCTTTTACCAAAGAGCTATTTCGTGGAAATCCGGCTGCTGTGATTGTTGGAAAAGAGTGGCCAGATGCAGATTTAATGCAAAAGATAGCACTTGAAAATAACTTATCTGAGACTGCTTTTGTAAAAATTATAGACTCTGAAAATTATGAAATACGTTGGTTTACTCCAACGGTTGAGGTGGATTTTTGCGGGCATGCGACTCTTGCGAGTGCTTTCGTATTATTTAAAGATTTTACTGAGAAAAAGACTCTTAATTTTCATGTACGAAACTTAGGTTTGTTTGTAGTTCATCAAGATGAAGACGGCAAAATCAGAATGGATTTTCCAATTCGTAAAGCTCAGCAAGTTGAAGATTATCCGGCTATTTTACGTCAAGCATTAACAAAACCTTTTAAAGCGGTTTATCAAAATATTCAAGCCTACATTGTTGAATATGAGTCAGTGCAAGATGTGTTAGATGAGCAACCTGACATGAACTTACTTAAAGCCTTAGGTAAACGGACTGCAATTACAACTACAGCAATGGATGTTGCAATAACTTCAAAAGCTGACCATCAATATGACTGTGTTTCTCGTTATTTTGCACCTGTCGCAGGCATTGATGAAGACCCGGTTACTGGTTCAATTCATACCGCAATAGCGCCACTATGGGCAGAGAAACTCGCTAAAAATAATATTGTGGCCTATCAGGCTTCTAGCCGTGGAGGCATATTGTATTGTAATGTCTTAAATCAGGAACGTATTGAAATTTCGGGATATGGCAAACTTTATATGCAAGCCGAAATTTTTCCTTAAAATATAAGGCCGTTTAAATAAACGGCTTTTTTTTCAAATCTTTACTATGAAAGTCAGCTCAAATTTCCTACTATAGTCACACAACTATTGATTTTTTATTATTCAAATTAATTGGTATTTATATGTTTATGCAGTTTAAACAACTGACTCTCTCCCTATGTATTTTTGGTTTAAGTGCTGCCTCTTTTGCACAAACAACATTAGTAAAAAGTAAGCAAAATGTTGAGGAATATAAATTAGATAATGGTTTTCGGGTAGTGCTTGCGCCGAATGACAAAGAAAATAAAATCTTTATTAATACCATTTATTTAACGGGTTCTTTAAATGATCCACAGGGTAAAAGTGGTTTAGCACATTTACTCGAACATTTAGCATTTAAAGGCACGCAAAATGTAAAAGGTGAAGAATTCCAACGCCGTTTAGATCAATATACGTTAATGACGAATGCGAGCACGGATTACTATTCAACCAAATACACCAATATTGTCCGTCCAGAAAAAACAGCACTCGATCAAGTACTGTACCTTGAATCTGAGCGCATGGACAAATTAGTTCTACAAGAAAAATTTGTGCCTTCTGAAATTGAAATCGTAAAGCGTGAACGTGAAGTCCGTATGGATCAGCCTTTTGCTGTCTTGATGGATCAAATGTGGAAGTCGGCTTATGGTAATCAATATCTAGGTCGATTACCGATTGGTGATTTACCTGAGCTTAAGTCAATTAAAATGCCTGAGTTGAACCAGTTCTATCGCAGTTGGTATGCGCCTAATAATGCGGTCATGGTGATTTCAGGCAAGTTTGATAAAACTGATGTTTTGAAAACGATAGACCAATATTTTAGCCCAATTCCTGCGCGAGCTGTGCCTAAGCCTGTTCAAGTGCCTGTGTTAGATTCTACAAAACTCAAAAACCGTGAGTTTGTGGTGAAAAAGGGCAGTGATTTGGCCAAATTCCATATCTATATGGATGGTAAAAACACAAAAATTCAACCGGAACTGGCTTTCGCACCTATGTTGTATACCATGCAGCCAAGTGGTCATTTGTACCAAAATATGGTTGAAACAGGTGTTAGTACAGACGTTCAGGCATCAACATGGCTAGATCAAGATTTTAACGTCGTATTTTTAGGTGCTATTTATTCACCAAAAAATGACCCTAAAAAAGTTGAAAGCGCTTTGCTCTCTGGAATTGAAAAGGGTAAACCTTTTACAGAGACTGAGCTAAATCGTGTAAAAAGCTTAATGAAAACGCAAGGTGAGTTAGTCAATAAAGATGCCGTTGCTTTGGGTTCCCGTTTAAGTGATTACACTGTAGCGGATGGGCAATGGGACCAATATTTTAAAGATTTAGATTCAATTGATAAAGTGAAGCTCAATGAGGTAAATCAAACCTTAAAACAGTTCCTTGTTGCAGGTCATCGTATTGATGGCGATATTTTGCCAACACCAGAAGACCAAAAGAAAGCATTACAACTCGACGCAAAAGATAAGCCTAAAACATTAGATCAAACAGATGTTAAAGCAGAGCCTTTAAAAGATCCGAAAGTTTATCAACAAGAAGTTGCCGAGTTTTTAAAAACGTCTAAGCAATATGCCGAAAGTAATGAGAAAAAGATCATTCGCGGAAAACTTAAAAATGGAATGAAGTATGCTTTATTCCCTGTAGAAACCCGTGATGATCGTACCTATGCCACCATTACTATGGATTTTGGTACTGAAAAATCTTTATTCGATAAAGGTACGGTTGTTGATTTAACTTCATATTTATTGCTTCGCGGTTCTGATAAATATAGCTTGCAAGATATTGCCGATAAATCGATTGATGCAGGTGGCGCGGCTTATGCGAGTGCCGATGGCAATGGCATGACCATTAATATTCAATCTAAAACTGAAAAGTTTGATGAGTTTTTCAAGTTTGTTCTAGAGGTCATGAAAAATCCTAAATTTGAACAATCTCAATTTGACTTAATTAAATCTCAAAGCTTATCTAGTCTTGATCGTCCTTATACAGAACCGGATGTGGTAGCAGGTCTAACATTATCTCGCTTGGTAGAAGAATACCAGCCGGGTGATTTGCGTTATCACTTTGAACCGGAGCTGGCTAAAAAACAATTAAAGAATGTGACTCAAGAACAAGTGAAAGAGCTTTATCAGCATTTCTTTGCCATGAATCATGCGCAAATTGCGATTACAGGTGCATTTGATGCCCAAAAAATGAAAAAGCTATTGAATCAAGAATTTGGAAGCTGGAATAGCAAACAACCGTATGAAAAAATCTTGATTCAGCACGTTGATTTCCCTGCTCAGCAAGTACATGTCTTATCTGAGCAGCGTGAGTTTGGTAGTTATCAAAGTGTACTTGCCTTACCAGTTGGGAAAAACCATCCTGACGCTTCTGCATTAATTTTAATGAATTACATTTTGGGTGAATCTCAAATTTCATCACGTTTGGCTCAAGAGCTTCGTGAAAAAAATGCACTGGTATATGGTTTTGGTACTGGTTTGCAATTAGATCGAGACACGAATGTAGGTGCGTTAAGCATTAGTGCAAATTATACGGCTGGTCGCTCGGCACAAGTTTCTGCTTCAGTTCATAAGGTTCTAAATGACTTAATTACTCATGGTATTACAGAGCAAGAGCTTGCAGCAGCGAAGGCGGATATCATGAAGAAACGTGTTACTGCCTTAGAAGATGAACGTAATATTCATGGTATGTTGAATCTAGAGCTTGAGTCAGGTAAAACATTACTTGACCGTGTTAAACATGACCAAGAGTTAACAAAGTTAACGGTTGCTGATGTGAACGCAGTTATTAAAAAATATATTAAACCTTCAAATCTTGTTGAAGTTATGGCTGACCAGTATGGTCAAGCCCAAAAGCAGTAAATAATTGCCAAATAAAAAGCCACATGAAGTGGCTTTTTATTTGAGTGGTAAAATATTTTAATGGTCGTGTTTGTGAGTATGAAAATCTTCATTCTTACGGAAACGTAAGTAGTTATCGAACTGTTCACAATACTCATCAAAGTTATCTTCAAGCATCATTTGGAACTGTTGAAGAAGGTAAGACATCACCTGATCTTTTGCATCACGCATTTCATTACCATCTTTAAAATTATTGGCAGCCACCCATGTATTAAAACGAGCAGTTGCAAATAACATGGCTGCGCTCACTTGACCACGAAGCTCGGCCGGGTCTGGCTTTTGGCCTTTTGGCGGGCGACAAAAATCATTTGCTTGTTTAATGAATTCATCCGCACGCTCAAAGAAAACAGCATTTAACGCTTCTTCTTCAGTAATATCTGTTGCATTAATCTTTTGAGACATGACTTATTCCCGCAAAAATAGAGCTGCTTATTATAGGCAAAGCCTTGCGGAAACAAAACCTTTGCCTTAGTCTGTAAATAGCCTAAGTATTGGGAGTTATAATATGCAAGATGCAATTGCCGTTCAAAGTCTAAAAACAGACATTGCTTTATTACGCCAGCATATTTTTCCACCCCAATATTTGGAGCATGTAGAAGGGCTGCCAATTTATTATGGTTTGCAAGAAGAAGTCTTGGCCTATTACCAACAATGGAAAGATTTAATAGAAAGGGCACAAGAGCTTTTTCAACCTTTTATGGAAGATGAATTACCAGATGCAATTCATTTACCAAGCCATCTAAACTTACCCTTATTCTTTTTTCATGTAGACCGAATCCGGATTAATAAAACACGCGCAAAAGAATCAAAAACTTTCCGAGGTGTTGCAAGTCTTATTGAAAAATGTGGGCAGTTTGAAACAGATCAGATATTTACCATGCAAGAATGGTTGCAGAGTGATGACACCGCAGCGCTAGTTGCACACCGTGAATTTATTGACTTACGGACGTATGTATTCCAGCATGGTCAAAGTGAATATACGCGTTCACGGTTTTATACCAATGGTATTGTGTTAGGGGTAGAGCCACACTTTAAACTCGTCGATGCTCGTGATAAGCCAAGAAAACAGCGTAGTGATAGCTATAGCGATCCATTAGCAGATAACGGTGTATGGAAAGTATTTGGTAAATATAGATAAAAAGTCGCGGCATATTTGCCGCGACTTCAAGATTCTTACCAAAATGTTTTTGCCTGTTTAAATTTTTGCAAAGCTTCGGCAGATTGATTTTGTAAATAAGGTTGTTTGGCTTTAACCCATCCTAATGCAAACCAAAAATGTGGGTCGTGTTCAACCGCTTTATTAAATAGATCTTCGGCAATAAATAAGTCGTTATAAAGTCCTAAAGTATTTTGCACAGGCTGTAATTGTTTTAAAAACTGCTGAACATTTTTACGAGGATATAAGCTCGATATAAACTCAATACAGTAACGAAGCTGTTTGGCTTTCTTGCGCGTTCTGTGCTGTTCGGTGACTTCAATCTCAGTGAAATGATCGGCATTACTCACCACTTGATGATGTAACTTATCTAAGCTTTTTCCTATCTGTTTTTTCAATTTTCCTTTGGCATTTTGATTGTCTTCTTCTGAATAGGCAAATGCTAATAAGGCAAGTATAAGCTTAATGGTGTCTGCTGATTTAAACAGTGTGGCAAGGTCTTTTAATGGCTGTTCAGAGATCGGAAGTAAAAGCTCAGGTGAACCATGCTGCACAATCATAGGTAAAATTTCGGTACGAATAGCATCTTCATCTCGCGTGTCCCCAAGCTGACGGAACAGTTCGGCAATTTGCTCTTCCCACACAGGGTTTAACTCGTCTGACCATGCTGAAAAATGTTTTAGTGCACTACGTAAACGGCGTAAGCTTACGCGTGCCTGATGAATGTGCTCAGCCTCGGCAACTCCATCGGCAATTGCGGCCATGTTAGGCAAGAATTGTCCCAAACAGTTTTCTACAATCTTTTTGAGTGCCTGTTCTGCTGAAATGTTTTTATCTAAGTTCAGTTTTTTTGCGTGAACAGCCGGTGAAGTAGCTTGCCCCAATGCGAGTAAATTACCGCGCTCGGCTTTACTTCTAACATCGAGCCAAAGTTCATAACGATTAATCCATTGCTGAGCAAATTGAATAAGTGTTTTAACTGCACCTTGTTTAAGTTCGAACTCAACTTCGCAAATTTTGCTTTGTGCTGTTGCTGTTTTTACGACGCCGTCATCGAGACAGACTTCAATTGCCGTGTCATCTGCTTCAAAAACATGATAGGTACGTTGTACATCAGTCTCAAACTGTAAGCTTAGCTTTTCGACTTCAGAGCCTAAAGCTTGAGTAATCAAATCTGTGACGGCTTTATTGTCTTTATATAACTCAAGGTTTAAGTCAGGTTCTTGATCGCATTTTCCTAAAAAAACTTCTTCTTCGACACGATGTAAATGACTTTGGCCGGCAGCCTTAAAGGTTTGTACCCACAGATCATTTTCTTTACGTAAGCGTAAGGCCATACCATTTTTTGCAAGTAGGCGGTCTGGCGTATCGTAATACTTGGCCTGTAAATGAATATGCTGTGCTTTATGTTTTTTTAAATATTGCTGGACGGTCTTTTTCTTCGATTCAGGTAACTGAAACTTAAGCTCAACTTCAACCATAACAGATCTCCCTGAATCAGGTATTTAAACTATCTTGAATAAGTATAATAGCTTAGCGCTAAAAATAATGTTTTTGATAGAGAAAGTTACAATCAAACATATGACGCTACACTTTTATTTAGGTGTACAATCAGGTGATGTTTTGATCAAATAAAAATCAGGAAGATGATCGTGAATGCACCCGTAAATTTTAATCATGAAACTCAGCCAGAGTTTGAATTACCTATTAAAAACTATCAGGAATTTTATCGTTTTTATTTAACTGAACACCGTAACATTATGAGTAGGCGCTTACATGCGGTGGGCAGTAGCATTGGTCTATACTTTTTTTTAAAAGCTATTCGTAAGAAACAGGCCAAATACGCACTCTATGGTTTAGTTTCTGGCTATGCATGTGCATGGGTTGGACATTTTATGTTTGAGAAAAATAAACCTGCGAGCTTTAAACAGCCACTTTATAGCTTTATTTCTGATTGGCGAATGCTCTCTGATGTTGCGACTGGTCGATTAAGTTTAATTGATCGCAAGCACGATAAAATTCCGAGTTAATTTTTATTTCTATTCTTAATACACCGATTGGTACTGGTAAGCCTATATCAATCGGTACTTATGATGACTTATAAATCCGTTATACTAGCGAAGTTTTTAAAAGCGAGAGTAGAGTATGCGCGGTTTATATCTCATTACCAATGATGACCCAATCCAATTATTATTAGAAAAATTAGACGCCGCACTCGCAACCCGTCAAATCGCAATTTTACAGTACCGCCGTAAAAAAGTAGACAAAGCCGACCAGCCTGCTGAAGTCGAACAGATCAAACAGTTATGTGAAAAATATCAGGTTCCTTTTGTCATTAATGATGACCTAAAACTGGCTGCTCAGTTTGGTTTAGGTGTGCATTTAGGTCAGAGCGATGGTGAAATCACTGATGCAAAATCGCAGTTACCAGAAGGTGTCATTATTGGCCGTACTTGCTTAAACTCTTTAGAGCTTGCTCAAAAAGCAATTGCCGATGGCGCAACTTATGTTGCCTTTGGTGCGGTTTATGCAACTGCCACTAAACCGGAAGCTGGCAATGTAGGTATAGAAGTGATTAAGCAAGCAGCAGCTCAATATGATTTACCTATTTGTGCAATTGGTGGTTTGACTGTTGAAAATTCAAAACCTGTGATTGAGGCCGGAGCTGACCTCTGTGCAGTCATTAGTGATATATTAGGTCGATCAACTGCTGAAATTCCTGCCCGTGTACAAGCGTGGGCACAATTATTTTCTTAAGCTTTCAAAATTATTTTTTAGATATTTAAGACGAGCATTTCCATGAGTTTATCTCCAAAGCAAGAACAGTTATTTAAACAAGCCAGCAAACACATTCCAGGTGGTGTGAACTCTCCGGTACGTGCCTTTAATGGCGTTGGAGGCACACCGGTTTTCATTGAGAAAGCCAAAGGTGCGTATTTGTGGGATGTAGATGGTAAGCGCTATGTAGATTATGTTGGCTCTTGGGGACCAATGATTTTGGGCCATGCTCATCCGGATATTATTAAGGCTGTGCAAACAGCAGCAGAAGATGGCTTAAGTTTTGGTGCACCAACCGTACACGAAACAACGTTGGCAGATATTATTTGTGAAATCATGCCATCTATTGAATTGGTACGTATGACCAACTCTGGTACAGAAGCGACCATGACTGCTATTCGTTTAGCACGTGGGTATACTGGCCGTGACAAAATCGTGAAGTTTGAAGGTTGTTACCACGGACACTCTGACTCATTGTTAGTAAAAGCAGGTTCTGGTTTATTAACTAAAGGTGAGGGCGAACCAACATCAAAAGGTGTACCAGCTGATTTCGCTAAACACACTTTAACACTGCCATATAACGATATTGCAGCATTAAAAGAATGCTTTGCTAAATTTGGTCATGAAATTGCAGGCGTCATTATTGAACCTGTCGCAGGTAACATGAATATGGTGAAACCAATTGAAGGTTTCTTACAAGCGATTCGTGATGTGTGTGATGAATACAAATCTGTATTTATTATTGACGAAGTAATGACAGGTTTCCGCGTTGCTTTAGGTGGTGCTCAGTCAGTTTATAACGTTAAACCTGACTTAACGACTTTGGGTAAAATTATTGGTGCGGGCTTACCTGTAGGTGCCTTTGGCGGTAAGCGTGAAATCATGGAGTGCATCGCACCTTTAGGTGGTGTGTACCAAGCGGGGACTTTATCTGGTAACCCACTTGCTATGCGTGCTGGTATTGAAATGTTTAAACATTTACGTCAACCGGACTTTTACAGCAAGTTATCTGCTCAACTTGAAAAGTTACTTGCAGGTTTACAAGCAGCAGCAGATGAAGCGGGTATTCCATTTAAAACTCAGCAAGCTGGCGCAATGTTTGGGCTTTACTTTACTGACCAAGAAGACATCACAAGCTTTGACTCAATGTTGGCATGTGATATTGAAGCTTTCAAAAAGTTCTTCCATGGCATGTTAAAGCGTGGCGTAAACTTGGCACCGTCAGCATTTGAAGCAGGCTTTATTTCATCTGCTCATTCTGATGAAGATATCGAATTTACCATTCAGGCTGCAAAAGAAACCTTCGCCGAAATGAAGTAAGCAAAAAGGCCCGTTTTAAACGGGCTTTTTAATTTGAGCTATTTTTTATTTGTAGAGAACAATGTTTTATCCCTTACCTCGAAAAATCCAGTTAGCCGCAAGTACTTCAAATTGGCCTATTGAATCTACTCAAAGCATATTGCTCCTAGTCGGGCTAGATGATCTTGAAAATATATCTGATTGGGCGCATCAGCCATTAGCCGATCATTTAGAAATACTAAGTAAAAGAGCACAAGCACTCGAAATTCCGGTCATGATGATTCAGTCATCTCAACTTCAACAGGCCATGTTACAGCTTGGGCAGCACTTGTCATCAAACACTCAGGCACAGGTAATTATGGCGGGGAATTTATCACCGCTATTTAAGCAAGTCATGCAGCTTGTTTTATCCATTACCGATTATGTAGCTGTTGTAAATGATGCAATCTTGGCGAGTAGTTTAGAGCAGCATATACAATGGATTGAAAAAATAAGTTTTGACCATATTCAACATATAAACACGCAGACTTTAATGCGCTTATGGTCTTTAAGTGCACCGTCGTCACAGGTGTTGTCCGATAAAGGAATTTTATTGGCAGTTGCTGAACAGGTAGGGCGACATCCAATGGAAATTCATCCCGAAATAGATTTAAGAAACTATGGTCTAGACGCTTCGGGAGTCAATTATTTGGTGGAATTATGGCGTGCTAATGGTGCGAGCCTAACTGTTGATGAGTTGATGCAAACTCCTACATTGCAACATATTATGCAGTTATTGAAGCGCTAATCGGCTTTAGCCGTAATGTGATTCATAATATTTGCAAATTCTGTCGTTAATTTACCCGAACGGCATTGTAATTCGGACGTAAGCTTTTTATTATTGCCCGCTTGTTTTTCATCTTGCCTTGGGAATACAACTTTGAGTGATTTTCTAAGTGAACATCTGATCTATCGTGATGATGATTTTATGGTGATTCATAAACCTTCGGACATCTTGAGTGTGCCAGGGAAAGGTGATTTACATGACAGCGTTTTGACAAGACTGGTGGCAATAGAACCACGAACTTTGCTCATTCACCGCCTTGACCGTGATACTTCGGGTATTTTGGTTTTTGGGTTATCTAAGCGTGGACAGAGTGCGATTGCACGCCAATTTCAAGACCGTCAAACTTCGAAAATATATGAAGCGCTAGTTGCTGGTCATTTAGAGGGTGAAGGGACAGTTGATATCCCTGTCGTCTATGACCCGAGTCGACCACCTTTACATATTGTCGATGCTTCTCATAACAAACCTGCTTTAACACATTGGCAGGCAATTGAACATTTCCAGATTCAAGGACAACCGGTTACGCGTGTCAAATTAACACCGATTACCGGTCGTTCTCATCAACTCCGTGTACACATGCAATATCTGGGACATCCAATTGTAGGTGATACATTGTATGCAACACCGGAACAATTACTTGTTCCTCGTCTGTGCTTGCATGCTAAACAGTTAAGCTTTAATCATCCTGTCACAGGGGAATCATTAACTTTTAACTGTCCTGTACCGTTTTAATGTAAAAACTTTCGATGAGTAATTTTTGTAGCGAAACAATTTAATTGGTTTTTGCTGCAAAATTTTGCTTTAAAGACTACATAAAAAGATGCAAAAATAAGCTACTTTGCATCGTACAATATGTAGTGCGAACTTGAGAAAAAGGTGGAAAAATTGCAGCAGTATGCTATTGGTCAACGTTGGCTATCAGATACAGAGACTGAGCTCGGTTTAGGCGTTCTTATTGATGTAGATGAAAGATCTGTCAGCATTTTATTCCCCAAAAGTGATGAAACGCGTGTTTATGCACGCAACAATGCACCGCTTTCTCGCATCATCTTTAACACAAATGATGAGGTTCAAGACCAAGAAGGTCAGAAGTGGATTGTTGAGTCGGTTGAAGACCGTCATGGTGTTTTGCGTTATAACGTGGTTCGTACTTTAGAAAATGGCGAGCAAGAACGTAAAGCGCTAAACGAAACACGTATTGGTGCACAAATTCAATTATCAAAACCTTTAGATCGTTTGCTGGCAAGCCAGATTGATTATAAAGAGTGGTATGACCTACGCATTGAAGCAATGCTGATGCAGGCGCAAATGCAAACCAGCCCATTACGCGGCTTGGTTGGGGCGCGTGTAGGTTTAATTCCGCATCAGCTCTATATTGCACATGAAGTCGGTAAACGTTTCGCACCGCGTGTTTTACTTGCTGATGAAGTAGGTTTAGGTAAAACAATTGAAGCTGGTTTAATTATCCACCAACAGCTTAAAACCGGCCGTTCTGAACGTATCCTGATTTTAGTCCCTGATTCTCTTCAGTATCAGTGGATGATTGAAATGCGACGCCGTTTCAATTTGCAATTTTCTCTGTTTGATTTAACCCGTACTGCATCTATCAAAGAACATGATCCAGAACTTAACCCGTTCTTAACTGAGCAATGCATTATTGCCAGCGTCGACTTGATGGTGGACCATGACGATTTGCGTGAGCAAGCATTAGAAGCTGGTTTCGATTTACTCGTCGTCGATGAAGCACATCACTTGATGTGGAGCGAAGAAGAGGGTGGTAACGATCGTTACGACTTGGTTGAAGAGCTTGCTGAAAATACGGCAGGTGTATTGTTGCTTACTGCAACGCCTGAACAGCTGGGTGTGGAAAGTCACTTTGCGCGTTTACGTTTGTTAGATCCACAGCGCTTTAGCAGTTTAGAGCGTTTCTTGGATGAAGAAGCTCAATATCAGCAAACTGCGCAAGTTGCAGAAGTGCTTATGTCGGATGAGCCTTTAACTCAAGAGCATTTATCTGCTTTAGAAGGTTTGTTAGGTCATTCAATTGAAGACCAACCTGAGCAACGTTTCAGAGCGATTCATGAGTTGTTAGACCGTCACGGTACAGGTCGTATTTTATTCCGTAATACGCGTGAAGCGATTCAAGGCTTCCCTGGCCGTGATTGCCAACCTGCGCCTTTACCTGCGCCAGCAGATTGGTCAAAAGACGGTAAATTACGCGAACAAATGTGGCCAGAAGAAGCACAAATTGATGGCTCATGGATGCAAAATGATCCGCGTGTACCGTGGTTAATGGAAATTCTACGTAAAGAACTTAAGCATAAAAAAGTTCTTTTAATTGCCCGTAGTGGTCCTGTTGTCGAGTCTTTAGAAAGTGCGCTTCGTTTGCATGCAGGTATTCGTACAGCCATGTTCCATGAAGGTATGAGTTTGCTTGAGCGTGACCAAGCGGCTGCTTACTTTGCAGAAGAAAGCTACGGTGCTCAAATCTTACTTTGTTCAGAAATTGGTTCAGAAGGCCGTAACTTCCAGTTTGCGAGTGATTTAATTTTATTTGATTTGCCTGCAAACCCTGACGTTTTAGAACAACGTATTGGTCGTTTAGACCGTATTGGTCAAGAAAACCGTATCCAGATTCATGTACCGTATTTAATGGGCACCGCTCAAGAGCGTATGTTCCGTTGGTATAATGAAGCATTAAATATTTTCAGCAATATTTCTCCAACGGCTCAAACGCTACAAGAAAACTTTATTGTTGAATTAAAAGATTGCTTGCTTGCCGACCAAGGTCAAACATTTGAAGATTTACTTGAAGAAGTTAATGTTCAACGCCAAGCTTTAGAAGCAGAGTTACAAGCTGGTCGAGATCGTCTGCTTGAGTACAATTCATGCCGTCCTATCGTTGCACAAGAAATTGTTCAAGCGTTAGAAGACTATGATGACAACACAACGCTGCCTATGTTTGTGAAGCGTTTCATGTCTTCAACTAATATTGACTTTGATGAGCAAAGTAACGGTACAGTCATTATTCGTCCAACCGACCAGATGCAAGTGCAAGGTTTGGCATTAGACGAAGAAGGTATGACTGCGACTTTCTATCGTGACCAAGCGCAAATGCGTGAAGACGCTCAGTATCTAACTTTGGAACATCCGTTTATTGAAAGTGTCATGGAAATGATCCGCACACAATCATTTGGTAGTACCAATGTTGCTGTGCTTAAGTCCAATGCATTAAAGCAAGGTTCGGTTTTACTTGAAGTCTGGTTTAAAGTTGATGTGGTGGCACCAAAATCCTTGAACTTGCCATCAAGCTTACCAAAACAACTTATTCGCGTATTGTTAAGTGAGAATGGTCAGGACTTATCTGAAAAGATTGATCCAACCATTTTAAAACCTTATTTGCATCACTTAGATGGCAATAGTTGCCGCCAAGTGGTTAAAGCCCGCCGTGAAGTGATTGAAGAGCGTTATAAACAAGCGCTTGATATTGCTAAAGAAGGTTTACCTCAGCTTCAACAGCAGGCAAAAGAGCATTATGGTAATAAATGGCAATATGAGATTGATCGTTTAACTTACTTAAAACAGTTCAACCCGAGCATTCGCCAAGACGAAATTGAGCGCTTACAGAAGTTGCAAAAAGAAGGTTTAAGCTTGCTTGATGGCTTAACCGTAACACCTGAAGCGATTCAAGTGCTTGTAGTAGTTAAACCATAAGCAATAAGTAATAAAAAAGCGCCACACAGGCGCTTTTTTTATTGAGTAAATTTAAGTTAAATCAATCTGGCATCTTTTAATTCTAGTTTTAAATAAGCATAGAAAATCGGTGCTGCAATTAAGCCACTTAAGCCAAAGATTGACTCGAAAATTAACATGGCCAATAAAATTTCCCATGCATTGGCATTAATTTTATGACCAATAATTTTGGCATTAATAAAGTATTCTAACTTGTGAACTAATACGAGGTAGAGTAGAGCAACACCTGCTAGACCGAGTGAAATTGTAAGAGCCGCAATAAAAGTTAAAGTATTTGAAATTAAATTCCCTAAAATTGGAATTAAGCCAAACATAAAGGTAAGAATGGTTAAGGTTTTGGCGAAAGGTAAGTGAACACCCCAGATCGGCAATAGTACAAAAGCAAATAATATAAAGAGTAGCGTATTAATCGCTGAAATTTTAATTTGTGCAAAAACTACATTTCTAAAAGAAATTGATAATTTTTGAATACGTTGGATCAGTAAGGATTTGAAAACAGGTTGGGGTGTACGTCGGTGAAAGCCGTGAATAGCAACCAATATACCGATAATAAGACCCATCACCATAGTCACTAGATTATGCAAAATATCGGAACTGGCATTTTTTAATGTAGTCACGTTATCTTTCATAAACGCGAATATTTCATCTTTCAGTTCTGTAACGCTATCTGGAATATAGCCCGGTAAATATTTCCCAATCTCCGCTTGTAAGTGCAGTAGTGTTTGGTCGACTTTACCGTTAATACTATGTAAACCGACTCCTTTTAAATCATAAACTACAAAGCTAATTAAACTTGTAATGAAAAAGGCAAGAAGAGAAATAGTAATAATACTTAATAAAATACTAATAAAAATGCGGGCTCTTTGACCATCAATATAACGTTCAACAATAGAGCTTAAACTAATAATAATTTCATAAATGAGAAAGCCTGCAAAAAAACTTGCTAAGAGATGCAAGGGGATAACCGAAAGCAAAAAAATGCCCATCAGAATATAGCTTGCAATCAGGCTTTGACGATTACTCAAACTTTGCATGTGAATCCCTGAATAACGTGGGGAAGTATTGATATGTATTGCTAGAATTATTTACTTATACTCTTGCATCTAAGCTGCTTCAATCTATGGTTTATATTTTTATTAATCAGCAGGCACAGGTGTATAAAAAATGGCTTGTAAAATCACAAACCATTTTATGTGGAATCTATCTTATTTTTGCTTCGTCTAGATGACGGGCACCTTCTAAAATCATTCTGATCATAACCATTGTTTGTTCTGCGACTTCCGCACGCTGATCAATAGGAAGGTCAATCACTTTGGCACCCATGTGAAAAACAAGTTGTGTAATTGCTTTTGCAACAAGTTCAGGATGGTATAGATGATTGTTATTGAGGCGTTCTAAGCGAATTAAATCTTCTTGTAGCTCTTGCTGAAAGAAGTTGAGCTGTCGATCTACAGCAGCTTTATAAGAAGCGGAACCTGTAAAACCTTCTCGCAACAATAAACTTAAATTACCTTCATCAGCATCCAGCTGTTGCAGAAAAATTTCTACAGAACTACGAATAATGCTGTCTTGCAAAGATGCACGAAGGCGAGCTTGACGAATAATTTTACGTAAAACGATACCGGCACGGTCAATGAGTGAAATAGCTAACTCATCAATATCTTTAAAGTGACGATAAAAACTGTTTGGGGCAATACCAGCTTCTCTTGCAACTTCTCGTAAGCTGAGTGAGGCAATACTTTTTTGTGGACCAATCAGGTTAAGAGCTGCCTGAAAAAGTTCTTCTTTCGTAATCGTCGCTTTTCTTCCAACAGAACGCGTTACTGTTTTTATTTCAATGACATCTTGTGATGAGGTTGTGTCATTTGGGCTCTGAGAAAGTGAGGTTTGGGTCATGTTTTTCAATATATTCATAAACTGTCTGGATTATAGCGTTAGACAGGGAACTTGTGAAATTGTAATTAAAAGTACGAGTGTATATACAAATATATATACATGTGTATAATAATTAAAAAAGAGCGACAGAGCCCTCAGTTATGCAAGCAATCGAAAAGAGAAATTCTCTATTCAATTCATTAACACAAGCTGTATTTGACAAAAATATGGCGAACTTCTGGCTACAAAAAATAAATCCTTTATGGTCTGTGCAGCATGGACTAGTTCAAATTGTAAAAAAAGAATTCGTAGCTCATGACACTGTGAGCCTGACATTAAAATGCAACCGCTTGGTGAAAATGGGCGCGGCAGGTCAACATCATCCAGTGATTGTTGAAATTGCGGGCCGTCGTTATGAACGTACTTATAGCTTGACGCAAATTGATGCAGAGCACTTACGTTTAACAGTTAAAAAAGTTGCTGATGGTATTGTCAGTAACTGGTTTATTGCAGAAAGCAAAATTGGTGATGTTTTTGAGCTTGGGCAGCCTTATGGTGACATGCAACAAAACATTCAGACACCGAAATTAATTATGTTGGCTGCTGGTAGTGGTATTACACCAATGTTGAGCTTAATCACAGCAATTAAGCAAAGCCAACAGTTAGAAAAAACGCAGGTTCAGCTTTTATATTGGGTCAAACAACGTTCTGATGCTGCTTTTACAGAGTACTTTGAACAAGTGGCTGAACAAAACCCAAACTTTAGCTATCAGGTGTTTTACACACAAGAAACGCCAAATGATGAACGTTTAAATGCCGAACATCTTGCACTGGTTGAAGGTATTGAAAACAGCACAGTTTATGCATGTGGTCCATCGGGTTTTGTTTCAACTGTTGAACAGCTTTTTGAAAAAGCACTAACTGTACTTACTGAAGCATTTAGTTTAACTAATGAAAGTTCTGCGGATGACATTGGTTATGTGAATGTCACATTAACCCAGTCTAATAAAGTGATTGCAATTCCTAAAGGCCAATCCATTTTGGTCAGCCTTGAGCATGAAGGCCTTAAGCCGACACATGGCTGTCGTATGGGAATTTGTAATAAATGTGTTTGTAGTAAAACGCAAGGTTCTACACGTAATTTACTAAACGGTAGCCAAAATACGGAACCAAGCCAATTACTTAAAATTTGTGTGAACTCAGCACAATCCGATCTAGTTATTGATCTTTAAGAGAGAACTCTTATGAATATGCCAGTGAAAGTCGAATATTTTAAAAATCCTAAAAATCGAGATTTGACTCCAGCAGAACTTGAAGCATTTGCAAAAGAGCTTGATCAGATCAAACAAGAAGTATTGGATGATTTGGGTGAAAAAGACGCTAAATATATCCGCCGTGTCTATGCTGCTATTCGTTATAGTAGCTTTTTAGGCCGGGCTTGTTTATTTGCAGGTTGGTTCCCGCCAGCGTGGATTTTAGGTACGGGTTTATTAGGTTTCTCTAAAATTATGGAGAACATGGAGCTCGGCCATAATGTTATGCACGGTCAATATGACTGGATGAATGACCCGAAATTTAATGGTCAAACTTATGAATGGGATACTGTAGGTACCTCTGATAACTGGCGTCAAACCCATAACTATAAACATCATACTTATACCAATATTAAAGGTATTGATGATGACATTGGTTATGGCTTACTTCGCTTATTCCCTGAGCAACGTTGGAAGCCTGGGTTCTTATTGCAGCCTATTTACAGTATTCCATTTTGCTTATTGTTCCAGTGGGGCGTAGCAATTCAGAATCTTGAAATTGGGCGTGTACTTTACAAGCGTAAAACTAAGGCACAATTTTTAGAAGAGTTAAAACCAGTTAATAAAAAGATTGGCAAGCAACTCTTTAAAGATTATGTTTTCTTCCCTCTTATTGCAGGGCCGGCAGCATTACCAGTATTTACAGGTAACTTGGTCGCAAATGGTCTTCGTAATATCTGGACCTTTAGTATTATTTTCTGTGGTCATTTCACGAAAGATGCAGAAGTGTTTCCAAAATCTGTTTTACAAGAAGAAAGCCGTGGACACTGGTATATGCGCCAAATTCGTGGTTCTTCTAACTTAACAGGTTCAGAAGCATTCCATATTTTGTCTGGTCACTTAAGTCATCAAATTGAACATCACTTATTCCCAGATATTCCTGCTCGTCGTTATCGCCAAATGGCTCCAAAAGTTGAGGCGGTTTGTAAGAAATATGGCTTGAACTATAACAATGCCAGCTTTGTTAAGCAGTTTGGACAAGTGGTTGGACGTATTGTGAAATATGCGTTCCCATTTAAAAAATAAGATAAAAGAGCCCTGAGAATTCAGGGCTTTTTTTATTTCTTTTTAGAAATCCACATGGTAATTGTGGCATGAAATACTTTATCTTTGTGAGTGTCGTAAATATCTACGTTGACTAAATATTCTCCAGCTTTTTCCCAGTTATAATCAGCTTCCACTGGTGTAGCAATTGCAATTAAGTCTGTTTCAGCTTTTTTTAAATATTCAACAGTCATTCCTTTTGGAATCCAGCGATGGGTAGACGGGACAGTAACTTCTGTCATTGTTCCACCCGCCAGTTCAGCCATATTACACATCGCAATCGCATGGACTGTTCCAATGTGGTTAAGCACAGAACGCTTCTTCTTAATAGAAATTTCGCAATAATTCGGTTTTAACTCAATAAAAAGAGGGGAAATACTGCCGAAATAAGGTGCTTTTAAGCACAGCATACGAGAGAAAGTCCACTTGCCTTTAGGAAAAGCCGTTACTTTATTCCAGAGTTCTAATGTGGTTGCCATGATTTGACTTCCTTTAATTTTAAAAAATACAGAATATTATTCTGTTTAGGAATATAGTTCTGTTTACAAATATGCGTCAAGTCATTCAAAATATCTCCGATGACTGGTCAGAGAATACAAAATGGTATCTGCTCAAAATTTATTAGAACGCTTATATCCTGGAAGAAGAGCTGCTTTAAAACGACAAATATTATTAGATGCTTTAGATTGTTTTTTAGAGCAGGGCATTGAAACGACTAGAATTGAAATGATTCGTGCCAAATCAGAAAGTAGCGTTGGGGCGATTTATCATCATTTTAAAAATAAAGAGGGTATAGTTGCGGCCTTATTTTTTTCAGCTTTAGATGATCAAACAGCTCTGAGAGATGAATATTTAAAACAGTCCAAAACATTAAAAGATGTTGTAGAAGCTCTAATTTATAGTTATGTGGACTGGGTAAGTGAGCAACCGGAATTTGCAAAATTCTTAATTACTGCACGTTTTAACATTATAGAGGGGGAGGAACAGCAGCAACTTGCACAAAAAAATAAGAGTAGAAACCAAAAGATATTTAGCTTGATTTCAAACTTTGAAGAATTTAAAGCATTTAGTTTAATTCCACATGAACTTTTGCTTTCATTAGTGATTGGTTCTACAGAGAGCTATTGCCGTGCGTGGTTATCACAACGTGTAAAAGCTGACCCCAAAGACTATAGAGAAATTCTGGCAAAAGCAGCTTGGAATTCATTACAGGATTTGCGTTTAGAACATTAATAGCGAGCAATAAAAAACCGCATGAAGAATGCGGTTTTTAGATTGAAAAATGAATTATTTAAACTGGATTGAACCGTTTGCATTTACAGTAATTTTAGACTCACCAGCAGCCATGTCTTGAGCTGGTGCCGCTTCAGCAGTAGCGAACTTAGCTAGGCTGGCACGCATTACAGGTTGAGGAAAATAGTTATTCGTGTTCAGGTTTAGAGTGACCAAAGAATATTGGCTTTTATTCCATGCTTGAGTCAACATTTGCGCACGCTGTTGAAAGTTTTTAGACGCTTCTACCATCAATTCATTCTCAACTTTTTTACGTTGCTCATCTGAAACGCTAAAATTAATGGATTGAGTTTGAAAGCTTTGTTGTAACTCATTAATTAATTGGCTAGCAGCTTTGAAATCTTTACTTTCTAGACGAACTTCCGCGCGGCCACGCCATTCTTTTAATTTATTACTGTCATTGTCATAAATTGGATAAGTGCTTTGAGCACCAGTTTCCACTTTCACTTGTGGATATTTACGCGAAGTCGCGAGTGCTTGGTTCATTAACTGGTTAATTTGATTTGAAAGCTCTGCAGGCTGCTTATTGCTTTTTTCAATATATAAAGTTGCATGCATTTCATCGTTTGAAACTTGGCGAGAAGCTTCTGCTTGAACATTTACAATATTGTAGTGAAGGGCATTATCATCTTGGGCAAAAACCATAGGGCTGAGTACCGTACCAAGGAGAAGAGTAGATATTGCTAAAGTACGCATAAATTTATCCTTTAAAAATTAATATAAATTTAATTTTTTTCATTAAGAAATGTTAAACATAAGTTATGCATAACTTTTGCAGATTTTGTGGGGTATTTGTAATATTTAAATCAAGTTTTTTAATTTTTGGTAAGAATAAAATTCTTTAAAAATAAAAAGCTTAGAATTAAAGTGTTTCAATGTAACTTAAAAAATCACACGAATATAAAAAAAGAATATTTTCTTTAGGTTGTCACATAGTATGATGATAATTCATCATAACTATTGGGATAATACAATTTTTCAATAAGATTAGATGAGTAAAGTACACAAAAGACGTTTTTTTTCTTGCAAAATTAGGTATCATCGCGCTCCTAGTTACAAGATATAAAATATGTGTCTTCGCTAGTTCTATAAAGCACCGAGTCAAAGGACCAAAAGTCACCAGACTTATTTCTTTCTACCCTTATCAGAGATGGTAATCCGATATGAGCGTTACTTCTGTCAACCCTGCCACTAATGCTACCAACGAATATTATTTGACTCGCCAAAGTCAAATGGAATCGAATGTTCGTAGCTATCCACGTAAATTACCGTTAGCGATAGCGAAAGCACAAGGTTGCTGGGTTACTGATGTTGAAGGTACACAGTACCTTGATTGTTTAGCTGGGGCAGGTACATTGGCTTTAGGTCATAATCATCCTGCGGTGATTCAAAGTATTCAAGACACATTGGCAAGTGGTTTGCCATTGCATACTTTAGACTTAACCACACCTTTAAAAGATGCGTTTACTGAAGCGTTGTTAGCATATTTACCAGGTGGTAAAGAAGAATATTGCTTACAGTTCTGTGGTCCTTCTGGTGCAGATGCGACTGAGGCAGCAATTAAACTTGCTAAAACTTACACTGGCCGTAGCTCAGTGATCAGTTTCTCTGGTGGTTACCATGGTATGACTCATGGTTCACTTGCAATGACTGGTAACTTAAGTGCAAAAAATGCAGTGAATGGCTTAATGCCAGGCGTACAATTCATGCCATATCCGCATGAATATCGCTGCCCACTTGGTCTAGGTGGTGAAGCTGGTGTTGACGCTTTAACTTACTATTTCGAAAACTTTATTGAAGATGTTGAAAGCGGTGTAACTAAGCCTGCTGCTGTTATTCTTGAAGCAATTCAAGGTGAAGGCGGTGTTGTTACAGCTCCAGTAAAATGGTTGCAAAAAATCCGTGAAGTGACTGAAAAGCACAACATCGTTTTAATTTTAGACGAAGTTCAAGCAGGCTTTGCTCGTTCAGGCAAAATGTTTGCATTTGAACATGCCGGTATTGAACCTGATGTCGTTGTAATGTCTAAAGCAGTAGGTGGTGGTTTACCACTTGCAGTATTAGGTATTAAGCGTAAATTTGATGCTTGGCAGCCTGCTGGTCACACTGGTACTTTCCGTGGTAACCAACTTGCTATGGGTACAGGACTTGTTGTATTAGAAACGATCAAGGAACAAAACCTTGCTCAAAATGCACAAGAGCGTGGTGAATTCTTACAAGCTGAATTGAAAAAATTAGCTACTGAATTCCCATGTATCGGTAATGTACGTGGCCGCGGTTTAATGATTGGTGTTGAAATCGTTGACGAGCGTAAACCTGCTGACCGTATCGGTTCTCACCCTGCTGACTCTCAGTTAGCGGCTGCGATCCAGACTGCTTGCTTTAACAACAAGTTATTGCTTGAAAAAGGTGGTCGTAACGGTACAGTAATTCGTTTACTTTGCCCACTCATCATTACTCAAGAAGAGTGTGTAGAAGTAATTGCTCGCTTTAAGAAAGCAGTTGCAGAAGCATTGGTTGCAGTGCGAGGCGCGTAAGTATGGTGGATTTTGCAGAACATCGTAAAGCGTTACTCTGCAATGATGCACAATCCATTGCTGACTATGAGTCAGCAATGGGCGAAGCGGTAAAAGCCGTTTCAGCATGGTTGCAAAATGAAAAAATGTACACAGGCGGTAGCATTAAAGAGTTGCGTTCAGCAATTTCTTTCCAACCTTCAAAAGAAGGTATGGGTGTACAACAATCTCTTCAACGTATGATTGAGCTTTTCTTGAATAAAAGCTTGAAAGTACATCATCCACATTCATTAGCACATTTACACTGCCCAACCATGGTGATGAGCCAGATCGCGGAAGTGTTAATCAATGCAACTAACCAGTCTATGGACTCATGGGATCAAAGCCCGGCAGGTTCATTAATGGAAGTGCAGCTTATTGATTGGTTGCGTCAAAAAGTAGGTTACGGTTCTGGTCAGGCAGGTGTTTTCACTTCTGGCGGTACTCAATCTAACTTGATGGGTGTATTACTTGCTCGTGACTGGTGTATCTCGAAAAACTGGAAAGACGAAAATGGTAACCCATGGTCTGTACAGCGTGATGGTATTCCAGCTGAAGCAATGAAAAACGTCAAAGTCATCTGTTCTGAAAATGCGCATTTCTCTGTGCAAAAGAACATGGCAATGATGGGCATGGGCTTCCAGTCAGTTGTGACTGTTCCTGTGAATGAAAATGCACAGATGGATGTTGATGCTCTTGAAAAAACAATGGCGCATCTTCAAGCTGAAGGTAAAGTTGTTGCTTGTGTCGTTGCGACAGCAGGTACAACCGATGCTGGTGCAATTGATCCATTGAAAAAAATCCGTGAAATTACTAATAAGTATGGTTCATGGATGCATATCGATGCTGCGTGGGGCGGTGCACTGATCTTATCAAATGACTATCGTGCAATGCTTGATGGTATTGAGTTGTCTGATTCGATCACTCTCGACTTCCATAAGCATTACTTCCAAAGCATCAGTTGTGGCGCGTTCTTGTTAAAAGATGAAGCGAACTATCGTTTCATGCATTATGAAGCTGAGTACTTGAACTCTGCTTATGATGAAGAGCATGGCGTACCTAACCTTGTGTCTAAATCATTACAAACGACTCGTCGTTTTGATGCTTTAAAATTGTGGATGACCATTGAATCACTCGGCGAAGAGCTATATGGTTCAATGATTGACCATGGTGTAAAACTGACTCGTGAAGTTGCAGATTACATCAAGGTAACTGAAGGTTTAGAGCTTTTAGTTGAACCACAATTTGCTTCGGTATTGTTCCGTGTTGTTCCGGAAGGTTACCCAGTTGAGTTTATCGATAGCTTGAACCAAAACGTAGCAGATGAATTGTTTGCACGTGGTGAAGCAAATATTGGTGTAACAAAAGTTGGTAATGTACAGTCATTGAAGATGACAACATTAAGCCCTGTAGTAACTGTCGACAACGTTAAGAACCTTTTAGCTCAAGTATTGGCTGAAGCTGAACGCATTAAAGATGCGATTGCTTCTGGTAACTACGTACCACCAATCGACTAATTGAGTTGATACCCTAAAAAGCTCGGTTTATTGCCGGGCTTTTTTATTACATATTATTTTTATTAAAAGTGTGTATCACAAGAAGGGTATATGCACAAAACATGCATATTTTCAAAAAACAAAAATAATTATGCATGATTTATAGTGAGCAAATTTCTTATTGTATTGGTATGTTCCCGATTTTTTGGTCGCATTGATATATCAATACGGCACTTGCTTTAAACCATTTTGCATAAAGTAAGAAGTCGTAATTACAATTAAGACAAGGAAGAAGAAATGCAACAAGCGAATATGCTTAATGAATTTAAACTTATTATTGGCGGTCAACTTTGTTCAGGTGAACAAGGTGAACTGGAAATTATTAATCCTGCTACAGGCTTAACTGCGGCACATTGTGCAAAAGCATCAGTTGCACAAGTGAATCAAGCTATTAGTGCAGCTAAACAGGCTTCTAAAGCTTGGCAGCTTGTCTCGCATGATGAGCGTAAATCAATTTTAAACAAGATTGCAGACGGTATTGAAAAGCACGCTGAAATGCTTGCAGAGCTGGTGGTGCTTGAACAAGGTAAACCACTCGCACTGGCACAAATGGAAGTGCAGGGTGCAATTGGCTGGACGCGTTATGCGGCTTCTATGGATTTACCGGTAGAAGTAATTGAAGACAGTGAAACTAAGCGTATTGAGCGCCATCGCCAACCACTGGGTGTAGTGGCTTCAATTACGCCATGGAACTGGCCACTCATGATTGCAGTTTGGCATATCATGCCTGCTTTACGTGCAGGTAACGTTGTCATTAGCAAACCTTCTGAATACACACCATTATCGACTTTACGTTTATGTGAAATCATTCAGCAAGAAGTTCCAGCAGGTGTAATCTCAATTGTGGTTGGTGCTGGTGAGATTGGTGAAGCATTATCTTCTCATCCAGATGTGCAAAAAGTCGTGTTTACGGGATCAACTCGAACAGGTCAACACATTATGGCTGGTGCAGCACAGCAGCTAAAACACTTAACTTTAGAGCTTGGTGGTAATGATGCTGGTATTGTATTACCAGATGCAAATATCGATGAAATTGCTGCTAAGATTTTTAATATGGCGTTCTTGAATGCTGGTCAAACATGTGCGGCGTTAAAGCGTTTATATGTGCATGAAAGCCAATATGAAGCTTTATCTCAAAAGTTAGCTGATATTGCCAACGCTCAAGTTGTGGGGGATGGTATGGCATCTTCTACAACATTTGGACCAGTACAAAACCAAATGCAATATAACAAGGTAAAAGCTCTGATTACTGAAGCGATTGCACAAGGTGCAAAAGCACTTTCTGGACAACAACAGCTACCAGAGCAGGGCTACTTTATTGCACCAACTATTTTGACTGAAGTTTCTGACTCTTGCCGTGTGGTGCAAGAAGAGCAATTTGGTCCAGTGTTGCCTGTTTTAAAATATACCGATATCAACGATGCTATTGCTCGTGCCAATGACAGTGAGTTTGGTTTGGGTGGTTCAATTTGGTCTTCTGATCTTAAAGCTGCACAGACCTATGCTACACAGCTTCAATGCGGAACGGTCTGGATTAATACCCATGCAGAAGTACTGCCTCATGCACCTTTCGGAGGCTGGAAAATGTCTGGCTTAGGCGCTGAGTTTGGTTTGGAAGGTTTGCTTGAAAATACGATTGGACAAACGGTCCATATTAGTAAAGTCTAAATATTAATTTTAAGGCGGATTTAGTATCCGCCTTTTTATTTTCACTTTTAAGAGTGAAAAGCTGAGTTATTTTATTGAGAGTGATGATAGCTCATGCTTTTAGGCTTGATTAAAAAATGATTCTGTTCTTTAATTTTTTTCAGAACAATGTAAGACTTTATGTGGCCTATAAAATTATAAGAAAGTAATCTTTCAGTCACAAATTGTGAAAGCTGTTCTAAATTTTCAGCAACGACTTTTAAAATAAAATCTGCATCACCACTAATTGAAAATGCATCCTGAATGTTATCTTCAGCTTCAATCAGCTCTTGGAAAGCCTGCTGTGATTTCGCCTCGTGTGTTCTTAAGTTTATGTGAATCATCGCTGTAACTTCCAGCCCTAGCGCCTGTTGCTGGATGCGTGCCGTGTAGCCAAGAATCACGCCCTTTTGTTCAAGCAATTGACGTCGTCTTGAACATTGAGAAGCAGATAAACCGATTAAATCTCCAATTTCCTGATTGGTGAGTCGTCCATTCTTTTGTAGTGCCTGAATGATTTGCCAGTCGAACTTATCCATTGCATAAAATCCTTTTATGATACACAAATCATGTATTTTTATTAAAATGCGTTTTCATTATGCACGAAATCTAAAAGATAGATGAAATATTATTTTTCTATGGAATAAAAATTGGTCTCAAAGGATATAGAGCAATGTTCATAGAAATTGGTGAATTTTTAAATCTTCGTCTAAAACAAATGGGTATCCAACATCTTTTTGGTGTACCTGGTGATTTTAACCTCTCATATCTAGAACAAGTTGAAGCAGACCCACAACTCGAATTTATTGGAAATTGTAATGAATTAAATGCTGCCTATGCAGCAGACGGTTATGCACGAATTAACGGTTTTTCTGCCTTGGCAACCACTTATGGTGTAGGTGACTTAAGTGCCATTAATGGTATTGCAGGTGCCTATGCAGAAAATGTACCTCTTATTCATATCTCAGGTATTCCACCTTTACATGCAGTTCAAAAGGGTACTCTCATACATCATACGTTAGTTGATGGTAACTACGACAATATTATGAACTGTATGAAAGAGTTCACAGTTGCCCAAACTCGTTTAACTCCTGCAAATGCAGCTTCTGAAATTGACCGTGTATTGCGTCAGTGTTTTCTTGAACGCCGTCCTGTACATATCCAACTACCTGGTGATATTACTCACGTTAAAATTGAAGTGTCTGAGCGTCCGCTCGACCTAAGCTACCCAGCTGTTGAACCTGAATTATTGCAAAGTGTGGTAAGTAAACTTTGTGACATTATTGAGAATGCTCAAAGTCCAGCGCTTTTAATTGATAATGAAGCCTCAGTGTTTGGTGTAACGTCACTTTTAAATGATTTATCTCAAAAATGCTCAATTCCATTTGCAGGTATGAATACTGCAAAAAATATTATGGATGAAGGCTCACCACGCTACATTGGCACTTATGTGGGTGGGGCAAGCCAACCGCATGTGAAAAATATCATTGAACAGTCTGACTGTTTAATTGGTGTTGGCGCACGCTTTACCGATGTAGGCTCAGCTGTATTTACGCATCAAATTGAGACCAAGAACTACATCGAAATTAAATCTTATGGCTTAAATATTTTTGGTCAGGATTTTCCGGGTATTGAAATCGGACAATTACTTGTCGAGCTAAATAAAAAAGTTGCGCCACGTAAATCGTCAATACCTCTTCTTGAAAAACAACCTCAGAAAGTAATTGAAGCGCCAGCTCAACAGAAGCTTAGCCAAGATGTGCTTTGGAACTATATTTCAGGGTTCTTAAAAGAAGATGATGTGATTATTGGTGAAGTAGGAACATCAAACTCTGCTTTGTCAGGTATCAAACTTCCTGCTACAGCTAAATATATTGCTCAGCCGCTTTGGGGTTCTATTGGTTATACCTTGCCAGCTTTGCTTGGTAGTTTGTTAGCTGCTCCTGAGCGTCGTCAAATTTTGTTTATTGGTGACGGTTCATTCCAGCTTACGGTACAAGAGCTCTCTACGATTATCCGCCATGGTTTAAAACCAATTATTTTCTTGTTGAACAATGGCGGCTACACCATTGAACGTTTAATTATGGGTGAAAACGCTGCCTATAACGACGTGCAAAACTGGAAATACACTGAAATCCCAGCAGTATTTAACGGTAAAAAAGGCCATACAACTTATGTGGTTGAGACTGCTGGACAGCTGAAGAGCGTTTTAGACAACGTTCAGCAAAATGATCAGTTAACCTTTATTGAATTGAAACTACCAGCAATGGATGCACCGGTGAGTTTGAAAAAATTTGCTTCTGTGATTGCACGTTTTGACTACGGTGATCGCGGCTATGAAATTTTAAAGGAGCGTTCCCAACCAGTTAAATGTAAGGATGCAATCTCTTTTTAAATAGAAGATAGGACACGTCTTCTCAAAAATTAAATGGACTCATACTAAAGCAACTTATGTCCGAAGGTCGGTTTCTGACCTTCGGATATGGTGCTGAATAAAGGTGTACAGGAAGTGACACCAACATTGGAGATAATGTTATGGATGCAAACAATAAGCACGAGTTAAAACAAGGCTTATCCAATCGGCATATTCAACTCATCGCACTCGGAGGGGCGATCGGAACAGGGTTATTCTTAGGTCTATCACAAACAATTAAACTGGCAGGTCCTTCAATTTTATTGGGATATGCAATTGCAGGAATTATTGCCTTTTTGATTATGCGTCATTTAGGTGAAATGGTTGTTGAAGAACCGGTAAGTGGTTCTTTTAGTTATTTTGCGAACAAATACTGGGGCAAAATGGCTGGTTTTATGTCTGGCTGGAACTACTGGGTTTTGTATGTACTGGTGAGTATGGCTGAACTGAGTGCAATCGGTACTTTTATTCAGTTTTGGTGGCCAGAAATTCCGACATGGCTCACTGCTTTATTTTTCTTTATTTTAATTAACGGCATTAACTTGGTAAATGTCCGCTTTTTTGGGGAATCGGAGTTCTTATTTTCCTGCATTAAAATTGTTGCGATTTTAAGTATGATTGGCTTCGGTGCTTATCTTTTACTTTCAGGCTCAGCAGGTCCGCAAGCGGGTGTTGCAAATTTATGGCAACACGGTGGTTTCTTCCCGCATGGTATTCATGGCTTTATTATGGCCTTGGCTGTCATTATGTTTGCATTCGGTGGTCTAGAGCTTATCGGTATTGCAGCAGCTGAAACGAAAAAACCTGAAACAACAATTCCAAAGGCAGTAAACCAGATTGTTTATCGCATTTTGATTTTTTACATTGGTGCAATCGGTATTCTTTTATGTCTTTATCCATGGAATATGGTGGCAGAAGGCGGTAGCCCGTTTGTCTTAATTTTCCAGTCCCTCAATAGTAATGGCGTTGCGAATGTTCTGAACTTTGTGGTCTTGATTGCTGCTATTTCGGTTTATAACAGTTGTATTTACTGTAATAGTCGTATGTTGCATGGTTTAGCAGAGCAGGGCAATGCGCCAGCAATTTTGAAAAAAGTGAACAGCCGCGGTATTCCGGTCCCTGCAGCAATTGTGTCTGCTTCAATTACAGCAGTCTGTGTAGTGGTCAACTATTTAATTCCAGGTCAAGCTTTTCAGCTCTTTATGATGTTAGTTGTGGCTGCGCTTGTTATTAACTGGCTTATGATTTCAGTCACGCATTTGAAATTTACCAAAGCAATGAAATTGCAAAAGCGTCAAACCAAATTCCAAAGTATTCTTAGTCCATGGAGTAATTATTTAACCATTAGCTTTGTATGTTTCATTCTCATTATTATGGCGATGACACCAGATATGAGGCTCGCTGTTATTTTGGGGCCTATCTGGCTTGCTGTTTTAGCGATTATGTATTTCTTTAAGTATCGTAAAAAAATGGTCGCAATGCCGGAAGTACAATCAAACTAATAAGCTAAATTTACAGTCATATTGCGGTTATCTGACATAAGGCAGGTAACCGTTTTTGTTTTGTCATAATATTTTCATGTTCGGGCGAAATAATTTTTTAAAAATAAAGGTGACACGTAAAAAATTGAGAATTGTGTCAATAAAATAATTTTGTAACATCAATTCATTAAATTACTTAAGTTTTTATAATTTAAGCATAATTATAATTTTATCATTTTGAGCATTTGTCATATTTCCCATTAAATCTAAATAGCAAAGTATTTATAAAATCATCTTAAATATTTGATATAAAATAGATTTAAAAATATGACAATGAACATTATAAAAATCATGAAAGCGTCATAATACTGTAACTTATTTGTCATATTTTCTATTCACAATGCAGCTATCGAAGAGCGTACAAGCACTCAACAAAAAGTGACGTACAACCTATTGCATTAATGAGAGAGAACAGAATGCGCTTAAATCCACGTCAAATCGCAATTGCATTAGCAGTAACTGGGGCCGCTGTAACAACGACTGCAAATGCAGCTCGTGATACGATTCAAATTGCTGGTTCTTCAACTGTATTACCATTTGCCAGCGTTGTAGCTGAAGAGTTTGGTAATACATTCCCTCAATTTAAAACTCCTGTTGTAGGTTCTGGTGGTTCTTCTGCTGGTTTAAAACAGTTCTGTCAAGGTGTTGGTGACAACACAATCGACGTTGCAAACGCTTCTCGTAAAATTAAAAGCACTGAAATCGAAGCTTGTAACAAAGCTGGTGTAAAACAAATTCAAGAAATCAAAATTGGTTATGACGGTATTGTATTTGCGTCTAGCTCAAGCAAAGCAGCTTATAAATTAAAACCTTACCATGTGTTTGCTGCTTTAGCTGCACAGTTACCTTCAAAAGGTAAATTGGTTCCAAACCCTTATACAAACTGGAACCAAATTGACAAATCACTTCCTAATGAGCCTATTACGCTTGTTATTCCTGCGTCTAACCACGGTACGCGTGAAGTTTTCCAAGAGAAAATGGTTGAAGCTGGTTGCGAAGCGTATGAATACTTCAAGAGCCTAGACAAGGACGCTCAAAAGAAAGCATGTTCTACTTTCCGTAAAGACGGTCGTGTAATTGAAATTGCTGGTGACTATACAGAAACTCTAGCTCGCTTAAAAACTTCTCCAAGTGCAGTAGGCGTATTTGGTTTGAGTTTCTATGACATGAACCGTGACAAGTTACGTGTAGCGACAGTAAACAACGTAGTTCCTTCTGAGAAAACTGTGTTAAATGGTACATACCCTGTATCTCGTCCACTATACTTCTATGTAAAAGGCGAGCACTTAAAATCAGTTAAAGGTTTACCACAATACGTAGAATACTTCCTAAGCAAAAAAGCGACTGGTAAAGGTTCTAAAGCTGAGCGTGATGGTTTAATCGCGATGTCTGATGCAGAACGCGCTAAAGTTTTAGCTGACTTTAAAGCAGGTAAAACTGTTAAATAAGTTGGTTTGAATAGGGGCTGGTGATCTCAAGCGATCATCAGCCTTTTTGTCTAACACGTTTTTCCCAAATTATGACAATTGAGAAAACAGTGGAGAATACATGAATCTGCTACTTATCGGTGTGTTGTTAGCCCTTGTGGCAATTGCATATCAACTTGGGCTGAGAAAGAGCCGCCACCTAGCAGGTAAGGGAAGCAACTCGGCGACATTACATTCTCGTCCTGGTTATTATGGCGCACTGGTTGGGCTTTGGTGCGGTATCCCTGCTTTTTTAATTTTGATCATTTGGAACTTGGTTGAGCCAAGTATTTTAAATCATATTATCTTTAACAACGTACCTGCTTCTGTGACAGCTTCTCTAGATGAAGCAGCAAGAAGTGTACTTGTTGATCGAGTTCAAGCGATCGCTTCTGGTTTTGGGGTAAGTGATCATCCAACGGCTTATGAGTTGGCTGCTGCTCAGCAATATGCAAAATTTCAAACCATTGGCTCTTTTGCCAAATTTGCTGTTGTTGTCTGTGCCGCTTTGTTGGGCTTAGTGTGGGCAAAGAAAAAAATCAGCCAAGAATATCGCGCACGTAACCAAGTTGAGCGTGCAATTAATGTTGGTTTGATCTTATGTTCTGGCGTTGCAATTTTAACCACGATCGGCATTGTAATGTCGATGTTTGGTGAGGCAATGCACTTCTTCCATTTTGTAAGTCCAATCGACTTTTTCTTTGGTACAGAATGGAACCCTGGCTTTAGTACTTCAGGTAATGCAGAAGGTAGTTATGGTTTATTACCATTACTATGGGGCACGCTCATGGTCAGTGGTATTGCCTTATTAGTTGCTGTACCTGTTGGCTTAATGATTGCTATTTATTTAGCTGAGTATGCTTCGCCGTGGTTACGCTCATGGGCAAAACCTACCATTGAAGTTTTAGCGGGTATTCCAACAATTGTTTATGGTGTTTTTGCCATGATGATTATTGGGCCATTCTTTAAAGCTGCTGGTGCGTATGTCGGTATTGAAATTAATGCAACCAGTGCTTTGACTGCCGGTTTTGTAATGGGAATTATGATTATCCCATTCGTTTCATCTTTGTCTGATGACATTATTACTCAAGTTCCTCGTGCACTTCGTGATGGTTCGTTAGGACTGGGCGCAACCAAATCAGAAACGATTCGCCAAGTGGTTTTACCGGCAGCTTTACCGGGTATTACAGGGGCATTTTTATTGGCTGTTTCGCGTGCCGTAGGGGAAACCATGATTGTGGTTTTGGCAGCAGGGAACAGCCCACTTCTACATGCAAATCCGTTTGAAGCTGTTTCGACAGTTACCGTAACCATTGTAAAACAGTTAACGGGTGATACTGATTTTGCGAGCCCACAGGCCTTGGTGGCATTTGCACTGGGTTTAACACTCTTTGTGATCACTTTAGGATTAAACATTGTTGCACTGTACATTGTGCGTAAATACCGTGAGCAATACGAATGAGTACATCAAATACATCGTCTCCTATGGATCAGAACGTATTTGATCCACAAGCCGCTGCTCAGGCACGTGATCGCCGTAAAAAAGTGATTGAAAAATCACTGGCTAAACGTCACCGCAAAGAAAAAGCTTTCCGCTTTGCAGGTTTGTCAGCAGTTGTTATTGGCCTTGCATTCGTTGCGCTACTGTTTGGCAGTATTTTGGCAAAAGGGTTACCGGCATTCTGGCAAACCAGTATGAATGTACCGGTCTACTTCGATCCTAAAGTAATTGATGCAGGTCCAGTGCCGGTACGTACACAAGGTGAAACACCTGCACATTACCAAGAGCGTTATGTCGATTGGCAAACGAAAATGGGTATGGTCGATTGGGATAGCCTGATCGTAAATGGCATGATTGCTAAAGATCCTTCACTTGCATCACAACGCGATTATTTAAGTAGCCTTTATGCAAGTTCTGAAGCTTATCGCTTACGTGATATGGTGTTTGCTGACCCATCACTCATTGGGAAAAAAGAGAACCTAACTTTCTTGGGTGATGCCAATGTAGATGTATGGCTGAAGGGTAATATTGACCGCTCATTACCAGATGACCAGCAGCAACTTGATCCGGAAATCCGCAAGCTGGCAGATGACCTTAAAGCAAAAGGTGTACTTGAAAATACCTTTAATACGACTTTATTTAAGAATCCTGACTCTCGTAGTTCACCAGCGATTAGTGGTCTTGCAGGCGCATTCATGGGTTCATTATTCATGATGCTGATTGTGATCATTATTTCAATTCCAATCGGTGTTGCCAGCGCAATCTATCTTGAAGAGTTTGCTCCAAAGAATGTCATTACAGACATTATTGAAGTCAACATTAATAACCTTGCTGCTGTACCTTCAATCGTGTTTGGTTTGTTGGGTGCTGCAATCTTTATTGGCTGGATGCATTTACCGTTGTCAGCTCCTTTTGTCGGTGGTTTGGTGTTAAGTTTAATGACATTACCAACAGTCATTATTACAACACGTGCTTCTTTAAAGGCTGTGCCACCTTCAATTCGACAAGCTGCCCTAGGTTTAGGTGCGTCTAAAGTACAAACCGTTTTCCATCATGTTTTACCGTTAGCGTTGCCGGGCATCATGACGGGTGCAATTATTGGTGTTGCACACGCACTCGGTGAAACTGCACCTTTACTTTTAATCGGGATGAGTGCATTCGTTGCAAGTGTTCCAACCACCCCATTTGATCAAGCAACTGCTTTACCTGTCCAAGTTTATCTATGGCAGGGTAATGAGTTGCGTAACTTCTTCGAAGGCCGTACTGCTGCTGCGATTATCGTACTTCTTGCATTAATGATTGGTTTAAACAGCCTTGCAATTTGGTTACGTAAAAAGTTCGAAGTGCGTTGGTAATAGAGGATAAATCATGAATACTATTGATATTACGAATTCCTTAGAAAAGGATAAGTTAGTGAATACTGAACAATCTCAACTTACAGATACACAACTGCATCATGGCACTTCGTACGTTTCGCATTTTGAACCACATGCTTCAAAAAAGCCAAACTCAACCGAAATCAAGATCAGTGCACAAGATGCCCATGTTTATTATGGTGACTTTGAAGCGATTAAAGGCATCGATTTAGATATTTATCAAAATGAAGTAATTGCATTTATTGGGCCATCAGGCTGCGGTAAATCGACTTTCCTGCGTACTTTAAACCGTATGAACGACACGATTGATGGCTGTCGTGTGACAGGTAAGATCACTTTAGATAACAAAAATATCTATGATCCAAATCTGGATGTTGTATTACTGCGTGCACAGGTTGGTATGGTGTTCCAAAAGCCAAATCCATTTCCTAAATCTATTTTTGATAACGTGGCATATGGTCCGAAGCTACACGGTTTAGCACGTGACAAATATGACCTAGAAGAAATTGTTGAAAATAGCTTGCGTAAAGCAGGTCTATGGGAAGAAGTGAAGGATCGTTTAAACCAACCGGGTACTGGCTTATCTGGTGGTCAGCAACAACGTTTATGTATTGCACGTACAATTGCAGTAAGTCCAGAAGTGATCTTGATGGATGAACCTTGTTCTGCGCTTGACCCAATCGCAACGGCGAAAGTGGAAGAGCTGATTTCTGAGCTTTCTGATCAATACACAATCGTTATTGTAACGCACTCGATGCAACAAGCAGCTCGTGTTTCAGACCGTACAGCTTACTTCCATTTAGGTGATTTGATTGAAGTAAACTCTACAGAGAAAGTATTTACTCAGCCTGACCACCAATTGACAGAAGCGTACATTACTGGCCGTTTCGGTTAATTGATCGTTGTAATAGAAAAAGAGCCTAGTGCTCTTTTTTTATTTAATAAATGAAAATGACTCTATTTTGCAAAATCGCTATTGAATTTTAATTAAAAGAACCACATCTTAAGGCTATAAAGACAAACTTATGAGCATAGAATTTTATGTTATTCCATTTGCCTAAACTCCCTGCGGAAATACGTGTCAGTCATTTAAATGCACGTGTAAATGAACAGAGAAAAAAAATTGCACAAACCACAGCAAGCCGTTTAGAGCTTTTACAATTGGCTCAACAACTTGCAAAAGAAGCTAAAATTCGCCGTAAGAACAACCAGAAAATTTTTGTTTTAGATTTTAAAGGTGACATTCAGGCATCTGCGGTTGAAAACCTTCGTGAAGAAATCACCCTTATTTTAGCAACGGCTAAAGCTGGACGTGACCGTGTTGTGGTACGTCTTGAAAGTCCGGGTGGTATGGTTCATGGATATGGATTGGCGGCAGCTCAATTGGTTCGTTTGCGTGATGCAGGTTTTCATTTAACGATTTGTGTCGATAAGGTCGCGGCAAGTGGCGGCTACATGATGGCTTGTATTGCAAATGAAATTATTTCTGCACCGTTTGCTGTCGTGGGTTCGATTGGTGTCGTGGCTCAGGTACCAAATTTTAATCGTCTTTTAAAAGAACATAACGTGGACTTCGAACTTTACACAGCAGGGCAATATAAACGTACTGTCACCATGTTTGGTGAGAATACTCCTGAAGGTAAGGCGAAGTTTGAAGAAGAGCTACAACAAACGCATGTGTTGTTTAAGCACTTTGTAGAGAAATATCGTCCACAGCTTAATGTAGACAAGGTTGCTACAGGTGAACATTGGTATGGTCAAGATGCACTTGATTTAAACCTTGTAGATAAACTACAAACTTCCGATGAGTATCTATTAGCGTTGTTACCTCAGCATGACGTATATGTAATTAATACCCGTAAAAAAGCAACTTTGGGTGAAAAATTAGGTTTGCAAGCAGCTCAAATGGCAGATAGCCTGATTCCGGCTGTAATGAATAAAGTGGCTGATACTTTAGCAAAAGCGAATTCAACTTTAGTTCAAATGCGCGATACTAAATTTTAATTAAGATATATTTTCAAATTAAAGAGTGCCTTTTAGGGGTGCTCTTTTTTATGCAAAAGGTTAAAAGAATTTGATTTGAATTGCCGGAACGACAATTCATTTTTATAAAAAATAGATATTGAATAAAGATTCAAAAAAAATTGTTGATAAATATACTTATTGAATTGTGATAAATAAGTGATTTTGATATTTTAGGCAACAATAAAATAGCTTTTAGATGATCCATTTAAAAGATAAACATTTAAAAATATAACTGAAATTTAGGACAGGAAATAATGACAAGAATAATTGTAGCATCCAAAGAGGGTTTGGACGTTCTGCAAGATGGTCAGCTCAATAAGGTGGTTTTAAACCAACCTACTATTATTCAAATTGGTGTAAGTCAAAAAGATATCGCATCGATGGAAAAGCAGGGTGGAAGTCTAGTCATCCATTTAAAAAATGGAGAAACAATTGTCTTAGAAAATTTCTTTAATGAAGCAACGAATACAACAGAGCATTCACTCGTTTTTCCAACTGAACAAGGAAAATTTGTTGAAGCACAATTTGATGCTCAAGGTAAGGTTATAGATTATAGAGGCTTAAATCATGTTACGGATTTGGCCTATACCAGTACCAGCCCTTCAACTGCAACAATGGCTGTTGATAATGATCCAAGCTTTTCGATGGGTAATGTACTAAAAGCAGGCTTAGCAGTTTTAGCCGCTGAAGGTTTATATCTTTGGGCATTTGATAATGATGACAAAGATGATTCACCCAGTACCCCCGATTTAATAGCACCTGCTGCTCCTACAGCTACGCTTGCTGATGATACTGTGACAGTGACTGGCAAAACTGAAGCAAATGCGAAAATCTACATTAAAGATGCAGCAGGTAATACAGTGGCCTCAGGTGTTGCTGATGCGAGTGGAAATTACACGATTAAATTAGATAAGCCGTTAGTGAATGGGGATAAATTAAATGTTATTGCCCAAGATGCGGCTGGAAATAATTCTAAAGTTACTGTGGTAACAGGAACAAAAGATACAATTGCCCCAGATGTTCCACAAGCTCAATTGAGTGATGATGGTTCCTTAGTGACAGGTAAAGCAGAAGCAAATGCAAAAATCACTGTTTATGATGCCACTGGCAAAGTATTAGGAACTGTTTTTGCGAATAAAGATGGTATTTATTCTTTAAAACTTACTCCACCATTAACCAGTGAAGCGGGCGGTAAAGTGGTTGCCGAAGATGCTGCGGGTAACAAATCTGAGGAAGTTAAAATTATTGCGGGTAAAGATACCATACCACCAGCATCTCCTTTTGTTGAAGTAAATAAAGAAGGATCGGTAATACATGGTAAAACTGAAGCAAATGTAAAAGTTCAAATAAAAGATGCCGATGGTAAAGTGATTGGAAGTGGGACTGCCGATGCTCAAGGTGAATTTCAAATTACACTTTCACCTGCTTTAAAAGAGGCGCAAAAGGGCACAGTGGTTGTGGAAGATGCTGCTGGTAATGTATCTAAACCAGTTGAAATTACGCCAGGCTTTGACTCGATTGCACCAGATAAACCGACTGTTCAAATTAATACAGATGGTACTTCTGTAACCGGTACGGCTGAGGCAAATGCCAAAATTGAAATTAAAGATACAACAGGGAAGGTAATTGGTAGTGGAACAGCAGATGCGAATGGAAAATTTACAATTTCTATTTCACCAGCTTTAACGGATAATAAACATGCTTCGGTATCAGCTATAGATAATGCTGGAAATAAGTCTGAAGTTGTTGATATTGTAGGTACAAAAGATACAACACCACCAGCAAAACCTATATTAAATAGCGTAGATGATGATGTAGGCGCTGTTAAAGGAGCTATAACGGCTGGTTCTGAAACTGACGATGCTAGACCAAAACTTACAGGCTCAGGTGAAGCAAATGCAACTCTTACGATTTATGATAATGGTGTTGCAATTGGAGTTGTGACGGTAACAAGTGGTAGATCTTGGTCATTTACATTTGATAAAGACTTAGCTCTTGGTAAGCATACTATTACTTTGACTCAAACTGATGCGGCAGGCCTTACCAGTGAGGCAAGTTCTCCATTTACCTTTTATGTAGTTGCACCGAAAGCTGCGAGCCTGTCTGAAACTTCAGTAGATACTTTAAGTACAGAAGGGCCATCTTTGGCAGATAGTGTCGGATTGCATACTTTAAAGGTAGCGCAAAATACAACAACTGAGACGAATAACCCGCAGAAATCGGTTGCTTTAGATGATTTATTAAAAAGTTCTACGGCTAGTGAGTCAGACCCAATCGCAAAACTTCTCTCATCAACGGCGTTAAAAACGACTCAGGCATCTGAGCCAATCGAAGTAAATGCATCAGTTGGTCAGACAACATCAAATGCTGATCATCCTTTACCTGATACAACTTCTTCGGTTTTACAAAACCTTTTAGATCAAACTTATCCAGTTGCTTAGGGTATTTGAGACAACATGTAAAAAGCGCTCAATGAGCGCTTTTTTAATTTTAATTTATTGTTTGATTTTTTGTTGTTGTGAGAAGAGCGATTAGCCCATAGAGGATTGCGCCAATTGTAGCGAGTAACATGTCTTTATGTGCATCCCACATATCACCTTGTTGCCCATTATAATTTTCAGCTTGTTCAGGTGATAGCCCGATTGCAATTGCCCATTCGATCAGTTCATAAAAGACACTAGACGCCATCACAAACTGGACTACAAGTAAGAATAAAGAAAAAGGACGTGCAGTGGGTAACCATACTTGGAATACACGATAAATAAGAGGATAGAGCAAAACACCATAGGCAAGATGAACTAAACGATCATACATATTGCGGGACCAGCCCATATATTGATCTAGGTTGAAATGGAACACCTGTTGTATCCAGTCATTGTATGGAACGTAGGAGTAGAGATAGTGAGCACCAATAATATGGATTAATAAAAACAGTAGATAAAAAGTAAAACTTAAGAAATCGAGTCCAGTTTTTTTGAAAATAATAAAAAGCAAAATCACCATAAAAACAGTGCCAGCTTGATGAAGCAAATAAGCCTCAAACTCAAGTGGTTGAATACCTGAAATGATAATGGCAATAAGAAGCAGGCCAAGTGCAATATAGTGTTTAACATTGAATTCTTTTTCGATCATTTTATAAATAAGTCTTTATTCTGATTTGTATGAGTGTAATAAAAAAGCGAAGCCTAAGCTTCGCTTTTTATAACTTTTTTAATTAGATTTTGCTAATTAATTCGTTAATTTGTTTAGCTTGTTCAGCAGCATTACCTGTGTAAGTTGCAGGTGTAAGCTCAGCTAAGCGAGCACGCTCTTCACTTGGTACTTGAGCAAGTTCGTTACCATTTACGAAGTCAACCATCATGTCACGCGTCATTGCTTGACCGCGAGTTAATGCTTTTAACTTCTCATATGGTTTTTCAACGTTATAACGACGCATAACTGTTTGAATTGGCTCTGCAAGAACTTCTTGAGCTTGGTCAAGATCCTCATTTAAGCGGTTTGCATTGAGTTCAAGTTTACCAATACCTTTTAAGCAAGCATCAAAAGCAATTAAGCTTTGAGCAAAACCAACACCCATGTTACGAAGTACAGTTGAGTCAGTTAAGTCACGCTGCCAGCGAGAAATTGGTAATTTTTCGCCTAAGTGAGCCAACACTGCATTTGCAATGCCTAAGTTACCTTCAGAGTTTTCAAAGTCGATTGGGTTAACTTTATGTGGCATAGTTGATGAGCCAACTTCACCTTCTTTAAGTTTTTGCTTGAAGTAACCTAAAGAGATATAACCCCATACGTCACGGTTAAAGTCGATCAATATTGTATTGAAACGACGTAACGCGTCAAATAATTCAGCCATGTAGTCGTGTGGCTCAATTTGAGTTGTATATGGGTTAAATGTTAAACCTAAAGATTCAACAAAAGCTTGTGAATGCGCTGGCCAATCCACATTTGGATAAGCAGAAAGGTGAGCATTGTAGTTACCTACAGCACCATTGATTTTGCCTAGTAATTCAACATTTTCAAATTGTTTGATTTGGCGAGCTAAACGATATGCAACGTTCGCCATTTCTTTACCCAAAGTTGTTGGGCTAGCAGTTTGACCATGTGTACGAGACAACATCGGTTGTTCAGCATGAGTTGTAGCTAAAGCAGAGATTGCATTTAAAATTTGCTTCATGCTTGATACTAAAACTTCACGACCGTTTTTAAGCATAAGTGCATGAGACAAGTTATTGATATCTTCTGATGTACAAGCAAAGTGAATGAACTCACCTGCATTTTGTAATTCAGCAATACCTGCAATTTTCTCTTTCAAGAAGTATTCAACTGCTTTTACGTCATGGTTAGTTGTGCGTTCAATTTCTTTAATGCGGTTCGCATCTTCTTCAGAGAAGTTGCTTACGATTGCATCTAGAGCTGCATTTGTTTCAGCTGAGAAAGGAGCAACTTCAACAATTTCCGGACGGTTAGAAAGCGCTTGTAACCAACGCACTTCCACAGTGACACGAGCATGAATTAAACCAAACTCAGAAAGAAAAGGGCGTAGCGCATCACATTTGCTGGCATAACGTCCATCTAATGGTGATAGTGCGGTTAAAGCGTTCATAACGATTCCTTAATGCTGGAATAAACATAAAACAAAAATAATCTCGTTACAGCCTTAGATAACTTGGTACTGTAAACGAGCAAGTGCTTGAATATCCTGTAGCAATTTACGTTTGCTAAAAATCATGTTCCATGAACTACCGCCGAGTTGTCGCCATAAATGGGCCATTTGTAGCCCCGTAAACAGACAAGCACGAATACGGTTGGTATGGTTGGTATCTTTAAATGCCTCAGCATTACCACGAACAAGAATACGTGGATTAATCTGTCCGGCAGTATCAACATAGGTTTGCGCCAAATTGGCTAAAATACTTGGGTGTAAATAGTTATTATCAAAAAAAGAAAGCTGTTTTAAAATCTTCTGCTGCGCTTTTTCAATAATCGCCACATATTCAGGATTGCTATAGACCTTTTTCTCTAACTGCAAAAGTGACATCGCATAAGACATTGGAAGCTTTGCACTACGCATTTTAGGCAAACGAGATTTAGGCGCATTGGTAAAAGGCTGAGTGATACAATTTTCAAGAGTTTTAAGACCCAACGAAATATCAGCCAATTGATTAAAAAAATCCAACGTCTGAACAGTATTATTATTTGTTGTAGGGCGAATATTTAAACTCGCCTTTATTAATAACTCAAAATAAAAGTTACCGCTTTCACCAATACTTTGCTGACCTGTCATGGCGGTCATATGCGTAAGCTGGGTCGCTTGAAATACCCCAGCCAAGGCAAGGGCACGGTTTTGGCGAACACTCAAGGCTTGTGATTGTTGAAAGGGTAACTCCACCATGCCATTCATTCCCTTAAATAAAATTTGGTGTAGGGGCGTTTGTATGGTGAATAACACCCCCGCCTAGGCAAACTTCATCCGAATAAAATACAACACTTTGGCCTGGTGTAACTGCACGTTGAGGTTCATCAAACTCAACACGAACACCATGCTCACTATTTTCATCAATAAACACTGTACAAGCTTGATCAGGCTGGCGATAGCGTGTTTTAGCGGTGCAACGTAATCCTTCAGCCGGAATATTTTGCTCGCCTGCTACCCAGTCAATGGCCTCACTCCAAAGCTGTGTACTTTGCATAAGTGGGTGATCATGTCCTTGGCCGACCACTAAACGGTTATTGGCAACATCTTTATGAAGTACAAACCATGCACCTTCTGATGCACCTTTCATACCGCCTAGACCAATACCGCCACGTTGACCGAGCGTATAGTACATCAGACCGTGATGTTCACCAACTTCTTTGCCGTTATCAAGTACAATTTTACCTGGTTGAGCGGGTAAATATTGCTTAAGGAAGTCATTAAAGCGACGTTCACCGATAAAACATATACCAGTTGAATCTTTTTTCTTCGCAGTTGCTAAGTCCAGTTCTTCAGCAATTCTACGAACTTCCGGTTTTTCAATTTCACCTACAGGGAAGAGCGTTTTGTTAATTTCACGGCCATGCACTGCATGTAAGAAATAAGTTTGGTCTTTATTGTTATCTAAACCACGTAATAAAGGTGCATATGCCTCACCTTTAGAGTTATAAGCAGTTTCAGCACGACGAGCATAGTGACCTGTTGCAATAAAATCTGCACCTAAGGTCATGGCATGATCTAAAAATGCGCGAAACTTAATTTCTTTATTACATAAGATATCTGGGTTTGGAGTGCGACCGGCTGCATATTCAGCCAAGAAGTGTTCGAATACGCGGTCCCAATATTCCATAGCAAAGTTTGCAGTATGAAGTTTAATACCGATTTTATCTGCGACTGCTTGAGCATCGGCTAAATCTTCCATTGCCGTACAGTATTCCGTGCCGTCATCTTCCTCCCAGTTTTTCATGAAAAGGCCTTCAACTTGATAACCCTGTTGAAGTAAGAGCGCCGCAGAAACAGAGGAATCTACGCCACCAGACATACCGACGATGACACGTTGTTGCATAGGACTAGGCATCCAAATGAGAAGTTAATGAGGGAGAGAAAGGGTGCTCATAAATAAGAGCTAAAGGATAATGTTGTCCTTTCATGGCGTCTTCAATGGCTTTAATGACAAGAGGGCTACGTGCACGGGCAGATTCTTTAAGTTCATCTAGAGTCATCCAGACAGCAGAAACAATACCTGTATCAAGTTTTGGGTCGCTTTCGACGTGGGTCACATGCGCTAAAAAGCAGAAGCGATAATAAGTACGGTCCGGAAACATAGGGGGGGTATAAGTATAAATACCAAGTAGGGCATCTATATCTATATGATGTCCTGTTTCTTCAAGCGTTTCACGGATCGCTGCTTCTGTTAGTGTTTCACCACATTCCACATGACCAGCAGGTTGATTAAACACTGTGTGTACAAAACCTTCGCTATGTTCTTCGACAAAAAGATAGCGTCCATCTTTTTCAACGACTGTAGCGACAGTGACATGAGGAGTCCATGCGGCCATAAAAAAGCACCATGAATTTAAAAGTCGTATGATACGAAATTTAGGGGTTTTTGGCTACGGTCATCTTACAAACGATAGAGCATGCTAAGAACTCTATCGTTTGAAAAACTCGATTTGTTTTAATTTATTTGATTATCTTTATGGTTATTTTGCACTTTTACATAATGTCTTGCTGAGTAAGGTAAAAATGCCAATTCTTTTTCGGTTAGAGGACGTACTTGTTGTACGGGGCTTCCAACATAAAGATAACCACTTTTTAAGACTTTACGAGGCGGAACTAAGCTTCCCGCACCAATCATCACATCATCTTCAATAACAACATCATCTAAAATAACCGTATTGATTCCGACTAGTACGCGGTTACCAATAGTACAGCCATGTAAAGTCACATGATGGCCTACTGTGACATCTTCACCAATAATAAGAGGTGAACCATTAGGTTTTGCATCATTTTTATGGCTGACATGTAGCATACAGTGGTCTTGTACATTACTGTTTTTGCCAATTTGAATACTATTTACATCTCCGCGAATGACTGCAAAAGGCCACACCGAAACATTTTCGGCCAATTTAACATCACCTACAACCACGGACATTTCATCAATGTAACAGCTTGGATCAATTTGTGGGTGATGGTCTAAATAAGGACGGATGTTTTTTGCCATGAGAAGTATCAATAGAAAATTTAGTAAAAGTATAAAATAAAAAAGCACTCACGCTAATAGCATGAGTGCTTAATTCAACTATTCTAAAATTATTTAAATTTAGAATAAGTTGCTGAAGAATTGTTTGATATGGTCAATTAAACGTGCGAAGAAACCAGCTTCTTCAACAGGTTTTAAAGCAACCAATGGTTTTTCAGCAATAACTTTACCATCTAAACTAGCAACAAGCTTACCAACGACTTGACCTTTTTGAAGTGGTGCATTTAGGTTCGGTTGAACAACCAACTGAGTTTTAATGCCGTCCGCTTTGCCTTTAGGCATAGTCACATTAAAGTTTTCAGCTAAACCAACCTGAACTTCATTTTCTTTACCAAACCAAACTTTAGCTTTTGCAAGAACTTGGTTTGCAGGTTGTACATTTGCAGTTTCAAAGTTTGCAAAACCCCATGCCAATAATGCACGAGTTTGGTCAGCACGTTCAGACATGCTTGGTGTACCAAAAATAACTGAGATTAAACGCATTGGACCGCGTTTACTTGAAGTCGTTAAGCAGTAACCAGCTTCATCAGTATGGCCTGTTTTTAAGCCATCAACACTTGGGTCAGTGTAAAGTAAAGCATTACGGTTACCTTGTTTGATACCGTTAAATGTGAATTCTTTTTCAGAATAAATCGGGTAGTATTTTGAGCTGTCTTTAATAATATGTTGTGCTAAAACAGCCATATCTTTTGCAGTTGAGTAATGACCTTCAGCTGGCATACCTGTTGAGTTAATAAACTGGGTATTGGTCATTCCGATACGTTTTGCTTCCTGGTTCATCATGTGAGCAAAAGTACCTTCATTCCCAGCAATATGTTCAGCCATTGCTTTTGATGCATCATTACCTGACTGAATAATAATACCGCGAAGCATTTCTAAAACAGTTGCTGTGCCATTTAATGGAACATACATACATGATTCAGAACTACTGCCTTTACACCAAGCAGATTCATTCATACGAACCTGTTCATTTTCGGTAAGCTCACCTTTTAATAATTTTTGTTCAATGATGTAGCTTGTCATCATTTTAGTCATAGAAGCAGGAGCAAGCTTTTCATTTTCATTTTTAGAAGCGAGAATTTGTCCTGTCTCGTAATCCATTAATACATAAGACTTATTATTTAATTCTGGCGGAGCTGATAAGACAGTTGCTGCATAAGAAAAACTTGGTAAGAGGAGGAGTGCAGCAATAGCGCTTTTTCGAGTCATTCTAGGTAATTCCAATATCTTGTATGAAGCAGAAGAGCCTAGCATTTTAGGATAAAGCAAAGCCGACTTCTATGGGGGAAGTCGGCTTTTTCAAACAGTATTGTAACTAGAGAGTTTTTAACTAATTTAGTTTTGCGATTGATAAGCTTTCACGTCTTGGCAAACTAACGTATTTTGTTCGTTACCAGCAGCTTTTGCATCATTACGTGCTTCTTTTAAGACTTTCTTGAAGCTCTTGTCTTTACTACGTTTTTCTAAAGCTGCAACTGGATCGGCTTCATTTGGCAAATAGTCTTTTACAAGACGCTCATAACCTTGAGCAAATTCGGCATCTTTTTTACCAATTAAACTTGGGCAAATTTCAGAAAGTACTTGAATTGCTGCTAATTCTTCCGGTGTAGTACCTTTGGTCGGTGTAACTTCAACAACATTTTCATTTTCAGTTTTCTTTTCAGCTGTTTTTTTCTTGTCAGCAGCATAACCCACTGTTGCCATTGTCATGAGTAAAACAACAGAAAGTGATTGAACTAAGCTTTTTTTCATAAACATGGATAACCTGAAACAAAAATTTGAAATATGCCGATAGCTTAAACAATTTAAACGCTAAAAAAATGGAAAAAATGTATTGTTATGTAGGTTTTCTGCTTTATCTCAACAGAAAACCCCAAAGATAAGCTTACTGATTGAGCTAAGCTCTTAATCTTTGTAATTTACCACTTCCTCACAAAGTTCATGTTGTTCGTGGTGATCCATTTCTTTGGCAGCCTGACGTGCTTCACTTAACAGGGTTTTATATTCTGAATCATTTTGCAGCGCAGAGAAGGTGATTGATTTATTGGAATAACCACCCAGATACATTGCAATAATCTTTTGGGTATTGGTTTCAAGTTTTTTATTTGCGCCAACAAAATTAGGGCAAATTTCTTGTAAGACTTGAGTCGAGGCAATGTCATCTTTAATTAAGCTGTCAGCTTCTTGTGTTGAGATACCCTCGTCAGCAAAAACCGCTTGAGTACACAATGTGATACTGATCCCCAATACTTGAAAAAAAGGAGCGAAAGTTTTCATTTTTTCACAATTTTATAATGCTATGGAGGCATAAATATATATAATTCAACAAATAATTCAATTGAGAAAACCTCTGGGTTTATTTGTCGAGAAAGATTTTTTGTGAATATTTTAATTGCCAATGATGACGGTGTATTTGCACCAGGTATACAAGCTTTAGCTGACGCGTTAAAACCACTAGGCCGTGTTGTGGTGGTTGCTCCAGAAAGTGAAAGAAGCGGGTTTTCGAGTGCCTTAACTTTAGATCGTCCTTTACGTCCTATTCAAATTGCTGAAGATGTATGGGCTGTTAATGGCACACCAGCCGATTGTGTTTATTTATCCATGAATGGATTATTTGATTTCGAATTTGATTTGGTTGTCAGTGGAATCAATAGTGGCGCAAATTTAGGCGATGACGTTTTATATTCAGGAACTGTTGGCGCTGCCTTTGAAGGTCGTTTAATGAAACAACCTGCAATTGCGGTTTCTTTGGCTGGGCCTGATGTACGTTCATACGACCATAAAGATGATTATGCGCAAGCTGCCAAATGGGTACATGACTTTATCGCAAAAGGACTACCAGCATTGCCACCGCGACATATTTTTAATATTAATATTCCAGATGTACCTCAGCTTAAAGGTACACAAATTACTTACCAAGGCCGCCGTGCCCAATCTAAACCTATCACCAGCCATGTAGACCCTAGAGGAAGACAGGTTTACTGGATTGGTCTTGCTGGTGAGGCGGTAACTGATCCACAGCGTATTGCTAGCCAAATTCAATCTGACTTTTTTGCGGTCGCGAATGGTTTTGTGAGCGTGACGCCAATTCAGATGGATGCAACAAACTATGCGGTTTTAGAAGATTTACAGGCCAGTTTGGGGTAATAAACTGAGCCGAATGTTATAACTTTGTGAATAAAGAAAAAGAGGATCATGTTTCCTCTTACTTTTTTGGTACTCTTAGCCGAAATGATTTGTAGCATTTAGTGAGGGAGATCGATGCATTTAACTGGGCAACAAAGCAGATTGCATATTCAAAGAGACAAAATAATGAAAATTATGATGTTGTCTGTAGCTGTAGGTTTTACTGTTGCAATGGCAGGATGTGCTTCTAAACCACAAATTAATAATAGTTCTCGCTATGCAATGGCTCCTAACTATTACACGGTCCGTTCAGGTGATACTTTAAGTGGTATTGCAATGCGTTATGGTCTGGACTATCTCAGTATTGCAGAGATGAATGGTATTGCACCGCCATATCGTATTTATGTTAATCAATCATTACGATTGAAGAAATCTTCTTCACCAAGAACCGTGTCGACACAAGTCATGGCGCAACCGGAACCGATTAAGCGTCAAACAATTGCTTTACCGACAACTACTGCACCAACCACAACCACTCCGCCACCAGCAACTGTTGCGCCATCAACCAATACAACAGTGGGAGCATCTATTCCAAGCTCAAGCTTACGTTGGGTGAAACCAAATAACGGTCCGGTTATTCAAGGCTTTAATTTGGCGAATAATGTCAAAGGAATCCGTTACGGTGGTAACCAAGGTGACCCGATTTATGCGGCGGCTGATGGTCAAGTTGTATACGCAGCCGATGGTCTGAAAGAATATGGTAACTTAGTTTTAATTAAACATATTGATGGTTACATCAGTGCGTATGCCCACAATAGCAAGATGATGGTCAAGAGTGGTGACAATGTAACCGCAGGCCAAAAGATTGCTGAAATGGGGTCTTCAGGGGCATCTCGCGTTATGCTTGAGTTCCAAATTCGCCTTGACGGTAAACCGATCAACCCTGCAAATCTTTTACCAAATTAGCTAATGCATTAAATATAGGTTTCCTCGTATAATACAATTGGTTGCTTTCATTACAACAATAAGCATTTTTTATAAATTTAGAATTAGATTTGAGGAAACCTATGTTAGATCAGCTTCGTGCGATGGGTGTTTTTGCTTGTGTGGTTGAAAAAAGTTCATTTAGTGGTGCGGCACGTGAATTAGGCATTACAACAAGTGCTGTAAGTCAGCAAATCCGTTCTCTTGAAAATGAAATGGATGTAATTTTATTACATCGTTCTACGCGAAAACTTAGTTTGACTGAAGCAGGGCAGGCTTTTTTCTCAAGTTGCCAAGAAATGTTGGCAGCAGCAGAAAGAGGCAAAATCAGAATCAATGAATTGCGAGATGATTTGATTGGTGACTTGCGTATTGCAACTACCCCTGATTTAGCGGTTCAGCACATTATTCCTGCTTTATCTCACTGGATGTCTGCCCACCGTGGTCTATCTGTTCATTTTGAAGTGGGGCATCGATATATCGATTTAATCGAAGAGCGAATTGATATTGCAGTGCGCATGAGTTCTACAGCGGTAGAAGAGAGCGACTCTGTTATTCCTATGGCTTTTGTCGATCAGATTTTGGTAGCTTCTCCCAGCTATCTCAATCAAACAAGCCCGATCTTGCATCCAAATGATTTAAACAACCATGAGTTGCTTTCTATCAATGCAATGAATGATTCACGTAGTTTTAATTTTCAGCACGCTAAAACTGGTGAAAAATTAAATATCGAGATGACAAGCCGTTTGCAAAGTAATAATTTACAAGTGGCTAAAGCGCTATGCCAGCAAGGGCATGGAATTGCCAGAATTTTATATTTAGATGCTCAAAAAGAATTAAAGAATGGTTCTTTAATTGAAATTCTTCCAGATTGGAAACTCCCAGCTTTCACTTTATATGCAGAGATTGCAAAACACGATCAACAGCCAATGAAGATTCAACGTTGTGTCGAAGCGCTTAAGCAATACTTTAGTCAGTTGGCTGGCGGAAGAGCAATGCAGATTGTTCGTTAATTTTTACCTTATTCATAAAAAAGGGCTTGTTATTACAAGCCCTTTTTTATGTCAGTGTTATTTTTGCTTTAGCGTAGCAACTTCCTCTTGAGTTTCTTGAGGAAGATCATCGGCTGTGAGCTCTTCATGCTTTTTAATTTTTTTCTTATTTTTCTTTTTCTTCTTTGGCTCCTCTTCAACTTCTGCGCCATCTTCGATCGCTTGCCAGTACTCAAGTTGTTCCATTACAGCGGCATAAATAGAATGCTTACTGTATTTGCCTTTTTTGTCGAGGGTACCAACAGGGCGAGCCATTAAAATCTCAAGTGCTTGATCAATTGTATCAATTGCATGGATATGGAATTGACCCATTCGCACCGCATCAATCACATCTTGACGTAGCATCAAGTGTTGCATGTTTTGGCGTGGAATAATGACACCCTGTTTGCCAGTTAAACCTTGTAGCTTACATGCATCATAGAAGCCTTCAATTTTTGCATTTACGCCACCAATTGGTTGAACTTGACCTAACTGGTTCATAGAACCGGTAATTGCCCATGACTGATCAATTGGTAACTGACTAATTGCAGAGATTAATGCAGAAAGCTCGGCAACGGTTGCGCTGTCGCCGTCCACTTGTCCGTAACTTTGTTCAAAAGCCAGAGCAGCAGAAAAATGTAAAATCTGTTCACGGCCAAAGTGAGCTTTTAAGAAGCTAGACATGAGTAACACGCCTTTGGCATGCAATGAACCGCCTAGTTCTACACTACGTTCAATATCAAGAATATCACCACCGCCTTGATAAACCGAGGCAGTTAAACGTGAAGGTAAACCAAACTCAACATCTGCATAGTGAATGACAGAGAGGGCATTAATTTGTCCTAAACGATGGCCAGAAGTTTCGATTAACTGGGTTCCACGCGATAAATCTTGCCAGTAAAGTTCTCTTAAATAGCCTAAGCGATATTGTCGGTGTTGTAGGGCAAGGTTAATGTGCTGGTCGGTTACCATCTTATCATTGGCTTTAAATGCATGATGATGCGCTTCACGAATAAGATCACCCAACGTTGAAGCATGTAACGACAATGAGCTTTGGTCTTCGGCCTGACGGCTTGAGTCTGTCAGTAATGCCGCTAGAGCACTGCGGTCAAATGGAAGCAGTTTATCGGCTTGTACATAGTCTGCAATCAGCTGCATATAAGCTTGTTCATTTTCGTCATTACGTTGTAATGTATCGGTAAAATCTGCGCGAATTTTAAATACGCTACCAAGCTCTGGTTCTACTTCTAAAATTTCATAATAAATCTCAGGCTCTGCCATCAGTACCACTTTAATATCAAGTGGAATAGCAGCAGGCTCTATCGAGATACTGCCGGTTAAAGTCAACATATGTTCAAGAGAAGAGAGCTTGAGTTGGCCCGATTTTAAGGCACGCTTTAAACCTTGCCATGCATAAGGTTGTTCGAGTAATTGCTCGGCCTCAAGCATTAAAAAACCACCATTGGCTTGATGTAGGGCACCGGGGCGAATAAGAGTGAAATCTGTAGTAATTGTGCCGTTGTGGGTGAGTTGTTCTACATGACCCAGCAAGTTGTAGTGCGTTGGGAAATCTTCAAAAATAACTGGAGCACCGCTATTTGGCTTGTTTGAGACAATCACATTTGCTTGATAACGCGCCGGTACGCGATTGAACATAGCAGGAGCAAAGTCATCTTCTTCTTGTTCTAAAATTAACTCAACATTGTCAATGATATCTTGAGCATACTGTTTTAAATAATCTTCAAGGCCTTTCACTTGCCCATATTTATTTAAAATTAAGTCCATGCGTGGCATAACCACTTGAGTGGCGATGTCTCGATTTAAAACAGAAACTTTGTCGCGTGCATCATCTTCTAAGTCGCCCAAATGCAAACCAAGACGCTCAAGCTTTTTATCCATATAGCGAATATTGGCTGCAATCTCAGCACGCTGTTTACTATTTAAAGCGTCAATTTCTGTTTGAGTCAGTTCTTGAACCTGATTATCTTTTAACTGTACAGGTACAAAGCCATGTTTCTCATTTCGAGAAATCAATTTTAGATCAAGTTCTTCGCCTTCTTTTGTTAATTCGACAAGTGCCTGTTGCTGTTCATCACCAGTTTCCTGACGGATTCGCTCGATACGGTTATGATAAGTCTCTGCGCTAAAACGGCGTTCAAGCTGCTTTAAAATAATTTGCCAAGTTTGATGAAGAGTTTGTTGAAACTTGGTTCCTTGTCCAGCAGGGAAGCGTAACGCAATGGGCTGACGAGCCTGTTTAAAGTTATAAACATATACCCAATCATCTGGAGTAGGCATTGTTTTGGCGTGTTGTTGTAGTAAACGCTTAATCATGGTGCGTTTACCTAAGCCTGCTGTTCCTACCGCAAAAATGTTATAACCAGAGTAGGGTAAGGAAATGCCAGCTTCTACCGAAGCTTTGGCGCGGTCTTGCCCTAAAAAGTTGTTGAGCGGCTTGATGCGTTTTGTTGAGGCTGGAATATTTTCAAAATTTGGAATATGCGTAAGTTGTTCGGGTTTTAACGCTGTTTTATCTAAAGTCATTTTAATATCAGGTTGCTCAAAAGCTGAAGGAAATGCATTTATTGTGACGTTTGTGGTGTTTGTTTTAGCGAGTGATAAAGTTGAAGATGTCACTTGATCAAGTTTTTGTGTCACTGTTGATATCCAGCAAAAGAAAACGAAGGTTGAAGATTAAAGGTATACAGGTTTAGCATAAAATATCAAGCAAACTTGCCGTTTTTATCATCAAAACAAAACTTGATTGCATAAAGAATCTTGAAAGCAATTGTAAGAAGCGATTGAATAGGCGCATTTATAATTTATGGAAAATAAAAAACGAATGACCACACAAACCTCTGGTTGGGTCTCGGCGTTTAAAGCATTTTTAGACCGTCGTGCATTAATTATGCTATTTCTGGGTTTTTCTGCCGGAATACCTATTTTATTGATTTTCTCTAGTCTCTCTTTATGGCTAGGTGAAGCAGGGATTGATAAAAGTGCAGTCACTTTTTTCAGTTGGGCGGCTTTAGGATATTCCTTTAAATTTGTTTGGGCTCCTTTAATTGATGAGTTACCTGTACCAGTTTTGACTAAAGCTTTAGGCCGAAGACGTGCATGGTTGCTTATTGCGCAGTGTTTAATCGTACTTGCGATATGTACAATGGCTTTTGCCGACCCTGCTTTAGGTCATAGTTACCTTGTTCAAATGGCAGCAGGCGCAGTTTTACTTGGCTTCTCGGCTGCAACGCAAGATATTGTGATTGATGCTTATCGTATTGAGCTGGCTGAAACAGAAATGCAGACAGTGTTGGCATCAACTTATAATGCGGGTTACCGGATCGGTATGATTGTAGCTGGTGCTGGTGCATTATTCTTAGCGGCGCATTTGGGGACCGCAAAAGGAAATTATATTTACGAGGCTTGGAAGACGACCTATTTAACGATGGCAGCAGTCATGTTGGTCGGTATTATTACAACTTTACTCGTTCGTGAACCTAAAGTTGATCGTATATATAAAAACTATAAATCAAGTGATTATTACCGTCTGGTTTTAGTATTTTTTATTGCAGTTATTTCATTTGTATTAACCTATATTTACTCAGGCCAAGTTACCGAAGCAATTTCAAAAGCTGGCAATATTCAAGATAGTGCTGCTTTATTTGGTTTAGAAGCTTTAAGGTTCTTAACGGCGACAGGCGTTGCCATTCTAGCTGGTTATCTATTAGTAAAAATAGGTGTGGTGAACCAGCAAATGGCTAAGGAAACTTGGATTGCCCCAATTCTGGATTTCTTTAAACGTTATGGTGTCAAACTTGCCTTAGTACTTCTATTCTTGATTGGGTTCTTCCGTATTTCAGACATTATTGCTGGTGTGATTTCTAATGTCTTTTATCAAGATCTGAACTTTAGCAAAGAACAAATTGCTGAAGCCGTAAAAGTTTATGGTGTTATTTTCAGTTTGGTGGGTGGTTTCTTAGGTGGCTTATTAGCTCAACGTATGAACATCATGAAACTGATGTTCGTTGGTGCTGTATTGGCAAGCTCTACTAATCTCATTTTCATTGGCTTAGTAAAATCTGGAAAACCGCTTGATATGGTGGATGTCCAAATTGGGAATCACCATTATAAAGTGAAGCCAGATGAAGTGGGGTATTGGAAGCTAAAAGTGCCAAGCTCAAGTTTTAATGGCACCCAACAAATTGATGTCAAAGCTGGTTATGCTTTGCAAGATCAACAAGCCGAGACTATCGTTCGGGCTCAACCTCTATTGACAACTCACTCTGAGAGTGTTCCTTTACAAATTTTACCTTTAATGGGAAGTGATCAGATATCGGCTAACTCTTCCGAAGGCAGTGTCGTGATTCGTGGGCAGTATTTTGGTAAAGCCTTATCACCTACTCAAAAGATTGTGGTGAATCTTGATGGACAAAATTTTGATGCAAAAATGACAGATCAAAAGGGTGTGTTTAACGCAGCAATTGATATGCAAAAATTATTGTCATCACCAAGTAAGCAACTTACTGCTTCAATTGTCGATGGAAATCAAAAAATATTATCGATTACTCACCACTATGAAGTCGCTTCAAATTCTGTACCAAAACCTGAATTAGATGTGAATATCGATCCTTTACCGTACATTGATACTCAATCAGGTCAAGAAGTTGAGATTAGTGGTAAAGTCATTAAACCTTATAGCTCACTATGGCTTTATTTTGCCATTGTCGTTGATAACATGGCTTCAGGCTTAGCCGGTGCGGCATTTATTGCGTTCCTTTCAAGTTTGACCAGTGTGTCATTTACTGCTGTTCAATATGCGATCTTTAGCTCACTTATGACCCTTACCCCAAAACTTTTAGGTGGATATTCGGGTACCATAGTGAGTAATATTGGATACCCAAACTTCTTTTTGATGACCACAATGATCGGGATTCCAATCTTAATTTTAGTTGTTTGGGTTGGAAAACTGCTTAAAGATCATCAAACACATGACATAGAAAAGGCAGGTGAATAAACATGCGAATGCTTCATACAATGTTGCGAGTAGGCAATTTAGAACAATCTTTAAAGTTCTATACCGAAGTATTAGGGATGAAGTTACTTCGTAAGCGTGATTATGAAGAAGGTCGCTTTACACTGGCATTTGTTGGTTATGGCGATGAAGAAAATAATACCGTGCTTGAACTTACTCATAACTGGGATACCTCAAGTTATGATTTAGGAAATGGCTATGGTCACATTGCGATTGGTGTTGAAGATGCTTATAAAGCATGTGAAGAAATCAAAGCACGTGGCGGTAAAGTCGTTCGTGAAGCTGGCCCAATGAAGGGTGGTGTAACGGTGATTGCATTTGTTGAAGATCCGGATGGCTACAAAGTCGAGCTTATTCAACAAGACGCAAATGCTAGAAATAATTAAATAAATGACTCAGGCGCTTTAAGATTTAGGTCTTAAAAGTCTAGCTTTATTTTTATAGCCCAGTATGATGAAGGCTTGACCAAATGGTCAATTTATCAACTGGGCTTTTCTTTATCTAAAATAATCATAGGATGTGAACATGCTGAAGTTCTTGGCACTTGATCGATTTACAATTTTGTTGGTTGGCATGGTACTACTAGCAACTTTTTTTCCAGTCAGTGGTCAAGCTGCGCAGTATTTCAATACATTAACTACAGTCGCGATTGCTATTTTATTTTTCTTGCATGGTGCCAAGCTGTCTCGTGAGGCAGTCATTGAAGGTATTTTGCATTGGAAAATGCACTTACTGGTATTTGCAATTACGTTCTTTATTTTTCCTGCTATTGGTTTATTGGCTAAACCTATTCTTTTACCTTTATTAGGGCAGCAGCTCTATTGGGGTTTTTTGTTTATGTGTTTCTTGCCATCTACTGTTCAGTCTTCTATTGCATTTACTTCGGTTGCAAAAGGGAATGTGGCAGGGGCGGTATGTAGCGCATCTTTCTCAAATTTGGTAGGTATGTTTATTACGCCAGTTTTAGTCAGTTTCTTTATTTTAGGACAAAGTCAGCACGGATTTGATCCTACATCTTCAATTATACAAATTACTTTGTTGCTATTAGTGCCTTTTGTTTTAGGGCAATTACTTCGTCCCTATGTTTTTCCATATATGGCAAAAGTACCAAGTATTGTAAAAGCATTTGACCAAGGTTCAATTTTGATGGTGGTCTATGGCGCATTTAGTGGGGCTGTGGTTGCGGGGCTTTGGCATCAGGTGAGTTGGAAAACCTTACTGCTTTTGACCATTGCTTGTTCTGTTTTACTCACCATTATTATGCTGCTTGCACTTTATTTACCGCGCGCTTTTGGTTTTAACCGAGCTGATCAAATTACAGTGTTCTTTTGTGGTTCAAAAAAGACCTTGGCCAGTGGTGTACCTATGGCACAAATCTTATTTATTGGCCAACCTTTAGGTATGATTGTTTTACCAATTATGATCTTTCACCAAATCCAGTTAATGGTCTGTGGGGTAATTGCAAATTACTTGGCTAAATCCCAAGATTAATTCGCAAAAAAAATTTATATGGCGTATAATACTGCCCACTTGTTGTGCTTAGCTCTAACCCTTGAGGTTTCGGTGGGCCAAAAGAATGGTCTGTTGTGGTGTTGATCTGCTTGTAAAAGCTTTCCTCAATTTAATTGAGAGTGATCAATTGCGATGACAGCTTAAGCCTTTCTTCAATTAGGAGTAATCGACGATGCGCGCCGATATTCACCCAAAATATGAAAAATTAGTTGCAACTTGTTCTTGCGGTAACGTAATCGAAACTCGTTCTGCTTTAGGTAAAGAAACTATTTACCTTGACGTATGTTCAGCTTGCCACCCTTTCTACACTGGTAAACAAAAGAATGTAGACACTGGTGGTCGTATCGACAAATTCAAACAACGTTTTGCTGGTATGTCTCGCTCTATCAAGCGTTAATACTTCAAAACGAAACAAAAAACGGGCTTATGCCCGTTTTTTGTTTTTAATATACAAGACCATTATTGGTCTTGTACGTCTGTTAAGCGGTCAAGTTTTTTCTGAAAATAATCACCTTGTAGAAAGCGCGCTTCTACATTCCATGCATTGGCAAACAGGTTCATATCATTCAAGTGAGCTAATAAAATTCCAATCGGTTTTACAGTCAAATAGTTCAATATTTTTTCTTGTAAGTTATTAAGCCCTTGGTCTGAGCTTAATAGATCAGTTTTGCTGGACTGTAATTTTACAAGTTGAATATCAAGCTGCTGTAATATTGAATCGCTATACATAGAAGAAGCAAAATCTCGAATTGAAATTTCTGCACCATGTTGGCGTAAGCGAGCAATGTGTTGTTGAGCAATTGGAAGATAAGGCTGAAGAGCTTGTTCTGAAAATTGCAAAATCAGTGGGCTTTCAATTTTACTTCCGATAATAGTCAGTAGTTTGGAAATCAGCTCAGGGAATGTTTTATCTTTCAGCAAAATATCAATATTAAGGTTAATAATGAGTTTCGCTTTAGGATACTGAGCAATGAAATTATGAAGCTGTTTACACGCTTCTACCAATATCCAGCGGTCTAACTGAATTGAAAGTTCTGCATCTTCTTTAAGATCACTTAAATCATTTAAGTCATACCATTGTTCACCCGCAATAAAACCACTTGTCACTTCATAGTTGTGAGTTTCTTGGTCATGCTTATCGTAAATTTGCTGGTACTTCAGATGTATTTCGCCCTGAGCTAGTTTTTGTCTTAACTGCTGGAGCAAAGAGGACTGAGGCGTATGGTCAAAATGTTCAATTGTTAAATCAAGAGGAACAGCTTCAATGCTCGGTGAAACCGTTTTGTCTACGGTTGGCATTACTTCAAGTTGAGGTGTAACCTGAGGTAAGCCTTGCTTTTCCGCCTCATTCAATAATGAGCTAAAAGAGTTCTCAGTTAAGGGCTGGTTGAGAAAAGCATAACCAAGCTTTAACTGCACTGAAAAGTTTTGCTCATTTACTTTTAACAAATGTTCTTTTTGCAAAGTTTGTAAACTCGTTAGCTGTGAGTTTAAAACTGAACTATTTTCGGCTTGTAAAATCCCGACATAACTACCCAAGTCGACTTGGAAAATTGGCATCTGTGCATGGTCTTTTAAAAAACCATGGAGCTGATTGAAATATTGTCCTAAAGTTTGCCAACCCTGTTGAAAAAGTCGTTCTGGGCACTGTGCAAGTCTAAATAAAACAACGGCGTTTGCTTGGGCAGGGTGGGTCGATAAATGACGATTAATCTGCGGCCAAGCTGCACTCAACCCAACACTTTTTTCGGACGGAGTACTATTTGCTGGAGTAGTTAAATCAACTTGATAGTCGATGGTGAGTTGTACCGCGTCTTCTTCTTGGCTTGGAATAAACTCGAGTTTTAGCGCATTATTACCCGAAATAGCCTGATGCTGACTCTGAATTTCAAAGCGTGCTTGATCGAACTGGCCTAAAGAAATTTTCTTAAACCGCTGCTTAAAAACATTTAAATCGTTAGGTTGTAAGACATCTAAAATCGGTAATCCAATAATATCTTCTTCTTGCTGGAAACCAAAAAGATTCAAATATTCGGTATTAGCCTTAATGTGGATACCTTCTTGGAAAATAGCAACGGCTTTATGGCTGTTGTCGACCAGTGTTTGCGTATGCGTATGAATGGTATCAAGCTCGGCCAAAAGACGTTGTTCCGTCTGTAAAAGGCGGCTGTATGACAGTGCCCGAACCAAGGTAATATAGAAATAATCTAGCGGTTCTAATGGGACTACATCATAAATCCCTTTTTGAATATAGCTTTGATATTGCTGCGCTTGGTAATCATCTGGCTGTAAAAGTAATATTGGAAGCTGCGGCTGTTCTGAGGCTTGAACAAGGGAGAGAGTTTGTTCAATTTTCAAATCATAGGCGCGACCAAAAATAATGACATCCCAAGATGTATTGAGCTGCTTTTCAAAACTTTTTAAATCATCAAGTAATAAGGCATTAACTTGATAATCATTCCCCGATAATAAATTTAAAATTTGGTTATAACGTAACTGGTTATCATCAATAATGAGTAAACGTATTTCAGTACGTTTTAACCTTTTAGATAGTAAAGAGTTTCTCACTTTAATGCTTCCCATAAATCTTGGCTATTCACGGTGTTATTCTTTTTCAGCATGAACTGATCAAGCAGGTACTGTTGCTGCTCATTCAGAAGCTCAAATTGAAATTGAATAAAACTTTGAGTAATGAGTTGTGCTTTGAGTAGATACACTTTGATTTCTTCTGTCCCCAATCGTAAATGAATTGTTTGTTGCTCTCTAAAAATTTGAGACCCCGGTAAAATAAGCGTGTTTTGTATTTCTTCTAGGTTTTGAGTTTGTAGTAATAGTGCAGGGTGATAATTACGCGTATGACGCTCTGCCTGAATATGTACAGCGCAAGGGAACATGGCCTGTGAAAGAATTTCTAAACCCAGTTCCAGACTTTTTTCTGTAGATTGCTTAATCCAGCGAATTACACCGCCACGCCACTGACCATGTAGCGTTTCCTTCACCAAAATATATTCGCCGGTTCTTAAGTTTTTAGGTGCTTCGCCGGACCATTTAATACGATAGCCATTAACACTAATATCAAGCACGGTAGTTTGATAAATGGTTTTACTCTCACGGCTTAAGCGTTGATAAGACGAGGTTTGTTGTTCTTTTTTCTCTAAATTGGATAAAACTTTCGATTCACTTTGTAAATTATAGTTATTACTCAGTTGTAGCGTTTCTTCAAAGTTTTTGGCTTTAGATAAATAAAAATGTACGGTACTTAAGCCAAAACAAATTTGTAAAGCTGCATTATATTCATAACGCTCATGACGGCGCTGTGCTGTGGTTCCCAAAATCGTTTGAACGTGAAACTTTAATGCGGGACTTAAATAAATCTTTTCATTTTTAGACATATATTGAGCATTTTTATGCATGGTGGCAGTGACATGCTCAAGCAAAGCTTGCGTGCTAATAAAAATGCTTGGGTTGAAGTTTGAGCTTTGTTTTTTGTTATATACAGGCGGATGATCTTTAGTCGGGTCGACCACATACTTTGTTGAAGCAGTGTCTTTCGGCAAGATCTGAATCATGCGTGCCCAATCAAAACTACATTGAAACAAGGCCTGAATTTCTGACTGGCGAATCTGATTGGTGTTAAAAATATCTAATAAAATAAGCTGCGCATAAGCCTGCGTAATATTGGCTAGCGGATGCTGTACACCTTGAATATGATTAATATTGGTTAAATGATATTTGTATTGAACTGCTGTTTCGTAAAGCTGGTGAGCAATTAACCATTGACCTTTGACAGGTTCGCTATAGAGCATATGCTGTTGATATAAAAGATTGGTCAACTGCTGCAATGCGTGGAATGTCGCCAGAATTCGTGCGGTTTGTAAATTTTTCTTTTGTTTAAAAGAGAATAAAGAAAACTTCTGCTTTTGTAGCTGTTCGTGGCTTGTTTGCGCAATATTTAAATAAATACTGGCAAAATAACAGCGCAGAAGCATAGCCAGTTCAATAATGTGCTCGTTACGGTCGGTACTAATGACGCCTTGGTTAAAGAAGTTTTTTTCTAAACTCGCCAACACATTATTAATGGTTGGGTGAAGTGTCTGAATTAAGTCAAAGCGTAAGGTTTCACTACAATTTAACTCATTCAGCTCCAAAATTGCTGTAAATAGCGCTTTTGAAGTATCAGCCAATTGCATAATAGAAAGGGTAGTGACCCACTCATTAAGATCTTTAATGTTGGCTTCACAAAAGCTTAACCGTTCACGAGTAAGTGCGGTTTGATTGTGAAAAATGTCCGAAAGCGCATTATTCATCATCACTTATTATATAACTCAAAAAGTTGTAGCCCCAAAAAGCGGTGTTTTATTCTTTTCGCCCGCAATTTCCCTGACGAGTTTAGGAACCAAATATCCTGGTAGGCTCGCTAACACGTCTTGATATATCGCATCTATTTCAGATGGTATTAAATCAAAATGTTGTGCGCCTTTTACTTTATCTAATACATGTAAGTAATATGGCATAACGCGAGCTTCAAATAGACGATAACTTAAATCAGTTAAAGTTTGAGCAGAATCATTCACCCCTTTAAGCAATACTGCCTGATTTAGAACAGTAATGTGGTGTTCAGATAGCTGCAACAATTTTGAACAAGTAAAGTCATCGAGTTCAGAAGCATGGTTTGAGTGTACCACCAGAATAATACGCAGCCTACTGTTTTTTAATAAAGAAATAAGCTCTTCGTCGATACGGTTTGGAATGACAATTGGAACGCGTGAATGAATTCTCAGAATCTTCACTTGTTTGAGAGATGATAAACGTTCTAGCCAAAGCGCTAATTTACGGTTAGAAAGCGTAAGAGGGTCACCTCCGCTTAAAATCACTTCGTTAATATCGGGGTTCGACTCGATATAATTTTTAATGTTTAGCCAATCTTCATTTTTAGGTAAATTTTCCTGATAAGGAAAGTGGCGGCGGAAGCAGTAACGGCAATGGACCGCACATGCACCGGTCAAAGTCAGTAAAAAACGAGATTTATATTTATGTAAAACACCCGGTAACTGATTGGCTGCTTCTTCACCTAAAGGGTCGGTGACAAACTCAGGATGTTCCTCAAGTTCTAAATGATGTGGCAACACTTGGAGTAAAAGCGGATCAAGAGGATCTTTAGCGTTCATTTTTCCGACGAACGCACGCGGAACACGCAATTTAAACTTTTCAGAAGCCAGAATCGCCCCTGATAATAGCTGATCAGTGGATAACTCGAGCAGGTTCAACAACTCTAAAGGATCGGTAATAAGGTCACTGAGTTGTGATTGCCAGTTTTGCTCTTGGTGTAAATAGTTTATCATGCGACACGATTAAGATAATGCAACAGCGCATTATATCGCATAGTTGACTTGTTAAGTTTGGAGTGTGCCAGTCATGGCCAATTATTCTACAAATGATTTCAAGCCAGGCCTTAAGGTCATGCTTGATAGTAACCCATGTTCAATCATGGAAAACGAATACGTAAAACCGGGTAAAGGCCAAGCGTTCAACCGTGTAAAATTACGTAACCTTAAAACTGGTAAAGTTTTAGAAAAAACTTTTAAATCTGGTGATACTTTAGAAGCTGCTGACATCGTAGAAGTAGAAATGAACTACCTATACAACGATGGCGAAATGTGGCACTTCATGGACCCAGAAAGCTTCGAACAAATTGCAGCTGACAAAACTGCAATGGGTGATGCTGCTAAATGGTTAAAAGACGACTCAAATGAAACATGTACAATCATGTTATTCAACGGCGTTCCTTTAAACGTAAATGCACCTAACTTCGTTGTGTTGAAAGTTGTTGAAACTGATCCGGGCGTACGTGGTGATACTTCTGGCGGTGGCGGTAAGCCAGCTAAGCTTGAAACAGGTGCGGTTGTTCGTGTTCCGTTATTTGTTCAGCAAGAAGAAAGCGTTCGTGTAGATACTCGTACTGGTGAGTATTTAGAGCGTGCATAATAGTTAAAAAATAAACTATTATCGAAGGGATGATGTCAATCATCCCTTTTTTTATGCGAAAGTATAAGAGGAAAAAGAACAAAGGAGGAGTAGAGTCACAAGGATTGAGCAGAGAACAGTACATAACAATATAAAACTGCTGTAATTATTTATTGAGAGGTTAAGAATGGACACAATGCAAGCGAAATCTACGCTTCCCTCCAAACTGGTCTGGAGCCTAGTAGCAATTATAGGTGCTATTTCTTTCGGGATGCTGGCGCTAAGTCGTGGTGAACATGTTAATGCAGTATGGTTGGTACTGGCAGCTGCATGTGTGTATAGCATCGCATATCGATTTTATAGTCTATTTATTGCAACTAAAGTATTTGAATTAAACCCGAGACGGTTAACTCCTGCACATCGTTTAGCCGATGGCTTAGACTATGTGCCAACAAATAAGTATGTACTGTTTGGACACCACTTTGCCGCGATTGCCGGCGCAGGGCCATTAGTCGGGCCGATTTTGGCTGCACAAATGGGCTTTTTACCGGGCACCATCTGGTTATTGGTTGGTGTCGTTCTGGCGGGTGCAGTACAAGACTTTCTAGTTTTATTTATATCAACACGCCGTGATGGCCGTTCACTGGGTGAAATGGCAAAGCAGGAGCTTGGTCCTTTTGCCGGTATTGTGGTCATGTTGGGCGCACTTGGGGTAATGATTATTATCCTTGCAGTATTGGCTTTAGTTGTTGTGAAAGCACTTGCACATAGTCCGTGGGGTGTCTTTAGTATTGCAGCCACTATTCCAATTGCATTGTTCATGGGCGTTTACATGCGCTTTATTCGTCCGGGACGTATTGCAGAAGTTTCAATTATTGGCTTCGTTTTAATGATGCTGGCAATTGTGTATGGTGGACATGTTGCCGCAGATCCATATTGGGGTGAGTTCTTCACTTTAACTGGAACACAGCTCACTTGGTGTCTCATCATTTATGGTTTTATCGCATCGGTACTACCGGTTTGGTTGCTATTAGCACCACGTGATTATTTATCTACTTTCCTTAAAATCGGGGTTATTCTTGGTTTGGCAGTCGGTATTGTGATTGCATTGCCTGACCTTAAAATGCCTGCTGTTACCCATTTTATTGATGGTACAGGTCCGGTTTTCTCAGGTAGCTTATTCCCGTTCTTATTTATTACCATTGCCTGTGGTGCCATTTCAGGTTTCCATGCGCTGGTATCGAGTGGTACGACACCAAAACTTGTTGATAACGAAGTTAATATCCGCATGATTGGTTACGGCGGTATGCTTATGGAGTCTTTTGTCGGGATCATGGCGATGATCTGTGCGACAGTATTAGATCCAGGTGTGTACTTCGCGATTAATGCGCCAGCAGCAGTGCTCGGTACAACCGTAGAATCTGCAGCGGAAGCTGTACGTAATTTAGGCTTTGTTGTTACGCCTGAAATGTTGACAGTTTTAGCTCAAGAAGTGGGTGAAAGCTCAATCCTTTCACGTACAGGTGGTGCGCCTACCTTTGCTATTGGTATGGCTCATATCATTTCTGAAATCTTTAACAGCCGTGCCATGATGGCATTCTGGTATCACTTTGCGATTTTATTTGAAGCATTGTTCATTTTAACTGCGGTAGATGCAGGAACACGTGCTTGTCGTTTTATGGTGCAAGACACGGTTGGTATTGTTATTCCGGCGGTTAAATCTTCAGGTTCATTCTTTGGTAACTTGTTAGGTACGGCCGTTGCGGTAGGTGGATGGGGCTTCTTCGTCTATCAAGGTGTGATTGACCCACTTGGCGGCGTCAACTCATTATGGCCTTTATTTGGTGTGGGTAACCAAATGCTGGCTTCGATGGCACTCATTTTGGGTACCGTGATTCTGTTCAAAATGAAAAAAGAGAAGTATGTGTGGGTGACGATCATTCCAACCATTTTCTTGTTCATAACGTGTATGACAGCAGGGTGGCAAAAGATTTTCCACGAAAACCCGAAAATCGGTTTCTTGGCTCAAGCACATAAGTTCTCCGATGCGATTGCTCGTGGTGAAATTCTTAAGCCTGCAAAAACCATTGCCGAAATGCAAACTATTGTGATGTCGAACCAGATTAATGCTGCACTTTGTGGCTTCTTTATGATTGTATCGATTGTCATGATTATTGCCTCAATTGGTATTGTTCGTCGTGCTTTAGCAAGTCCAACACCGACTGTAAATGAAGCGCCTGCGGTATATACCGATCCTGAAGTGGTTACCACTCGAGGAGAATAAAGATGAACTTTAAATTTGCAAAAAATGGTACTGTCATTATTGCGAAAATCATCAAAATGACCGTGCTTTCGCAAAAAGAGATATTACTCTCTCCAAAGAACTGGTCACGTATCGCAACCTTGTGGCAGCGTTTACAGCAAAGCTTCCGACTCATGGTTGGTGTGCCGGACTATCAAACGTATCTGGAGCATATGAAAGCCCATCATCCAGATTTAACACCTATGGATGCACAAACTTTCTATCGACATTGTGTTGATGCAAGATACCCATCTGCAGGTGGTACTTTGAAGAAGTGCCCTTGTTAAGTTGACCTTGATATTTGGCTAAACAAAGACGGTATGTGGTTGAACCATGTACCGTTTTACTTTTTGGGAAATGAAAAAGAGTTTGCTCAAAGTCTGCTCATTTGTATTTTTTTCACTGGTAAATCACTTGTTTTGCTTTTGAAAAATGAATATGATGCTTTCCATCTTAGGCGTATAGCTCAGTTGGTTAGAGCGCTACGTTGACATCGTAGAGGTCTCCAGTTCGAGTCTGGATATGCCTACCAAGATATATCAAGGACTTATAAGCAATTCAGTAGCTTATAAGTCTTTTTTTATGCCTGTTTGACGCATTCAGTACTTGGCAGAGTTGGAAATTTTGGCAAAAAATGGCAATATTTCCACGCCATTTGCGACAAATCTGCGACAACATGAAGCTACCTACACCGCGTAAAAGAGGTGAGACATATACAATTACCGTTTCTCATCAAGGGAAACGGTATTACTGTACCAGAGATACACCAAAAGAATGCTTGCAATGGGCAGCATTAAAATTACTAGAATTAAAATCACAATCGCGTATAGATGCTGGTGAAGAGAAGCCAAAGTTTTTATTTCGTGATTTGAGCAATAAGTACTTTCAGGATGTTGGACAGTTTAACCCTTCTAAATCTTCACGAGATTGGATAAAAGGGCAGCATAAAAATTTTGAAATGAAGTTTGGTGCTTTGGCTCAAAAATCAATTTATGAAATTACTCCCAAAGACTTAACTAATTGGCGTAATAAACGCTTATCAGAAGTTAGTGAAAATACAGTATTAAAAGAAATATCACACTACAGTGCAATGTTTACATTCGCGCAGAAAGAACTGTTTTTGATTGATGAAAACCCTTGGATGCAAATGACAAAACCCAAAAAGCCAAAAGCTCGGGACCGTCGCATACATCCTTCAGAAATAGATTTAATGCTAAAGGCTTTAGATTATGAAAGGGGCAGTGTTCCAGTGTTGCCACAGCACTATGTTGCTTGGGGTTTTTTATTCGCCATAGAGACTGCATTACGTCGTGGTGAATTGTTGGCAATGGCAAAGAAAGATATTTATGACGGTTATGTCCACCTGCCAAAAACTAAGAATGGAGATTCAAGAAACGTACCTTTATCTGAAGAGGCAAAAGAATTACTAAAATTAATTCAGCACACTGGACGCAATATTATCCCTCAGTCTGAAAATGCATTTAGATTAATGTGGGAAAAAAGAAAAGCGAGTATTGGTCTTAATAACCTTCATTTTCATGATACTCGGCATGAAGCAATTACACGTATGGTTAGAGTCAGAAAATTACCTGTTGAGGTATTAGCCAAAATAACAGGCCATAAGAAAATTGATGTCTTGGTAAATACTTACTATAACCCTGATGCAACCGATCTGATTGAAGCATTTAACGGATAAAACTAAGCCCGCATAAAGCGGGCATATAATTAATTTTTTCTTTTAGGTCCACGTCGGACTTTTTGATTTTTTAATATCGCATCGGCTGCGTCTGGATCGTACATATGCTTGCCGTTAGTACCTTGGTTGATTGAAATGCATTTTGTGCGAATGGTTTCATCTGATAGGCCATATTTAGCAACCAGCTCGGCCACAGATACCAACTTACGCTTTTCAAGCTTCAAGGCGGTAACTGTACCGCCAAGAAGCATTTGACCGAGAACGATTTGAGGTGCTGAATCTGCTTCAATCGTTACGATAAATTCAGGCATTATTCCCTCCATCATTTTGAGACATTTCATCCAACGCTTGAGCAAACAGTTTCATGCCTTCACGTAAATGACGCGCGTATTTTTCTGGCGCTGGATCGGCATAGATAAAACGTCCACCATGTGAAACAGGTACAGGTGGATTAAAGCCTGCATTTCTATACACGCTCATGATGTGCCCACCTAGCAACGACTCCAGCTTTTGAATGGTTTTTGGGTCTTGCAGCTTTTCGATATATGTAGCCATTACCAGTCACCTCCACTTAATCGGCCTACTAAAGCATCGCTATAGATTGCAACTAGCTCTTTTTGTGATGGCTCTCCATGCCGTGATGCATGGGAATCCCCTAAAAGCAGGGCCATCCCATCATTAGGGCTGTAATAATTGGCGTCAGGAAAATACTCACGTACTTCATCAAGAAGCTTTGCAAGTGCTGTATTTAAGCGCATAAAGCGTTTTTCAAAGTTCGGGTTAGCCGTGTAAAGCAAATCGCTTGCATCAAGTTTGCCTTCAGCAAGAACTGCCAAAACTTCAGCTTCAGTTAAAGGATGATAGCTCATGTCTTTTGAAATTCTTTTCATGGTTTATCCTTAACTAAACTTGACCATTGGTAGGTTTGACCATTTGATCCCATTATTGCTTTGCAATTTGGACAGCGTTTACCTCCACCTCTTAAGGACCATTTGAAAGCTTTAAAATCATCTTTACAAAATGCACAACGGACCATGTAATATGACTTTCCATGTGCAGCACTATCATAAAGAAAGGTTGAGTATCTCTCGGTAACATCATCTGCTACTGAGTTTTTAGTGTGATTGCGTGTATCACTAAATCGAATTGGTCTAATTTTCATGCCTTAACTCCTTCTACTGGATAAAAAGACATCTTGCCGTTTTCATCAAAATGAACTGCAATGCTGATATCCTTATCATCAATAAGGGCTAGATCCATTCCTTGAAAAAGTATGGTTTTTAATTGCTTAGTTGCTTCGATCCAGTACATTGCTTGGTTGATCGCATCATCTAGAGCATTGTGAGCTGTGCCTGTTTTTTCAAATTCAATTTGAGGCATAAACACACGGAAAGTTCTAAAGCACATTTCATGATAAAATTCCCATGGTTTTTTCATTTGCAGTTTTTCAAGAATATTATTAGTCCATCGAATATCTGCGAGTGAGCCAGCGCTCCAAATCTCAGTGCATTCATGCTTCATGAAAAGTCCTACAAGCATTCCCATTGCATAGCCAATATTGGTTGTTCCACCAAAAGCAGCTTTATGGGCTTCTTCTGATTGTTCTTTCCACCACGCAAGAGTGCTTTCAGAGATTGTGCAACCAAGGTCTAGGCATGATTGTTGATCAATCTTTTCGCTGATGCAGTCAACAATACCAGTCTCATTAAATACAACAGCGCCCATGCTTAAAATGACAGGGCATTCACCCACATCAAGTGTTTCAAAATCAACCATTAGTCTATTCATTGTTTTTCATCCTGTTCAATTTCCAACATTGCTTCCTTGATCTTTTTATAATTCTCGGCAGAACAAGGACGGGTGAAGTTTTTAATTTGTGAAATAAAAGATGGGGCACAATCTAGTTTTTGAGTTAAGAGTGTGCCGCGGCCTGTGCTTTGGCCTAGCCATTTGATCAATTCATTAATCTGCGCTCTGGTAGCTCGTTTACTACTTTTCTTTTCAGCCTTTTTTGCTTTGTGGTTTTTGATAGATTTAGTCATCATTTCACGCAAATTTGATTGAGCGCTGATTGGCTGATTGTTGAAAGACCAGTCAAGACCACTTTCGCCATGTGCTAGCTTTTTAATTTCATTGCCTTGTGCTAACCAAGCTTCAACTTGATCATTAAGGCTTTGCTTTAAATAAGAATGTAACGGGCAAATAAGCATTTAAAGGCCCTCCAAGTGACTGACAATGAAATAGGCAGCAAGTAATACTGTAAGAAACGAAAAACCTTGGAACTTTTCCATATCAATCTCTCCAGTAATCATCATCAAGATTTTCTTCTTCCCAACGTTTCCAAAATTTAGAAACGCAATCAGAACATCTTTGATATACAGGTCCATGGCTCCCTTCGTCTGGATCGCGATAGGAAGAAAGTTCAGGGATTAAAGTTTTACAACGAGGGCATTGTTCCCATTGTGAAGGGTCATTTAGTTTTTGTTTTTTGTGAGCTTTATATTCATCTAAGCATTCTTGACACATATTTGAATATTCAGCTCCAAAACTATCTGCTTCTACACAAATGCGGCTTACTGCTTCGCGGTCATGATGTCGGTCGCATTTTGTGCCCCATTCATCATCCTCAACACAAACAAAACGATTAGGTAGCGGAGCTATCATCACTTGTCTCCTTCATTCTTATTTTGGAATAGTGCTTGGTAAGCCACAGACTCGCTTACAGGGTTTAAAGTTGTTGTGCCGTATTTCAGACCGAGAAACGTGCAAGCTGAGAAGGCTGCAAATAGGGCAATATTGAAGACAGCAACTTGAGATACTTTCATCGTGCTGCTCCTATGTACTGGATGCGGTAAGCAGTGCGTACTTTTTTAAGTAGCTGGTGCTTTTGGGCTAAATTGATGTCTTCACTTTCATAAGCTGCATCAATAAATGCGGTTGCTGTGTTGCGAGCCTCATCGAGCTGTTTGCTGGTTACTGCTTCACTGATAAGTTCAATAGCTTCGTTGATTTGATCAACTGGGCTAGGTTGATTTTTTACATTAATCAAAATAATCACCATTATGGTCACTTTGGTGATTGAATTATTAATCACTAAAATCAAAAGTGTCAATATAGAAAAAATGTTTTTATCATCAAAATGGTGATTTAATTATGAAAAAAATATCAAAAATATAATAAAAAGATATAAAAAAAGTGGCCTAAGCCACTTTTTGGTGATTTTAATAACTATAAATCTGGTGCTAGAAATGCCTTAATAGGTGAAATTCTTGCTATATTTTCTTTGAGAATATTGATTTTTTCACCGTCGATTGAATCAAGAGCAATCAAAATATCTTGTTCATATAAAAATTCACCTGCGAATATTTTCTCGTCTTTGGTGAATATCAGTGTTTCAGCTCCAGATGTAGCTGCTCCAGAAAATTCACAGATAATTGTGTATCCATTTCGGTAAGGTTTTGAATATCCAGTCCCTTTAATAAGATACGCTACTGGGTTAGCAATCCCTGGTGGAGCATATATATTTTTAGTTTCATCAATATTTTCCGTTACTTCCAAATTTTCCCCCTTCGATATTTTCAGAATATTCATGAGTGGGATCATTTTAAGCGGATTATTTTGATTTAAGCTAGGTGTTTCATCATCATTTTTTTGATTTTGTTGAGGGCCTGCGTCATAGCCTGTCGTATTATGCGCTTTCATAATAACTTTAATCGTATTCTCGTCTTGAGGACTATCTAACCAGCCACGAGGTAATTTTAATGCTGTTGTAACTTTTTCAGCAAATTTACTTCCAATTTGCTTAGGATTCTTTTGGCTAAGATATTGATTTAAATTATTATAGCCACTACCAATAAGGTCTGCGAAATCGCTTCTACTGGTAGAATATTTTATAAGGAGTAGGAGATTTCTTTTTCGGGTTTGATATACATCGGATAAAATTTGCATAGTTTCCCAACTTATTTCTTTCAATACTGTCAATCGCCACAGTAAAAGCGTTGCATTTAAATGCTTGGAAGGCAATTATCAATCAAAAATCGCTGATTAAAAATCACCAAAAAATCAAAATAAATTGATTTTTGTATTGACAAATCAATCAAAAAAATCAATATTCTCACCATTAAAGTGACCATTATGGTGATTTAGTATGTCAAATTCTGATTTTTCATTTCATAAATTTATCTCTGATCAAAATCCAGAAGAGCTTGAGGCATATGCCGAAAGAGCTGGAACAACGGTCTTGTATTTAAAGCGACATTTAATCCATAAAACTCGCGTACCTCGTATCGAGATGATTGAAACTTTAGTTAATGCGTCAAATGGTGCATTCAACAAAATCCAATTTATTGCATGGCTTTATGAACTGGACGCATCTTATCTTGCTCCAAGTCCTGAAAACATGACTATTTCAGGAGGATTTAAACATGCAATTAACGCTTAGTGAACGTCGTGAACGTGCTGTGTTAACACTTGAGCAGGCTTTAAAAGCTGCTGTGTCAAATAGCAATGAATGCTTAATGGCCCAAATTGCAGAAAATAACGGTTTTAATATCAATACATTCCGCAATTCTATTAATCCGACAACTACAACTCATAAAGCAAATATCCACCACTTTGAAGCGATTCTTTCAGAAACCAAAGATGAGCGAATTATGGATAGTGTTTGCGCTATTCATGGAAATGCCGCTTGGTTTGAGCTTCCCGAAACTACATTGCTGGTAGATGCGAATTTTATGACGTCTATCGGAATGCTTGCTCGTGAACAGGGTGATCTTTCCCAATCTGTAGCACAGGCAATAGCCGATAAAGTTATTACAAGGGATGAAGCGGCTGTAATTCAAAAAGACGTTTTAAATTTAATTCGTGTTGCATTGAATCTTTACGCAATGGTTGAAGCTTTTATGGAGAAAGAATAATGGCTCTAAGGTTTGATCAAGTACGTGAAGCAGCCGAGGGCCGTTGGAAGGATTTAATTTTCCCAGCTTTTGCCATTCAAGTTCCTGCGAAGAAAAACCAGCATGGACCTTGTCCAATTTGTGGGGGTAAAGACCGTTTTAGATGTGATGACAAGCAAGGGAAGGGTACATGGATCTGCAACCAATGTAATGCGGGTGATGGTTTTGCGCTTATTGAAAAGTCTAGGAACATGGATTACTCGGCAGTACTTCAAGAGGTTGGAGCAATTTTGGGGTTATCTGGTGACTCCAAAATAACTGAAGCTGATAAACAACGCTGGAAAGATAAAGCAGAAGCAGATCGTATCAAGGCTGAACAAGAGGAGATTAAGGCGAACGAGGCTGCCGCAAAGCGCGCAGAACGTGAGTCTAAATGGCGTAGTTTTGACCGTGATTGTCCATATTTGGAACGTAAACAGGTCAAAAATTTTGGATGCCGTATCAATGGGAACGGCCATTTAATTGTTCCACTTTTTGATATAAATGGGAAAATCTGGAACCTTCAAACAATTCATCCTGACGGTTTTAAACCATATTTGAATGGGGGCCGAATCAACCACTGTTTTTATATGTTAGGCCAGATTGCTGAACCTAAACAGGTCGTTTGTATCGCCGAGGGTTACGCGACGGCTGCAAGTATTTATGAGGCGACAGGCTACACAACTATTGTTTCTTTCCAGTCAAGTAATGTGGACAAGGTAGGGATAGCAATCCGTTCTAAGTTTCCTGAAGCTCAAATTGTTTATTGTGCAGATGATGACAGTCACAGTAATCCTCCAGATGCAGGCTTAAAAGCTGCGAATAAAGCTGTGGCTGCCACAGGCGGGCTGGTGATTTTACCCGACTTTAGTACAGTTAACAGCAAAATGGGTCATGACGGTAATGAGGGGCAGCCGCAAGCATCATCTTCTTATCCATCCGATTTTAATGACTTACATGTGTTAGTGGGGTTGAGTGAAGTGCGGAGGCAGATTGAAGAGAAAATTAACTCTTCGACCATTACTGCGCCTTCTCCCCGCACCCCTCCCGCTCAGGCAAGCCAAGATTTGGGGGTAATGTGCCAAAATAGTGCGGAAAATAAAGTTCAAGCTATTGATTTGAAAGGTGATTTTGAGCTTGATTTTGCACCACCAATGAATGAAAAGCCTAGTGTAGATTCGGCTACTAACAAGAATAAGGGAGAAATCATTGAATTTGAACGTCCTGAATTCTCGCTAGAAAAGTGTCTAGGTCGATTTATGCTTGTGGAAGGTAAAACAGATATTTGGGATGACTACAAAAAGAAGGTCATTAAGTCTTTAGCTTTCACAAAAATGGTGGGTAAATCTGTTGCCAATCGCTGGCAAGCCCATCCCAAAAGAAAAATGATTGATGCTGATGCCTTGAAAAAACAAATTGATGATCAAAATGCAAGTGATGCTACCGATCTCCTTGGGCGCTTTGTGCATCTTGAAGGGACTTTGGAGTCATGGGATACCATTAACCGAGAACGCATTAAAAATATTGCGATTAAAGAGGCGTATCCAAATCAATATGAGATTTGGGCCAAATCGCCCCACCGTCGAATGATTCGTCATGTTGATTTAGTTTTTGATCCGACCAATTCAACCAAAGAGCATCAAATTAATATTTTTACTGGTCTAGAGGTTACAGCTTTAGTTGATCCAGACTCGGCAGATCAATTATTGCCGCTCAAGACTGCATATGATAAGGCCAAAAGTTTTATCGACTTACTGCGTCACCTTTGTGGTGAAGAAAAGGCTGCATTTGGGTGGTTGTTAAGATGGTTAGCGTACCCTCTACAAAACAAAGGGGCAAAAATGGCAACCTCTGTTTTAATGCACGGAAATATTCATGGAGCTGGTAAATCTTTGTTTTTTGGGGCTGTCATGGAGAAAATTTACACTATTTACCATAAAACTTTAGATCAGCGCGATTTAGAGAGCCAATACAATGATTGGGCCGAACAGGTGTTGTATTTGCTATTTGAAGAAATATCAAACAACAAAACCAAGCATGGCATGATGGGTTTTATTAAGCATTTAATTACTGGTAGCACGCTATCAATTCATCAAAAATTCTTGGCTTCAATGCGCCAAGCGAACCACATGAATTGTGTATTTTTATCCAACCATACTCAACCGCTACCGATTGAAGAAAATGACCGTCGTTTTTTAGTCTTGTACCCGAAATCAACTTTACCACCCGACCTACTGGAGAGAGTTGCACGTGATCTCGATTCAAAAGAAGTAATTCAAGCATTTTACACAGCTTTGCTACAAGTGGATTTAACTGGTTTTGATGCTCACACAAAGCCCCCGATGACAGAGGCCAAAAGGGACATTATTGAATATACCAAAGCGGGTTATGACACGTTTGTCACTCAATGGATAAAGGGTGAAACGGATTTTCCATATGTGAGTTGTACGTCTATGCAGCTCTATGATGCATACCAAAAGTGGTCTAAAAGGACAAATGAACACGTTGTGAGCCAAAAGCGCTTTATGGGTGAGGCAAAGAAATATGGAATTGTTTCTACTACAGATCAAAAGCATTGGCGCAAGCCTAAAGGCACAAGAGGGCAAACTAAAGTGATTATTGTTGGGGTGCCTCCTGAAGATGTGCCATTGCAGGACTGGCTGGGTGAACAGATAGATAAATTTGACAAGGCGTTCGATGGTGGTGATAATGTTCCGATGCCTATATAAATATAAAAATCAAAGCTTTATGTGTACCATGTGTACCTTTATGTGTACCATTCAAAACAATGGTACACGTCTGCAAGCCTTATATATCAATGCTTTTAATCCTATGTGTACCATGTGTACCATTTGCGCACGCGCGCGTATACGTAAAAGTAATATCTATATTGAATTAACAACCTTCAAAGCACTTCTTAAACCATCACTCAAAAAGCATTCTCACGTAAGAGAACTTTATATAAATGGTACACATGGTACACATTTAAGTGAAAGCTTTATATATAAAGGCTTTCCAGTGTTTACCTTTTCCAAAAATCATAAACAGATTGTACACATGGTACACACTGATAATTATAAGTGGTGATTTGAATGGAAAATTTAATACGGTTATTGAATCCAAAAACTGTTAATTATGAAGCGATTAGAGTCGACAACACTAGGCCTTTATATACGGCTCAAGATGTAATTTTGGCGATTAGTTATGCAAAATTGACCAAAGTGCAAACAATTCTTTTTGGTATGTATGCACTAAATGCTTATGAGGAATCTGAAATTTTGGAATTAATTCATCCAATCTTTAATTTAATCCACAAAGGTGAGCAAATTATTTTTGAGGAAAAACGCGAGAAGGCTTTGTTAATTGCATTGCTTGAGTTATGCAAAGTTCCAGCTACTTACAAACCAAGTGAGAGAAACAGGGCAGTATTAGCTGGTGTTAGTCGTATGCAAGTGCAACGTTATTTAAATGAATTAGCAGACTTCTACAAAGAACTTTTAGAAAATGAAATCAACAAAGCAGCACAGAAAATTGAGGGAGCATTAAAAAATCACTAAAATAGTGATTAAATCACTTGACGGGTGAGCCAGTTTTGATCTACATTTCACCATAATGAATAATTGTAAGTTTTAAAGTTAATTCCTTGGAGGCCACGGCCTCATTTTCAAAGGGCTGTATGTTTCGGAAAGCATACAGCCCTCTTTTTTTGAGGATTATTTATGGGCCGAAAAGATCGAGAGGAACATTGGAGACATCAAGAGGCGATGGCAGCTAAAGCCGATAAGGTTTTAGAACGGGCAAGTAAGAAAGGCAGCAAAGAAAAGACTTGGCGCGGAGTAACAGCGGATTTCATTGCTGTTAACGAATTATGCAGTGATTGTGCCCGTCGTGGCTTTGTTTCAGTTGCATGCAAGGTTGCTCACAAAACAGACCCGAAAACAGATCGGGTTTTATTTTGGGATCGTAATAACTGGCTGACTCTTTGCGAAAGTTGTTATGAACGCAAGATTGCTGATTGTCCCTTGGTTGTTCTGGAACCTATTTCGACCAAGGCTGATTTATATCTAGTCGAGGATTGAAATGTCTGAAGAAGTGATATTGCTGGGTGATCCAGTTGTATACCGAGATGACATCAACAACGGATTTGATGAGGTTGGTGTGGTGGTTCAAACAGGATCATGTTTCAAGGTGCTGTGGAATGGTGAGCATCATCCACGAGTTCAAGTCATCGGGCAGCTACGCTTAGCCGATCTGGATGAAGTTGAGGCAGGGCAAAGGATTATTAAAAATGAGACTACCTAAACTTGGTTCATCAAACTTACCAACGCTTAAAAGCAATCATGCGACTTTACCAAAACCTGAAAAGAATTATGGCAAGGGTCGTGGTGGTCGTTCATGGCGGAAGCTTAAACAACAAGTGCATGAGCGTGATGATTGGACCTGCTGCCATTGTGGTTGCATAACCATGGAGCTTGAATGTGACCACATCGTAAACACGGCTCAAGGTGGTACTGATGATCTGGATAACCTCCAGTCATTGTGCAAGCCATGTCATGACAAGAAATCATTAGCTGAAAGCAAGGCAGGTATGCGATGAATACAGCTGCAAAACATGATGAATTAATTCGAAATCAGTTTGAATTAGAGTTTGCTCCAGTTCGGCACTTGCTTGCATATGTATCTTATTCAAATCAAATGAGTTCATATGTACCCAAAGGAAGTGACGAGGAATCAAGAATAGCTGCATCACTTGTCAATATTGCTTGGACTTCATGGTTATATCAGCAGGCTAAGATTAATGCTAAAGACAAGTTACTAATCCAGCAGGGCCAAGCATACAACGAGCAAAGCCAAAAGGTTAAAGACTTAGAATACAAACTAAGTCTTGAGTTTACATTGGTTCCTCAAGATGTATCGCTTGTGTTGGTGCGTGTAGATTACTCAAAGTTCTACAGTTCAGAGCAAGCTCGTGCAGAAATTGCATTTATTAAAAAGCATTTCAGCAAAGTAAGTAAGACAGTGGTTGTTCTTGACTCCAAGTATTCATTTGAAACTTTAACTGATGAGCAACAGCGCGCTAAATGTTGTGGAGTATTTCATGGTGATATTCGTGATATCCCGACTGAAGGTACATTCATAGTCCCTAGAGGTGAGAAGGTCCTAAATGCTCCAAAGGCAACAAGGGTTAAGTCATCAACAATAACTGTCACTGTACGTGATATTGATAAAACCGATTCAACCTCATCTGAGGCTGATGAACTTAGAGAAAGGATTAGTAAAGCAATAACTCGTGGAACATCAAAATTAGTTAAAAGATAATGCACCTTTGTGGTGCATTTTTTGCATGACGGGGGGTATCCAAAAATTATTTTTTGGGTCTCCGCGGACACCGCCCCCCTTTCTCATTTGTAAAAAATTTTCCTATTTTCAAAGAAGTAAATAAACTTTTTTAGAAAATAGATAAATTTCGATAATTCTTGCCAATATTTTGCACAATGGAGGTAAATATGGCTTTGACTCAAAGAAAGAAAGCGTTTGCCCATGCAAGATTACAGGGTAAGAAAAAAGAGGAAGCTGCGGTGCTGGCGGGCTATTCGGAACGCTCGGCAGCTGCTAAAGGATGCCAATTGGAGAACGATCCTGATGTAGTTGCATATCTGGCGAGCTTGAATTCTCAGGGGGGCGGGGGGCTGGACGCTACACCTTTAGGTGAAGCAGCTATTCAAGCCGAGTTCCGAGCGATGGAGAATGTATCAAATTCATTGGATTTTTTGAAAACAATTTACAAAAATCCACGTATTGATCAAAAAACAAGAATAGAAGCTGCGAAAGCTGCTTTGCCCTATGAGTTTGGTCGTGTCGGTGATAAGGGACTTAAAGAAGGCCGTGAAGATGAAGCTAAAGAGACAGCAAAAACTAGTAAGTTTGCAACAGCAGATGAGCAGCGTAAACAACAGCAAAGAGTGAGTTGATATGTCTTCGATGTCCCCGATCTGGAGTACAGCTTGCCCAGATTGGGAAAAGAAGATTTTAGCCAAAGAATCTTTAATTGCTTGTAAGCCGTTATTTCCAGATGAAGCCGAAATGGCTTTGCGTGTATTTAAAGAATTAATCGTTGTCGATGTATCTGGTAAACCAACAATTGGCGAGATTACAGCTCAATGGGTTTTTGATTTCGTTGGAACTATTTTTGGTGCTTATGATTATCAAAGCAACCAGCGGTTAATTAATGAATTTTTCCTGCTCATAAGTAAGAAAAACACAAAATCAACAATGGCAGCGGGGATTATGCTCACTGCTATTATTTTAAATAGCCGTGAAGCAGCAGAATTTATCATCCTTGCACCGACTAAAAAGGTAGCTGATAACTCATTCATACCAATGAAAAATATGATTCTGAATGATCCAGAATTAAAAGCCCTTTTTAGTGTTTCACCGCATACCAGAACGATTACGCATCTTGCGACTAAAGCTGTTTTAACCGTGGTAGCCGCGGAAACAGGTTCTAGTGCTGGTGCAAAAGGTGCATATATTTTAGTGGATGAGCTTTGGGTATTTGGTGAACGTGCCAATGCGGAGTCAATGTTGGAAGAGGCAACGGGTGGTATGACTTCTTTTCCTGAAGGCTTCTTGATTTGGCTATCAACTCAATCTGATAAGCCGCCAGCAGGGATATTTAAAAAGAAATTAGATTATGCCCGTAAGGTACGTGATGGGGAAATTGAAAACCCTTCATTCTTACCTGTTTTGTATGAGTTCCCGCAAAAATTACTTGATGAGGAAAAATACTTAGACCCTGATTATTTTTATGTCACTAATCCGAACCTTGGACGTTCAACACATGTTCGTTATTTGTTGAATAAGTTTGAGCAGGCGAAGGAAAATGGCGATGAGTCTCTTCAATTATTTTTAGCTAAATATTTGAATGTCGAAATCGGCATGAATAAGCGAGCTGACCGTTGGGCTGGTGCTGATTTTTGGATGTTATCAGCTTACAAAGATAAGTTATTTGTAGAGTCTATTCTTGATCTAAGTGAAATCTGCACTGTTGGTTTCGATGGTGGCGGCCTTGATGATTTGTTTGGTATGGGCGTGATTGGTCGTGATAAAAATGATCGCTCACTTTGGTACTGCTGGAACCGAGCATGGGCACATCCTATTGCGCTTGAACGTCGAAAAGACATTGCTCCAACGTTAAGAGATTTTCAGCAAGATGGTGATTTAGTCATCGTTAATGAAGTTGGTGACGATGTCCGTCAAGCAGGTATGATCGTAAAGCGGATTTATGACGCTGGCAAACTTCCTGAAAAGGCTGCAATTGGGCTGGATAAATTGGGCATGCCGTCCTTACAAGATGGTTTGCTTGAAGTTGGTTTGCCATTTGAGTTGCTTATTGCCGTTCCACAAGGTTTTGCATTGTCTGGATATGTACAGACTACGGAACGGAAAGTGGCCGAAGGTAAATTTTTACACGCTGGTCAACGCATGATGAACTGGTGTGTAGGAAATGCGAAGGGGGTATATCAAGGGAATGCCTTGACGATCCGTAAGCAAGAATCAGGGAAGGGAAAAATTGACCCATTAATTGCAACGTTTAACGGGGTGGCTTTGATGTCAATGAATCCTGAGCCTCCATCATCAAAAGTTAGTGTGTTTTTTATTTAAGTTTTCTAATTTTCGAGCGACCTAATAGGTCGCTTTTTTTTGGAGTCTAAAAAGATGAAGCAAGCCTATAGTTTGCTCGAAATCAAAGCAGTTGATGAAGAGCAATGGGTGCTTGAGGGGATTGCAACAACGCCAACGCCTGACCGTGTTGATGATGTTGTGGAGCCTAAAGGTGCTCAATTCACCTTACCAGTTCCATTTCTTTGGCAGCACGATAAACGGCAACCAATTGGACAGGTTACTGAGGCAATCGTTACTGATGCAGGAATTCAAGTCAAAATTCAGCTGACTAAGCCTGATCAAGTTGAATCAGAAACCTTAAAAGCCCGTCTTCAGGAAGCATGGGACAGTATAAAAACTGGCCTTGTTCGTGGTTTGTCGATTGGATTTCGTGGGCTTGAAATTGCCGACATTCAGGGAACATGGGGCTACAAATTTATTAAATGGGATTGGTACGAGCTGTCAGCCGTAACTATTCCTGCAAATCAGGAAGCAACTATTACTGGAATTAAATCCTTATGTAATAAAGCTCCAGAAAAAACACCAACTGAGCCACAACAAAAAACTTTGCCTTGTGTGCCACCTCAACCTGTTGTTCCAACGTCAAAGCATGTCGTTGTGAAATTGTTTAATGAAGAATCTCAAGGAGTAAAGCTATGACGCTTGCAGAACAAATCGCAGCAATCAAAAAATCTATCAGTGAAAAGATGGATGAGATTGTAAAACTATCGGGTGCTTCAATTGAAAAGGGTGTAACACCTGATGAAGAAACTGAAAATAAAATCAAAAGTATTCAAGGCGAAGTTGATGTATTAAAGGCAAATTTACAGCGTCTTGAGGATATTGAAAAATCTCAAGCAGAATGGGGAAAATCTACACCCGTAAATGGGCAGACCGCAAAACAAGGTAAAGACTCAGCAGGTGGTGTGATTGAAGTAGTTGAAAATTTACCTAAAGGTATCGGCCTTGCAATGTTGGTACGAGCAAAAGTAGCTTCACAACAATTAGCAAAAAATCATAGTGAATATGTAAGTGCAAGTGATTTACTCAAATCATGGGATGCTCCAGAACGCGTATTAAGTGTTGCAAAAGCAGTGGTAGGTACTACAACGAGTTCTGATTATTCAGCTTTAGTTAACTCTCGAGTTTTGGCTACTGAATTTATTGATCTTTTACGTCCACGGACAATCATTGGTCAAATGAAGGGATTCCGAAAAGTACCATTTAATATCACAGTCCCAACTAAAACTAATTCAAGTATTGTAAATTGGGTTGGTGAGGGGCAAAAAAAACCAGTCACTAATCTCTCTTTTGGTAAAACAAGTCTGACCTTCGCTAAAATTGCAGGGATTGTTCCTTTTACAGATGAATTGGGACGTTTTTCAGATCCTAATGTTGATGAAATGGTTTTGCGTGATTTACAAGATACGATCCTTGAATTCATGGATGATCAATTTCTTAATCCAACAAAAGCAGAAACTACAGACAGTCCTGCTTCAGTATTGAATGGGGTGGACAAAATCACCGCTTCAGGTGTTACAGCAGATGCAATTCGTACTGATTTGCGTAAACTTCGAGCCAAGTTAATCTCTGCAAATATCTCATTGACAGGGGTTTATTATGTGATGAGTGAAACTATGGCAAGTTTCTTATCCGACTTGGTTGATGCCTTGGGTAATCCAATCTTTAAAGGTATGGATGCACCAGTTGGGGAAAAAACTTTAAAAGGTTTGCCTGTTGTTGAATCAGAGAAAGCTGGGAAGTGGATCGCATTAGTTAAGCCTTCTGAAATTTTATTAGCCGATGACGGTGGTATTGATCTCTCTATATCAACTGAAGCTACTCTTGAGTTTAATGATGGTACAAATGACGTATCCGTCAATTTATGGCAAGAAAACATGGTTGGGGTGCGCGCTGAGCGTTATGTGCGTTGGAAAAAACGTCACGCGAATGCAGCTGGCTACATCGATTATTCAGCTCAAACAATTGAATAAACACTTAGATTTAAAAAGCAGCTCTTTAGCTGCTTTTTTTATTCCTGTTTGTGAGAGGTCTCTATGTTAGTTGAATATCTCAAAGATGCGCCATTAGGAAAAAAGGGTCAGATTGCTACAGTGCAGGAATATGAAGGGAGAGTTCTTACACTTTTGGGTTTTGCTAAAAAAATTGATTTGTTATTAAACAAAAATGGTGCAGCTGTAGTTGATGATTTCGGTTCATTGGTCGTTCTTGACAATGAAGAAAAGCAGACTAAAAAAGGTAGAAAGGGTAAATAAATGGGATTTTTAGGCAATATTTTCCGCAAAAAGTCCATATCGCCCGTTTCTGGCTCTGGTGGTTGGACTTCAGTAATAAGTGAACCATTTACGGGTGCTTGGCAACGAAATATGGAGTTGAAGCGTGAAGATTTGCTCTCATTTCATGCTGTTTTTACCTGTGTTTCGTTAATTTCAAAAGATATTGGGAAACTACCTTTAAAGCTTTGTAAAAAAGAAGGTGAAATCTGGGTTCCTACAAAAGATAAGCGATTTGAGTTTCTTGAAAAGCCTAATCGCTTTCAAACAATGCAACAGTTTTTGGAATACTGGATTATTTCAAAGGTTACGCGTGGCAATACCTATGTTTTAAAGTTTCGAGATGCTTTCGGTGAAATTATTGGATTAATTGTATTAAATCCAGATTTAGTTAAGCCATTGGTTAGTGAAACTGGTGAAGTTTTTTATCAAATCAGTATCGATAAATTGGCTCAAGTAGATCAGTCCATCATTTTGCCAGCTTCAGAAATCATTCATGATCGTTGGAATTGTTTTTATCATCCTCTTGTGGGATTGAGTCCTATTATTGCTTGTTCTTTGGCTGCATCCCAAGGCATTGCCATTCAAAAATATGGAGCAAGTTTCTTTGCAAACATGAGTCGACCAAGTGGCATTTTGACAAGTGCAGGGAAGATTGACGAAGAGGATGCTAAGAAAATTCGTGATGCATGGAATCAGAATTATTCATCGGGGAATGTGGGTAAAACTGCAATTCTTGGCGGTGATATGAAATATGTCCCAATGGCAATTCCTGCCGCTGATGCTCAAATGTTGGAACAACACAAGATGAGTGCTGAGGTTGTTTGTTCTGCATTTCATGTTCCACCTTTTAAAGCTGGTGTAAGTGGGCTACCGCAAGGCTATAAAGTTGAAGATATTAACTTAATTTATTACGTTGATTGTCTTCAAAGTCCAATTGAAGCTATTGAAAACCTTTTAGATGATGAGCTGGGTTTAAAAGAGCTAGGTTATGAGGTCTTTTTAGATGTAGAAAGTTTTATTCGCATGGATTCTTCATCAAAAATGGACTTTTACACCAAAGGTGTAAAGGGTGGTGTTATTGCACCTAATGAAGCCCGCATTAAATTCAATCTTAAACCTGTGGCTGGTGGCTGGTCTGTTTATATGCAACAGCAAAACTTTTCATTGGAAGCTTTGGCGAAACGAGACTCGCAAGATGATCCTTTCTCAAAAAGCAATGGAGGGAATAATGCCGCTAACAGTGAATGATGTTGTCCGTCATCTTAAGTACGATGACGGCAGTGCTGATCTAGATGATTTGCAAAGCTTGCTAGATGTAGCTGAACAGGCTGTAAAAGATCATGTGTTGACTAAGTACGATGCAGAAAACAAAGCTCAGCAACGTGCAATTTTATTATTGTGCGGGTATTACGATAAATATCGAAATTTGGAGGGTGAAATGCCCACTAATGGTTTTTTCCTGCCACAACCTGTATTGGTCCTACTCAATCCATATTACAAGCCATTGGCGATTTAATTATGGACGAGTTCATAGAGTGGGTAAAACAAACGCCACATTATAAAAACCTCATTTTTATGCATGGAGATTGTCTCTTCATTCGTGAAAATGGGGTTTTTAAGATTTTGGCAATTCAATTGGCTTATGAGGCTTGGACAAAATGACATGTTCAGGATGCGAGGCGAGACGTGAATGGCTTAAACAAAACCTCCAGCGAGCAGAGCGAAAACGGAAATTGCTGTTGCAATGGCTCGCTGGTCAGCGAATTGATTCTAGTGGTTCGGGATTTAATTCAGGGGGTCAAGGCGCAGAACGAAGTGATGGCCCAAATCATGGATCAGAACAGTGAGTTAATCTCAATGTTGCAATCTGATGATGAAGATGATGACGATAATCCTGAATATTTGAGTGAATAATTATGTCGGGTGTTAGTGCTGGAGAGCTATGCCATCGAGTCACAATACAACGTGATGAAGGCTCGAAAAGAAATGATGATGGTTATCCAGATCCTGCTAATTGGCAGGATTATTTACATTTATGGGCCAAATTTACACCGTTGTCTGCACGTGACTTAATTGCAGCTCAAGGGAATCAGTCACAAGTCATTGCACGTTTAAAGATACGACATCGGACGGATATTGATAGTTCAATGCGTGTCATTTTCCGTGGTGTGAAATATGCAATTGATGGCCCTGCTTTAGACGATCCTGAGACTGGGAATATTTACAGTACTTTTTTGCTTTCAAGTGGGGTGGAAAAGTTCAAGGAGGATTAATTGGAATCCTTTGCAATTTGGAGTGGTGAAGAAAATGTATCACGTAAATTACAACAATTAGCTGATCCGAAAGTAACAAGGCGTATAGCAAGAAAAGCTGCTCGAAAGGGCGTGAATAAAGTGCGTGATGCTGCACGGCAAAATGCTCAGTTAATTGATGACCCTGAAACTAGGGCAAATATTGCAAAAAATATAAAGGTTGCCGCAGGAAAAACTGGCAATAGAGACTTGATCAAAATGCGTGTTGGTGTTGATGGCGGTGCTTCATTTGCCGCAGCACTCAAGCTTACCAGTGGGGGTGATACTCGTCACTGGCGCTTTGTTGAGTTTGGTACTGCCTTTGTACCAGCTATTCCTTTTATGCGTATTGCTTTCTTCAGCAAAATGGATGACGTGATTGAAACCTTCGCCCAAGTCTTTAGTGATGAATTGGATAAGGAGTTGGCGACATTATGAGTTATCTGCCAATTTATAAAACTTTAAAAGAATCTCCTGCTGTTGTTGCACTTTTGGGTATAGAGCCAAGAGTTTATGAAGATGTTGCACCAGTTGTGGCAGAGGTTCCATATGTTGTTTGGCAAGAGTTGGGGGGTAAATCCCTAAACTATGTAGATAATATGCCAGCCGATAATGATGAAGTTATGTATCAGGTAAAAGTATATGACACTAAGGCAAATCGTGCTTCAGAAGTACGAACTGCTGTCCGCAAGGCTCTAGAGCTTTATTGTTTCATCATGAATCCGCGGATTAGCGGTGTAGACCCTCAAACTAAACAATATTTCCGCGGCTTTGATGCCAGTTGGATTCATGAAGCTTAATTAAATTATTTAAACATTGGCACCCAAATCGGGTGCTTTTTTATTGCCTATAGGAGCAAATCTCATGGCTAAAAAAGGTATTGTAGGTAAGGGTACAGAATTTTGGGCTTTGCATGGCACTGTTCCGACATTAACCAAATTACTTTGTATTAAAACCTTCGATTGGGGGGATGAAAACTACGATGAAATTGAAAGTGGCTGTCTTGACGATCCTGATGTAGACAAAAGTGAATTTGTACTCGGTAAGCCGGGCGACGGTTCAATTGCAATTGATACCGATCCAAAAAATGCAACTCACTTATTAGTGCTTGATTTTGCAAAATCGCTTGAAAACTTTATTCTGTATGCTGGTTATTCGGATGGTACAGGTGTTCCGACCTTGACAGGTGGTAATGTCGACCTACCAGATACGCGCTCATGGTCATATGCAGAAGTTAAATTGCGTCGTGGTAAACCAGTCATTGAAGCGAAATCGCTTCTTAATCATAGTTTGCCGTTACGTCGTCAATCTGAAATTATTGATGAGTGGAAGGTTACAGCATGAAGCTCAAATCATTAAAAGGGGTAACAAAAATCGCTGCTCCAGTTGAGCGGACGGTTAATTGGGCTGTTGAAGTTACTGAAGAAAACATTGATTTTCTTCGAGATTCAACAGAAAACCTTGAGCTTCAATTAGGTGAAATGGTGGACCTTTCGGGTCAAGTCTTTATTAAGCGTTTGAGCTTTGAAGATATTGAAGCAACATCAAAAGCTTACCAATGGGACTTTGATTTTGAAAATATTGAAAACTCAAAAGTTATTGGTCTTAACCACCGCCTTTTACGTGCTGCTCAGTTATTGGGATCGGTTTGTGAAGATGAAAAGGGCACTAAGTTCTTTGAATCTGTAGACGATGTATTTGATTCTGACCCAATCTTTGTTGAAGCCTTGTACCAAGTTGCTGACTCGGTGAATAAGTTTTCGGGAAAGTCTCAGAAAAAGAATTCGAAGAGTACGAATTCTGGTGTGAACTTGTCATCTGCGGAATCGGTGGAAACCGAATCGAAGACACATGGCGAAACTTAAGTAACTGGGAAGTTAATATATGGCGAGCTTATCGTGCAAAACGAGGCTCGCTTTTTGTTGGTCGTAGAGTTGAGCAGGCAATAGGTAATTTAATGGCCTTCTATCACAATGGGAAAGTAAAACCAGAAGATCATGCAGATCCAAATGATTTTATGCCTCATGAGGATGAGGTTGAAACTACCTTTGAAGAAGAAGCAATGAAGCGACGTAGAAGACAACAAGCCATCTAAGGATGGCTTTTTGAAAAACATGTTGATAATCTCATGATAAATTTGGGTTTATAAAGTTGAAAGAAATGTATTTAGGGACCTTGTTTGATGTTGAGCTAGTTGAGCCATTAACACATGAAAAAATTTCCGACTTGGTGAAAGCTAAAAGGTTAAAATCAAAATTAATATCTGAATATAAAGGGATTTCAATTTATAGAGCTTCCCAAATAACCCAAGACGAGCTTATAAGTTTTTGTGAAACTTTAAGTTCTGAAAATGCCAAAAAGCTTCTTGATTTGGTTGAGCGAGAGCAATCAATTGTACAAAGTGAATTTAAAGAAAATATTAATAAAATTGATGCAAAGATTGCAGATACCGAAATTGATTTAGTTGAAAATGCGGTAAAAGAGAATATTGAATACACCTATATTTGGTGGATTATTGGAATCATTGCGATTTTTGTGTTTATTGGAATCTTAGTTTTCTAAGAAATACGTATCTTAAAAAAGCACCTTAACGGGTGCTTTTTTTGTGTCTGGAGAAAAGTTATGGCAACTAATCTTGGTACTTTGACCTTAAACTTGCTGGCAAATACTGGGTCATATATCCAAGGTTTGTCACGAGCCGAGCGTCAAACACGTAATAGTACAAGGGGAATGGCCGATGGCTTTGATTTGGTGGGCAAATCATTAACTGTTCTTAAAGGTGTTGTTGCTGGTTTATCTGTAGCGAGTGTTACATCATTCGCTTTAGAAGTAATTAGAACAGGTAATGAAATAGACAAGCTTGCAAAGCTTTCAAATTCTTCAGTTTCGCAATTTCAATATTATTCTAAAGGTGCTTTAACTGCTGGTATTAGCACTGAAAAATTCGCCGATCAAATGAAGGATATGCAAGATCGTATCGGTGACTTCCAGCAAACAGGCGGTGGACCACTGGCCGATTTTTTTGAGAATATCGCCCCATTAGTTGGTGTGACTATTCAGCAGTTTCAAAAGTTATCTGGACCTGAAGCATTACAACTTTTTTATAATTCATTAGAGAAAGTTGGCGCTACAAAAAACGATATTAAATTCTATATGGAGCAGATTATTTCTGACTCTTCCCAGCTTATTCCACTTTTAGAAAATAATGGAAAATTATTTAAAGAGTGGGGTGATAGGGCTAAAGAAACTGGCGCAGTTATGTCAGATGACATGGTTGGAAGTTTGGTTGAAGCTCAAAAGAATTTACAGATTTTTGAAATGCAATGGGAAGGTCTGAAAAATGGCCTAGTTGCTGATGTTATACCAGTTCTTGAAATGGTTGTACAAAACACCGATACGATTAAAGCAGTAGCAGTAGCAGCAGCGGCTGCGATTGGTACAAAATTAGTTGTTCAGGGCACTATTTTAGCTAGCACATTTACAATGGCAGCTATCCGTGCTGGGGTAATGGAAGCTACTTTAATTAGTATGCAGGGTGCAGCAGCATCTACTGCAACTTCAATGGGCATTTTGCGCGGTGCGATTGCTTTCTTGGGTGGCCCAGCAGGTTTAGCTATGCTTGCTGTTCAGGCCGTTGTTGCTGGTAGTGCTTACTATGCAATGAAGTCTGCAACTGAAGATAGTACGAAATCTTTAGATAATCAGGGTGAGTCTATTGATGATCTTATTATTAAGTATGATTCATTAAGTGTCGCAAAACAGAAAGCGTTTTTGTTCGATGAGCAGCAAAAACTGATTACAGCTACTGAAGAGTATGAACAAGCAAAAAACCAAGTTGCAGCATATGCAAGTGGCATAGCGAATGTAGCAAAGGTTAGTAGTCAGTCTGCTCACCTCATTGAGGAATGGCGTAAACAGTATTTAGCAGGCGAAATGACTGCTACAGAATTATCAAATTTGATTGGGTCACTTACTGATGTTCAGGGCGCTTACAATTCTCATATGGTTGAGTATGCCTCTGTTGCTGATAAGGCAAATACTAAACTAGGTAATCAAAAGAGTTTGGTAGATAGTTTGTCCGATGCAAATCGCAAAGTGACAAAGACTCAAGAGGACCAAAATAGATCTTTAGATAATGCTGTTTCTAGATATCAGTTATTAGCCAAGGCACAGCGTGATTATATAACACAGGCCAAGCAAGATGTTTTAAGGGAAGGCTACATCAAGACTCTTGTCAGGGATGGGGTAAGTGTAGAGAAAGCAAATCTTTTCGCTGATGCTCAAGTAGCGGCAAATAAGGAAAATGCATTCAAGGCACCATTGCCGAATGATGTTTTGCTTGCTACACGTGAAAAATTTAACCTTAAGAACTATACCTTTGGTAAGCAGGATTTGGCGGCTATTGCAAAAGTTCAAGGTATCGCCAAGGCAAATAATTTTGCGCAGATTGAAGGATTGTACGGTTTGCCCGCAGGAACTCTAGCTGCATATGTTTTGGGTGAGTCTGGTGGAAATGAAAAAGCCGTTAGTCCTACTGGAGCGACTGGGTTATTTCAAACAACCAGTATTTTTAGGAGACAGTATAAAGACATATTGTCCAAAGGTGGCAATTCCATTGAATCTCAAGCTACTGCGGTAGCAGATGCTATTGCTTTGGGCATACGAGAGTTCGGTAGTCTTGATAAGGCATTAATGTCAATTAATGCTGGTATTACAGGGACTAAAAGGTATTTAAATGGCAATATTGGCTATGGAAAAGGTCAAATGTCGCCAGAAAAAGCCAAGGAAGTAGCTGGGTATTATCCAAAGTTTGCTAAATATTTTTCAGCTGTAAATGGTAAATCTACTGTAGACGACTCAATTCTGATGCCTACACAAGCAGACCTACTTGGTTTGATTGATGATGCTGCGGAGGCTAAGAAAAAACTAGATGATGCTCGCAAGGATTATGAAAGCAATTATCTGACCGAGCCACAGAAGCTTTTACAGGACCATAAAGATAACCTAGAAAAAGCAACAATGCTTTATGCTGGTTCGCCTCAGCTAAAGGAAATGATTGATAAGGAGAATGCACTATATGCTGCTCAATCAGCGAAATTAATGGCTGATAAGCAAAACGAGTACAACCAGTACTTTGCTTTTGAAACTGATCGAATTAAGCAAATTGAACGTGATTATGAAAATCAAAAGCAGCTCGTCCAAGCCAATGTTGAGTATGACAAGACTAAAAAGGCAGAAATTACTGCGGCTTTAGATCGTCAGAAAGAACAGGAAATTGCATGGGAAAAGCTTGAGCAACAGCAAAGATTAAGTGATGCGAGTGCATTTTTGCGAACTGATATTGAAAATATTCAACTTCGGTATGCATTTGAGCGTGAGCAAATTTTACTTAATTCTCAACTTGCTAAAGATGAGCAGCAACAGCGAATTGAACTATCAAAGGCTCAAGAGCAGCTAGGTCTTTTAGATCATGCAACTCAATCGAGTAGTGCGTGGGATGCTACTTACGCTGATATGAATGGTACGGCTCAACTTTACCAGCTCGATCAGCAGCGGCAGGGGAGAACTTCTCAATCGATGGCTTTGGCAAATGCACAAGATGCATTGGCACAAACAGCAGCAGAAAGGGAAGCTATCTGGCAAGCGCATGCTGAACGTATGCTTATGATTGATCAGCAATATGAACTTGATAAGGCTTCCTTGGGAACAAAAGCAGCTGCTGATACTTTATCGGGCATGACGGACTTAATGGGCGCATTGTTGGGTGAGCAGTCAGCGGGTTATAAAGCAATGTTTGCGATGTCGAAAGCGTTCGCCATTGCTCAAGCAATTATTAATGCACCGAAAACGTTTTCGGACGTTTATGCATCGGTTGCTGCAATTCCATATGTTGGGCCTTATTTGGCTCCTGTAATGGCTGGTGCTGCGGTTGCAGTTCAATTGGCTCAAGTTGCACAAATTAAGTCAACAAACTTAACTGGTATGGCTCACGATGGTATTGATTATGTACCTGAAGAAGGGACTTGGTTATTAAACAAGGGTGAGCGTGTATTAAGTCCGAAGCAGAACCAAGATTTTACTCGTGCAATGGCTGAAAAGCGGTTTGAGTCTCAGGTCAATATTACGATTAACAACCATACCAATTCAAAGGTTACTGCCCGTCAAGACTCAAATGGCGGAGTAACAATTGAGGTTGTTGATCAGCGTATTGCTGAATCTTGGGAAAATTTGAGTCGGGCTAATAGCGATGAGTCTAGGGCGATCATGGATAACTTTAATGTTGGTCGAAATCGAGGAGGGTAAAGGTGGATAGATTTATGCTTTGCCCTATGAAAGAGGGCTATAGCTTCACACCAGGGAATAACCTGAGAGAACAAGAAGCAGAAGGGGGACCGCCTAGGCAGGTCCCCTTTTTTATTGGTGCTTACCACCGTGTAAAAGTCACAGTGCTGTTGGATAAAAAAGGTAAACGTCAATACTTTTGGGCATTTTGGCGGCTTAAACAAAGGAAACCTGAAAACTGGCTTTGGAAATTATCATTAGATAATGGGATTTCTGAAGAGTGTGAATGCCGCTTTATTTCATCTTCGCTACCAATTGAATCATATCGAAATAAGGTAGTCATAAAAGTGACGTTTGAAGTCTTAGTTAAACCAATCCACCGAAGTGAAATTGATGATAGAAATATCGTTAATTATCACCAAGGAGGTTTAACTCCTGATGTCTCTAAAATCCCTAATGAATGGTTCCCTGAAGCTACTGGAGTCAACAATGGCTAAGATCACACCAATTATGCTTTCCCTCTTGGATCAATCAAGTGGAGCAGTTGGTTTAGTTGAGTCAATTGAGGTTACTCATCCGAACTGGTCTGAGGCTCTCCGTTATGTTGTTAACTCAGGTGAGCCATTGATTTTAACTCATGAAGATGGTCAGGCATTTGAATATAAACCAACTGTACTTACTGTTGAGCGTGGAAGCGATCAGGACAATCTTGATCAGTCTATAAGAGTATCAGTGGGGGATTTAGGTCAGCAAATCCCTGATTTAATTGATCAGGTTTATCTTGATGATGTGCCCATTCTGCCTGTGTTGAATTATAGAGCCTATCTCACAGGTGTTTATAACGAGCCATCTTTTATTGATAAAGGTTTGCTTATTGAAAATGTCTCTCGAAGCTACAAGGGGTCCACTTTTGAGGCGAATGCACCTAATTTAAATAATTCGGGCACTGGTGAGCTTTATGTGGCAAGTACTGATCCAAGTTTAAAAGGGTTTTATTGATGGATATTGGTCCTTTATTTCATCTTAGATATGATCCAATAAATTTTCATTGTGTTCACTTTGTTATTGCAGCGGCAAAGCATATTTATCAGTTGGACTACTCTCCGTGTTTTATTGGGTTAACTGGCTCAATAGATGAGACTTTAAAAACGTCTCGTGAAACTGTTCATAAAAATAAGCTGATTAAGATGCCTATTGAGGGCTGCATTGTCTTAATGACGCATCTAAATGGAAGCTCACATGTTGGGCTTTTTTTTCGTCATAAGATTTTTCATTTAACCGAGCAAAGTGTACAGCGGATAACTTTGCATCACGCTAAAAAGATATTTAGAAGGATTCGTTATTATGAGCCGAATTTGTATCATTAATAATGCACTTGATGGATCCGACCAATATTTCATAGATACTGATAGTATTTTATATACGTTCCTTCAGTACAAAAATAAATATCCACAAGCTCAGATTTTCAATGGCAACCCATGCCCTGAAAATAATATAACGCCTGCTGGATCTGGTGACAAACAGGCAATTGCTCGTTTAATGGAATCTAACAATGACTGTTCCATTGTTCTATATTCTGGAGACTTGATTTCAGCAGTTAACTGGGTGGTGGGTAAAGTAATTGGGGCAGGAATATCCGCTTTAGTTAAAGTGCCTAAAGTACCTCTTAATAATGCTGGTACAAGCACGGGTTCCAGTAATAACAATTTATCTGACCGTGAAAATCGACAACGTCTCAAGCAACGCGTTCCGTTTATTCTTGGTCGTGTTAAATGTATTCCAGATTTATTTGCTCCAGTAGTTCGTTATTTTAAAGATGATGTTGAGGTTGAAGAAACCTTAATGTGTCTTTGTGAAAATCATGTTCGGGTTTCAGTGTTTAAAGAGGGTGACACACCAATTCAGGAAATTTCTGGAACGAGTGTGACAGCCTATGGAATTGGACAGTCATTAATAGGCGCTGAAAATATATTTAAATGGGGAGATACATTTGATCAGCCGCCAATGATTGCTAAAAAGACTTCATCGGTAAATGGTCAAACTCTATTATCGCCAAATAGCACCCGTATTGATGCAAAGGATATATATTTTAAATTCCCAAATCTGATTAAATCGACTAGTTCTGCTACGGCTGGCAATTTTTCCAAATTTGTGATCAATGATTCTTTGATTATTTCAGGGGCAAATTTTGGAATTGCAGATTTAAATGTCACAGGTATAGCTAATATTGATCCTGTAAATAAGACTTTATCTATAGCTTCAGATCAGACCGTGGCAGGGTATGACACATATCGAAAGATTTATGTTAACTCACTTCTGGTCACCGACCCTGTTAATGGTCAACTAGATTTAGCAGGCTTATATGATGTGACAAGTATTGTATATAGCGGGGGTATTTATACGATTATTTTAACTAATCCGACAAATACCAATATTAATTTCTCGAGCTTGACCGAGTCTGCCACCGAAAATATTTCAGCGAGTTTTACTGCAAACAGTGCGAATATTTTTCTTGATGGAAGCTATGTTGTCACAGGTATTGATGTTGATAACAAAGAGATTGCTTTAGCAGCCCCAAGTGCTGTAAATCCTGATTGGTATAAATTGGCAGATATTACAGACCAGAAAACGGGTCTTGGCGTAATTAAGCTTCGTGGCAGTAATGAGAACTATATTGGGTGGTTCACTATTGATTCAAAAGATGCCACAGGTCTACTACTGAACTTTCAAGCGATAAACGGTATCTATCAAGGTTCTGACGCAAAAACAGTAGAGATTAGCGTTGAATATCAGAGTGTTGTCGGGGGTGTGCCCACTGGCATAATTTATACCAAAACGATTTCTTTAACTGGAAAGCCAAACAATAGAGATAGCGTCGGCGGTTCAATGTGGATTGATCTCCCATTCGCTGGAGCTGTGAGATTTCGTGCGCGGAGAACAAACGATAATGGCGATTCGGCAGATTTATCTGATGAGACTAAGTTTGTGAGTGCCTACGCATATCATTATTTGCAAAAACTGGTGTATGACAATCGGACATTGCTGCGTAGTAGAACACAGGCAACACGTGCAGCCACTGCTTTAGATAGCCGTGAATTAAACTGTATCGCTGAAAGTTTAGTCTATAGTTATCGAACGGGAGTACGATCTGAAACCCGTATTCCTTCACGTAATATTGCAGACCTGACCATTGAACTTGCTTTACAAGCAAAAATTGGTCGTCGGGTTATTTCTGAAATTGATGTGGAAGCTTTATATCGGGTAGTAGATGAAATTACTGAATATTTTGGTTCATCAAAGATGGCAGAATTTAACTATACGCTTGATGATGCTAATCAGTCGTTTGAAGAAATTATGGGAATGATTGCAGCTGTAACTTGCTGTCATGACCGAAGAAGTTCACTTACGCTCTATTATGATTTTGAACGTTCAGATAACGTACCAAGCATTTTATTTAACCACAGAAATAAAAAGCCACAATCTGAAACTCGGACAAATAGTTTTAAAGTTGAAAACTATTATGACGGTGTAGAGCTCACTTATGTTGATAGTGAAGACGGATGGATTGAAAAGACTTTAAAGATACCAGACGAACAGATTAATAACCCGCGCAAAATTACGGGTTACGGTATTGTCTACAAACAGCAGGCGCATATTGTTGCTTGGCGAGCATGGAATAAGTTGCGGTATAAACGGGTTTCTTGTCAGTTTGAAGCATATGCAGAAGCTGAACTGGTCAATCAGGGGGATGTTATTGCATGTGTAGATGATACTCGGTTAACGCCTATTTTTTTGGGTGATCCCGATCAAATGGTGTTATCTGGTGAAATATTAGATTGGAATGGTTTAACAATTACAGGGTCACAACCGTGTATTTTAAATGCCGATCATGAATTTTTTATTCACTTGCAGCTCAAGAATAAAATGATTGATGTCATACCAATCGTACAAGGTGAAAACAGTTTTCAATTTGTACTTTCACGTCCACCAAATGAGGCACTGGTGACTAAAGGAGAGGTAAAGACCGTTTATTCAATTACAGCTGATGACCGCCAAAATGATCAACTTTTTTTAGTAACTAAAAAGGATGTGAAAGGCGTTTTTCAGAATGGTCTTATATCAATCAATTTTGACCCGCGTTATTATCAAAATGATAATGACATAAAGAACAAACTAGTCTGAATGAATTTTAAAGAAATCCCCGCATTTGCGGGGATTTTTTTTGGAGAAAAAAATGGATGATATGTTGGTGCCAGCCGATATTATTGGCGTGAAGCGTGATATTGCAGATATTGAAAAGGCGCTTAATACGATTGGTATTGTTTACCCTCGCTATGGAGAGCCATTTTACTCGTTGCCTTTGGCTATTCAAAAAGTGATTGAAGCTGGTGGATTTGAACCATTTCTAACAGAAGCGCAGTTACTTGCGAGTATTCCATCATTTTCGCCAAAAGCAGCCAAAGCACTTGATACTAAGAAGATTTGGTATTGGGGTAAATATAGTGAAGATGAAACAGTTGATTCATGGCATGACACAGGCTTAAGCGAACTAGATCAAGCTAATGACTTTACATATGGTGCTATTGCTAATCTTATCGCAACTCAAGTGCAGGCAACGCAAAGCTATAACTTAAAGAAAGATTTGAACAAGGAAAATTTGTACTACAACTATGATGGCACTACAGTAGAGTTGCGTGCCGTAACTACTACAGACTATATTCCTATCACAGAAGGTGATGCATGGAACATGACGTGCTTGCTGACCAAGATGAATAGTGGCATTGTGTCGTTCGCATTTTTTGACGCGAACAAAGTATTCAATAGCATGAAAGGCTTTGAGTATAACCGCGTCGGTACTATTCTATCTCAAGACGTGACAGAGACTCAGTACATCGAGAAATCTAACCATGCGTCTATATTTGCGCCGATTACAGGCTATATGCGTTTTACGTACTACACTGAGTTTGAAAACGTACTGTACCTGAACAAAGTGGACCAAAGCATGGCACTTGAGCTGCGTCGCAACTCATGTGGTCTTCAACCGTATGCGCTAGACAGCTTTAAAGGTATTCGTAACGAACTGCGAACTATTACAATTGACCCGCTGTACTCTAAAGGCATGTACTACAAGCAGCAAGTAGTCGGCGACGCACTGCACTATAATATCGACACAGACTTGCGCGATGTGTATGGCATGACTGGTTATATTCCAGTGACTAAAGGTCAGTATTTACACACTTGCTTGCCAGTTGACGAGCTTGGCTATCCGATCTATCTGGTCGACGCTAACAAGAACTTTATTAAAACTATCGGTAATGACTATCTGTTAAATAACCCGAATAGTTTTGCATCTATTGCCAACATTAACTATCTTATTGAGCAAGACGGCTTCATTACGTTTAATTTGCATAAGCTTATTGAAATTGGCGGTTTTTACGCGTTGACTGATAGTCCGATTGAAAAACACAACCCAAACTATATTACAAACTCAAGTAAGTTAGCATTTTATAACGTATCGCATTCACCAGCGGACGTGACAGCGACTGTGCTGCTTGACTATTCAGGTCAAGCGGTTGATAGTGTTGACGTTGTGACATTTATCGGCAGCCAACCTGATGGTGACAGCTACATGACTAAACCAATGTGGTTGCGGAAAGGCGAGGTATTAGAGTTTGTCAATACCCATAATAAGCCTGTTATTGGTATTTTGTTCAAAGACTCTACGGCCGTGGTTACTCATGCTGACCCCGTAGCAGGTACGCCAGAAGTAACACGTCGTGTTATTCGTAGACAGACTTGGGTAGACCCAGCTAAAGTAACGCTAGAAGGTTGGCTAAACTGGAAAGCTGTTGACCCTAACGAAACTGCTAGGCCGTCAGTATTCAATGATGGTGTGACTAGCGCATCGCACTATTGCGATTTTGAAAACGATACAATGTTTATGTTGTATATTCCAAACAGCAACACCGACAATTTTAGGACGCACAAGTTAAGTTTTGACAACTCTTTCCGAGTGCTATCTAAGAACGAGTACATTGACTACCGTAATAACAACTTAGAAGCTCTTACGCCGCTAGGCAAAATAAACCGTGAGCTGTCAGAATATGCAGCGTACATCGACGGCACAATGGAGTGGTTCAAGCCCGTAATCGTATTCAAAGACGAAGTGTTTACGTGTATATCAAACACAGGCAAAATCCGTGTGTTCTTCAATAACTGGATTACAAATTCGTTACAGCGTGGGATGTACACCAACGAAACCCACACTGACCTTGTTGATCGTCCTATTGTTGATATTGACTTGAACGTTAAGCACTCGTTTAAGACAAACACAATGTTGTTTGATACGACGATGAATATCTGTACTGGTATCTACTACTTGAAGCCAGACGGTAATGGTCGCTACAACAAGGATAACGTGTACGTCAACCTAGATACTATTCGTAAGTCTATGCGCGTAATGCACAAGGACTACTATAAGCTAGGTTATACGGCTACGCCTAACCTTATTCCAACTGGTGGTGTAAGCGTACCGAACATGACTGTTGAAGGTAAGTATGTTAAAGGTGGCTTTTTCCCTGTCAAGCTATTGAATGACTATGACTTGATGTCGGCTGTTCTATTGGCTGGACGTCGCTACAAGTTCAAGAGTTTTGGCTATATCTCTGACATTATCTTTGTTCCGTATGACTCGATCAAAAAGAACTATGAATACTCATTGATTCCTAATGCCTTGACTATTGGTGACTTGCCGCAGCCTTGGGGTAGCAGACGTGACATTGCCATTGAGCAGTATTTTAGTCCAGAAACTGACGGTGTTGTGTATCTTAACTCGCGAACAGCTAACCGTAACAACGAAGACGGGACGTTAAACTTGGCGCGTGTATTCACTGACGATACAACCACTGGCGGCTCAAACTTGCAGATAGCACAGTATCAGCTCGATATAGTAGAAGTTAGCGAAGCTGAGTATTTAGCTAATACGACTATCTTTAAAGGAACATCATTAAACGTACCAGTTGATAACGCTATTACTATTAAGTTCTTAAGCGGTATATCTGGCGATGCTGTTGCTGGCGAGATGCGAAGTGTTGTGCAGATTTGTAGCGCTGGTCAGCCTGTAGCTACATTAAACTGTGTAACAGCTAACCAAGGTCAGTCTACAGCGTATGCGTATAAACGTAACATTAACATTGAGTTCTTCAATGACAAATGGAAAAACGTATATGTATGCTTTGGCGATAACTTCGAAGAATCAGAAATCGTACTGAAAAGTAACTCTGGTACTGACTTAGCGCAAGTACGTGATGCTTTCGGTAACGAGATTTGGCGTCGTATTCGTCGTGCTAGACCATTTGGCGACAATACACTTATTCCATTTGACTTGTTTAATTTACGTTCTGAGCCAGCTAACGTTAAAGCTCAATGCTCTACTTTTGCTTTTCCATGCGAAGCGTATGTCGGCGATACTTTCTTAGGTGTATATACACTGCGTAATAAGAAAAAGCGCGGCAACTACGCTATGAAAAAGAAAGAGAAAAAGCATATCTTGATGCAAATCGACTGGTCGCTACACGGTCTGCTTAACTGGCCTACAGTCAGCTTGCAATACTTTGAATTGCGTAATCCAGAAATCATCGGCTATACAGCTGGCGACGATGCATTACCAGCGGGTAACGATGCTGTAAGCACTAGCTTAAATAACTTCTTTACGTGGGCACGTGGAGTAATGGCAAACACTATTAACTTCAAGAACACGTATAAGAACAATATCAATCTTGATAGCTTCATTGACTATATCTTGCAGCTTGCTATTATAGGCAACCGCGACTCTGTGACTAACAACGCGCTGCTAGGTACATGGGACGGCAAGATATGGAACGTATTTCCATATGACTTAGACGGCAGCTTAGGCGTTGGCTGGATTGCAGACCCTGAGACTAGCCCGTACTATCCTTTATCTAGTATGCTTAATGTCGGCAACAATACATTGTTCAACGTTATTTATACTAACTATCCTGAGCTAGTAACTAAGCGTTATGTGGAACTACGTAACAACAATGTGGTGTCTATTGACCTTGCAACTCAAATGATACGTGACGTTGGCTTGCAAGTGTCTACAGTGTCATATACTGCTGACATCAAAATGTTTGACATTGTGCCTCAATCGTTCCAAGAGTTCCCACAAATTTTGACTTGGATTTACAAGCGCCTACGCTATCTTGACGCGTTCTTCGGTTACTTGCCAAGTGATGCCGTGTCAATGACGTTGTACAATCCACCTACATTACAGCCAAATGAATCGCACGTATTTAACTTGCCTGCTAACGTAGTAGTCGGAGATGTGCTTAACTATGAATTTGGCAATCCGTTACTAGGCACGACTATCACGTTGTCTGTAGTAACTAATGGTCAAATCCGTGTTGAGCACAAAAACCCTACAGCTGCGGCGATAAACCCATCATCAGAGACTTACTTGCGTATCTTTAAGGTATGACAGTAGTTAAAAAGAAAGCCCCATAATCGGGGCTTTTTTATTGCCTAAATTATTGAACCCAGAATGACAGGAAAAGTTGAATTAATCTCATGAAGAAATTTGAACGTGTATTTGTAGGTAGTGATTTACATGGTAGCTACGATAATCAATGTCTGTATCTTGTCGATATAGATTTCGACTTTATTTAACAGCACCTTATGGTGCTTTTTTTATTGCCAGTTTCTGGAGAAATGGGTCATGGCAGAACCAGCATCAACAACAAGCACAGCAACTTATGGTTTAGCAACAAATGTAGCAGGGGGTACGATGGCATTAGTCGGCGGTCTTTCAACGACGGAATGGATGGCGGTCTTAGGTGGGGTATGTGCTGTACTTGGTTTTATTGTTCAAGCTATTGCTGCTTATCGCAAAGATCAGCGTGATGAAGAACTACAAAAGAAATTAATGGGTGAAGATAATCATGACAAACAAGACTAAAATCTCAGTGGTACTTATAGCAGCTTCGGCTGCTTTTTTTGTGCCTTTAAAAATGAAAGAGGGTTACACGTCTAGTCCAACAATTCCTGTCGTCGGCGATGTGCCTACTCAAGGTCATGGCACAACTGTTAAACCCAACGGCCAAAAAGTAAAAATGACAGACCCACCTATTAGCCGAGATACCGCAGATAAATGGCTGCGTTATCACGTAAGTAAGGATGAGGCATTTTTAAAGAAATCTTTACCAAACGTGAAGCTTACCCAAACTGAATATGAAGTCTATTTGGACTTTATTTATCAATACGGTCAATCGGCTTGGTCTGGCTCATCTATGCGAAGGCTACTTTTAGCAAACAAGCCCCGGCAGGCCTGTGATGCATTACTTAAATGGAAATACGTAGCAAAGCGTGATTGCAGCATACGTAAAAATAATTGTTATGGCGTGTGGACTAGACAACTTGAGCGTCATCAAAAGTGTGTAGGTGAAAACTCATGACTTGGATTTTATTAAATAAACGTTGGTCCTTAATTATCCTTTTGACGGTCCTTTACATCATACAAATTGGCTACACCAATCATCTGGCAGGAAAGTTAAAACAAGCTGATCAGCAATGCATGGCCCAAATACAAGATATTGAGCGTAAGCAGGTAAAAGCGCTTGCTGAGGCACAAAACGAATTTAACCAAGTGAGCGCAGACTATGAAAAGCTTAAGTCAGAACAACGCACAAAAGTCGAATATGTCGAGCGTGAAGTGCAAAAGATCATTGAGCGTCCTATTTATCTCAATCGTTGTATTGATGATGATGGGGTGTACCAGATCAACAGTCTTATTGAAGCCAAACGTACCAGCTAATTTAATGCAACCATGTGAACCATTTAATAAGCTTGAGGGTGGCACAGGAAAAATTATTACGCCTTGGGCCATTGATACGATTGCAAAAGGTAATGACTGTGCAGCTAAAGTGGATGCTTGGATAGAAATAGGAAAAGCCCTCAGGTGAGGGCTTCTTAAATTTATTTATAAATATTATTTGTTCAAAAAAATTGTTAAAAAAATATAAATAGCATATGTCATGATTCCCGCTATGAAAGTAATAAATTGAAGTCTGCTGAAAATACTTGCTTGTTTTCCAGATCTTTCCATTTCATCAAAAAGTTTATTTTTCTCATTAGTTGAATCTTTCCACTTTGCTATTTGAAGTAAAAGACTGTTTTGATTGGTTGCATCAATTTTTTTCACAAGATGGCTATAGCCAAATACAAAACTGAGAGCTAATAAACATAAAGCATATATTGGGAAATATATTAATTCATTCCACTTATCATCCTTAACTTCAGCCAATATATAAGCAATTGAAGCGGTAGATGCTGTTATTAACATGAATGCAACTTTTTCAGATAATCCCAAAACATGTTTACTAAGTTCAATCGCATTTTGTGAGTTAGACATATTTATAATTCCGTAATTCAAATATAAGCTATCTTGATATTTTTAGCATACCTTCCCATGTAAAATAATTATTAGACTTCAAGTTTTGAGACATCGACCAAGACCGATTTTGATACATACTCCCGCCAAAACCTAATTTAAATTTTCCGAACTTCTCATGTATCCCTTCTATTGCACACATCAAGTTCTCTGTTTTTTCTAATTCACTATAATCTGTTAATAAGTCATAAGTATAAGTGTGCTTGCTCTCCAGAGCAGTCAAAACAACCCCACATTTTTTGAAGTCCACGCCAGTTTTATAAATGTAATCAATCATTCTAGTAGTCGCTTTTACCAGCTTTCTAACGTCATCTGTTGGTACAGCAAAGGATTGAGAAAATTCCTTTTTATAGAAAGGTTTATTAATATCAAAAGGGCTTGAATGTGCAAAGCCGATGATACAGCCGCATAGCGCCTGATCCTTTCTTATTCGTGTAAACGCTTCTTGAGTCCTTCGCGCAATGGCTTCTTTTAAATCATCCTTTTCAGTGATTTTTTGTTTGAATGCACGTGATGAAATGATTTGTTTGCGTGAAGGCGGAGTGTCTTCAATTTCGATGCATGCAATACCGTTTAGCTCAAGCACTGTACGCTTCAAAACAACGCTAAATAATGATTCGATATGGTAAGGGTTAGCCATCATTAAATCATAGACCTTGCTAATCCCCATCGCCTCTAGTTTCTTAGAATGTTGTCTACCGACTCCCCATACTTCTGATACGTGAGTTTGTTTATAAAGTAAATCTCTAATATTGGCTTCAAAGGTGGTTAGGTTACACACCCCATCAAATGTCATGTAGGTTTTGGCGAGATGATTTGCCATCTTTGCTTCGGTCTTGCTTCGGCCTATTCCAACGCATACTGGCAGACCGATCCATTGCCATATGCGATTTTTCATGAGGCGGGCATAGGCATCTAAATCATAGTTCTGCCTATATGCTGTCAGCTCCAGAAACGCTTCATCAATGCTGTACGTCTCATGCTCATGTGGTGCTACAAACTGTTTTAATATTGCGTGAAATCTGCGGCTCATTTCAGCGTAAACAGGGTAATTGCTGGAGAGTACAGCTACATTATGTCGTTTTACTAAATCAATAATTTTAAATAGTGGGTCACCCATTTTGATACCAATCGCTTTCGCTTCAGCTGAACGTGCAACAGCGCAACCGTCATTATTGGAAAGCACAATAACTGGTTTGTTAATTAATTGAGGGTTGAAGAAGCGTTCTATACTGGCATAGCAGTTGTTTACATCAACCAAGCAAAAAATACGCGGTTTCATTTCAAAAGTTGATTACGTTACAAATTCAAGTTAATGGTAGAGATGAGCTTTCAAAAATTCAAATAATAAAAATCTTTGTAAATCAGAGGCACGACAATTAAAGACGCTAGAGTGGATGCATTTGGTCGGAAATTAGACGGTTGATATGTCCAGAGTAACTATATTTTGCAAGATTTTTGCTTATTGGGTTTATATTGTTTGCGACAGAAATGCGTCAATATGATATTAAGTAACTGAAATTAATATGTTTAGATTGTCCTTGACATCGTAGAGGTCTCCAGTTCGAGTCTGGATATGCCTACCAAGATTTAAAGTCATATAAACTCGAATAGTTTTATATGACTGAAAAAGCCCTAAACTATAATGGTTTAGGGCTTTTTTATTGCTTTAGATAATTGAGGGATTTGATTTAAGTATTAAGAAGAAGCGTTTAGATCTTTTTTTGATTGTTAAGAGCTTAAAACAAAATATGTCGCTAAATGGTAATTTTTGTCGTCCAAAGAAGTTCTTCTATTAAGAAGAATTAAATAATATTTCCTTTTCCAATAACAAAAAAAAGGAAACTTCAATGGTAACTTATGGCAATGATCAAAACGGTTTATGGCTAAAGTTCGATAATTTTACTTCAAATGATATTAGGCAAATTGAATATATAAATAATGTCTTATATGTCACTAATTATTCAGGAACTTACTATTCACTTAATTTTAATTCTCTTGCTAAAGCTCGCATGATTTTCAGTGATGGGGTCGAAAAACAGGTTTTATTTACAAGTGGGGGTAATGGTCTAAACATTTCTACTGCAAACAGTGAGTGGATTGTAGGCACAAATTCAGTCGATCAAATGAGTAGTGGTGCGGGAAATGATCGTCTATTTGGTGGAGTAGGAGACGATATTTATCAATTCAGCAAAGGGGACGGAATAGATAAAGTCACTGACTATAGTGGAAATAACACGATTCAGTTTATGGCGAGTAATTTGGCAGACCTATCTATACAAGGCAATGGAAGTAATTTAGAAGTCAAATACTCTGATACTGATGCAGTATTAATTGAAGGGAATGTAAGTAACTTTAAATTTTTAGATGGTACAACCGCCACACTCGATCAATTACTTACAAATAAAACAATTACACTCACTGGTACTAAAGGAAATGAAACGATTAATGGCTTTGCATCCAATGACATTATTAATGGGCTTGAAGGTAATGACACTTTAAACGGAAACGCGGGGAACGATACGTTAAATGGTGGTGCTGGCGATGATAGATTATATGGTGGAACAGGTAATGACTTAACTGTAGGTGGAACTGGAAACGATTGGTTAGCATCAGGAAGTGGTGATGATACTTATCAATTTAGCAAAGGAGATGGTAACGATACCATTAACGATTATTCGGGTAAAAATACTATCCAAATTACCGATGTTTCTGCAAAAGATATTACATTCACAACTAACGCTAATAATGAGTTAGTCATTAATTATTCAGCAACGGATAGCATCACGTTAAAAGCCTACATTAACAACTACATTCTTTCAGATGGCGTGGTCCAAACCTATCAGCAGTTTCTAACAGGAAAAACTGCAACGTGGAATGGGACAGATAACGCCGATAACTTTTCGGGTACTCTTCCAAATGATGTGATCACTGGAGGTAAAGGTAATGACACGTTAAATGGGCGCGAAGGTGACGACACTTACCGTTTTTCTTTAGGAGATGGGATAGACACAATTAATGGAGATTACTCAGGCAATAACACAATTGTGTTTACAGATGTGAAATCTACCGATGTTCAATACAGTTTTGATAAAACCACTTTAAATATTCAATACAGCGATAGTGATATTGTTAAGCTAACTGGCTATCTCGCTAACAACAATAAAAACTTTAGTATCCAATTTGCCGATGGCGTGACGATTGATCGTGCTCAATTAGACACAACGGTTGGAGTGAATTACTGGGTACGCGCGCTCGTTGCTACAACTAATAGTAATCCAGACTTTAAGTATATTTTCCCTTCAACCGCACCTGATTACCTACTCGATGCAAATGGTCAAGCACCTGCATGGTGGAGTCCTTTTAGCCAAGCTCAGCAAGACTTTATGACTCAGGTTTGTCAGAAAGCTTCTGAGTTTTCAGCATTAACTTTTACTTTAACGGACAATGCATCGCAGCTTAATACTGTTGCTGCATACCGCAATAGCACTGCGGCTACGGCTTATGCACAGTATCCAAGCGGAGCTTTTGTTGGTTCAGATGTGGCGTTTGGCCCTGATTTTTGGTTTGACCCAGCGGGTACTTGGGTAACTGCGAGTTATCCGCATGAGTTGGGGCATGCTTTAGGGTTACGTCATACTTTTGAAGGTTCCACCATTAGCAGTTTCTCAGATGAAGAAGATACGCGTAAATGGTCAGTCATGTCGTATGACCGTACTGGTATGTCATATGATGGCTCTTTTGCGCCGTTTGATGTTGCTGCTTTGCAAGCGATATATGGGGTGAATAGTTCCGCGCGTGCAGGTAATGATAGCTATGTGTTTGATAGCACTAAAGGCGTTTTAATATGGGATGGTGCAGGCGTAGATACAATCAATGCAAGTAACGCTACACAAGCCGCTACTATCGATCTTAATCAGGGCGGCTGGAGTTATATTGGTGAAAAATCTCCTCATATATCAAGTGCAAACCAACTAAGCATTAATCTTGGCACTCAAATCGAAAATGCAATTGGAGGCGCTTACGATGATATTTTAGTTGGGAACAATTTATCTAACCGACTTGAAGGTGGCGCTGGCAACGACACTTTAAAAGGAAATTGGGGAGACGATGTTCTATTGGGTGGTGCCGGAAATGACACACTTGATGGAGGAAAAGGTGCAGATAGCCTGATTGGTGGAACGGGTGACGATACTTATTATGTAGACAATGTAGGCGATAGCATTGTAGAGAATACTAGTGAGGGGAATGATAAAGTAATCTCGGATATAAATTATACCTTAGGAGATAACGTAGAAAACCTCACTTTAAATGGCACGGATAATTTAAACGGCAATGGAAATGCGCTGAATAACTTACTCACTGGTAATGCAGGCAATAACAATTTAAATGGATATGCCGGAAATGACACATTGAATGGTGGAGCTGGAAACGACACCTTAGATGGTGGGGCTGGCAATGACACTTTAGATGGCGGAATCGGAATTGATACGTTGATTGGAGGTTTGGGAGACGACATCTATTATGTTGATAATGTGAATGATGTCATTATCGAGAAGATTAATGAAGGATTCGAGACTGTTAACTCAACTGTGAGTTATGCGTTAGATAGCGGCAATGCACTTAATAATTTGAATCTGTTGGGAACAGACAACATTGATGGAACGGGTAATGGAAATGGTAATACAATTGTTGGGAACAGTGGCAATAATGTCTTAAGCGGTGGCACCAATAATGATGTATTAAATGGTGGTGCTGGAAATGACATTTTAAATGGTGGAAAAGATAACGATACCTTGATTGGTGGTTTAGGCTCTGACACTGCTTTATATAAACTATTAAATACAAACGATGTAACGGGTGGTAACGGAGCTGACGTTTGGAAAGACTTTAAAGTAGGCAATACCTTAACCGACAGTGAGGCCGACAAAATTGATATTAGTGAACTGCTCATCAATTACGCTAATGGCAGTACTGTAAACTCTATTTTTTCTTATCTCTCATTAGACCTCAATGGAAATAACAGTATTTTAAGTATCGACCGAGATGGTGCAGGGACCGTTTATAACAGTACCTCATTTTTAACCTTAAATAATGTCAACACTACTTTAAATACTTTATGGGACAACCATCAGATCCTTGTCTAAATGAATGGTATGTAAGTGGCTAACTAACTTTAAAAAGATGCTTAGGTGAGATGGCTTAAGCATCTTTTTTATAATTAAAAAATTAGATTTCTCCTAGAACGTTTTTCGTAAAGCTTCGATGAATGATTTATTTCATTAATAAAAATAAAAATAAAAAAATGTAATATTGTGGTAAGCTTTATTCTGATGTTCAGAGCGCTCACAAATTTTAAATTTTTCGATCTGGAAATGAGATGACTACACAGAAAATTAATGCACGTACTTTAATTACAGATCTGTTACTGGCTTCAGAAGGTAAAATAATTTCAATTAAAGAAATGATCCTTGCTGCAAAGCTGTTTGGAATTAGTGAAAACGGAATAAGAGTTGCTGTCACTCGTTTAGCTAGTGAAGGGGTCATTGTTTCTGCTGAAAGAGGATTTTATCAGTTAAGTGAGCAATCTCTTGAATGGGCAGATGTAATGTTAAACCGAAGAGCAGGTTTAAAAGAAACAAAAGCTTGGAATCAAAAGTATTTATGTGTTCTTACAGGAACATTGGGGCGTGTTGACCGTACAGCTTTAAAAAGAAGAGAAAGAGCACTTAAAAAATACGGATTTCGTGAACTTGAACCAAGTGTATATATTCGACCAGATAACTTGGTTATTTCTTTGGAAGACATGCTAGAGCATATGAAATCTATAGGCTTGGAGTCAGGAGCCAAGATGTGCCATATCAATTCCTTTGATCAGATTACGACAGGGATGATTAAAGATTTATGGCAAACCGAAAACTTAAATAAAAATTATGAAAAATATAGCCATATTATTCAGCATTGGCTCAGTCGAGTACCTGCTTTAGGACTTGAGGATGCTGCAAGAGAATCGTTATTGCTGGGCCGCCAGACAATTTCTTTATTAATGAATGATCCTTTACTCCCTGAACCTTTTGTAAATGTTGAGGCAAGGGAGCAATTTACTGCAGATGTTAAAAAGTTAGATGAAGTTGGGCAAAGATTATGGAAACAGTTACATGAACTAACTTTTGGTACAGCCGCAACGAGCTTATTAAATTTAGAATTACCCGCCGTTGCGGATGTAACTCCTAAAATTCTTAATTAATAGAAGAGCATGATTACAGGAGTATGGATATGCCTTTATATCAATCAGCTTTAGCAAAGGATATTTTTAAAGATCAGATAATTATAGTAACTGGAGGCGGTTCGGGTATTGGCCGGTGTACTGCTCATGAACTGGCTTCCTTAGGTGCGCAAGTCATTCTTACAGGTAGGACCGAAGAAAAACTACAACAAGTAAAACAAGAAATTATTGAAGATGGAGGTAAGGCATCTTATCGAGTATGTGATAATCGTGATGAAGAGAAAGTAAAACAAACAGTTAGTTCTATTGTTGAAGAGTTCGGCCAGATTAATGGATTAGTCAATAACGCAGGTGGTCAATTCCCTGCATTTCTTGAAACTATGTCTGCTAATGCTTTTGATAGTGTAATCCGCAATAACTTGCTGGGTACTTTTCTTATGATGAGAGAAGTTTTTAATCAAAGTATGGTGAAAACGGGCGGTAGTATTGTGAATATGACAATAGATATGTGGAGCGGTTTACCGAGTATGGGACACTCTGGAGCTGCTCGTGCTGGTATCGATAACCTTACTAAAACTTCAGCACTCGAATGGGCTAGAGCTGGGGTAAGAGTTAATGCTGTTGCACCAGGTTGGGTAATGGCCTCAGGTCTCGACTCTTATAAAGATGGCATGAAGGCCATGATCCCTACAGTGTCTTCAAAAATCCCTTTAAAACGAATGGCTACAGAATCAGAGGTCTCAGCTTTAATGTGTTTTTTACTGTCGCCAGCAGCTTCTTTTGTAACAGGGATGAACGTCAGAATTGATGGGGGAGCATCTTTAGTTTCACCTTTCTTTCCATTGATTGATCATGAAAAATCAAAACCATTTGAAGCATTTCACAGAGATGGTATACCTAATGTTATTAAAGAAATGAACCAATCAAAATTATAAGAAATCTCTTTAATATTCTAATAAATTAGTTACTTAAGTCTTTTCAGTAAAGTTAGTTTTATTTGATTACAAATGAATAAGGATATGAAAAACATATCCTTAAGCTTTCTTTTTCTTCAATTTAAATATTACAAAAAATAAATTTTATAAAAATAATAGAAATATTTCATATTTTATAATAAAGTTTAATTTGTGAAATGAATTAAGTCTTCTCAATCCCGCTTAGGAGAAAAAAAAGATGAATACGCGTGTGAGTGTGACTGAGTTATTTAGTCGTGAAGAAATTAAAGAGCTTACTGAGCCTTCTGATATACATGGTTTGTGGGCAGTAGGTTCTACATGGGCCGTTATTGGAGCAACTTTTGCAGGTGTTGGACTAACTTGGAGTTATTTACCTTGGTGGGGTAAATTGCTGATATGTTTAGCAGCATTGGCTGTATTGGCTGGACGCCAATTAGCCTTGGCAATATTGATGCATGACGCATCACACAATAGCTTGTTTAAAACAAAATGGATGAATGATTATCTAGTCGATTGGTTATGTGCACGCCCAATCTGGAATGACGTACATAAATATCGGGCTCACCACACACGTCATCATGCCAAAACATCAACACCAGAAGATCCTGACTTAACATTAGTCGCAGGCTTTCCAACCACGAAAACGTCTTTAACTCGTAAATTTTTACGTGATTTAGTTGGCATTACAGGTTTTAAATTTACTGTGGGCCGTATTTTGATGGATGCTGAAGTTTTGAAATGGACGGTTGCGAATGACTTAACTTGGTTACCGCGTGAAAACCGTCAGTGGTATGACTATCCAAAGGTATTTCTTAAAAATAGTAGTAAGGCAATTATTGCTAATGCTTCCATCTTTGGCATTTTATGGGCTTTTGGTCGTCCAGAATTATATTTACTTTGGCCTCTTGCTTATTTAACGCCATTTCCTCTTTTTATTCGTATTCGATCTATGGCTGAGCATGCTGGTACTCAAGTAAGCAATAGTGCTTTAACGAATACTCGTACTACAAAAGCAGGATGGTTGGCTCGGGCCTTTGTTGCTCCCATTCGAGTGAACTATCACATGGAACATCATTTAATGGCGGCGGTGCCTTTCTTTAAGTTGCCAAAAATGCATCAGATGTTACGAGAACGTGGCCATGTTCCAGAGCCGCCAACTTATGCGCAAGTTATTCATATGTTGTCTAATCGTCAAACCAATCAACACCCATTAAATAGTGTAGAGCAGGGCGAGTGATGATTACGGATAAACAAACTCGTATAAGTGACTTTCTTAGTCGAGAGGAGATTAGCCAATTTTCTCAGCGCTCAAATCTATGGGGATTATGGTGCATTTTCTCTGTATGGTTAATCATTGGCTTTGCATTTACAGTCATGGCTCTGGCAATTGACTACTTACCTTGGTATTTCGCAATTCCTGTTGTATGCATAGGAACAGTGGTTTTAGGGGGGCGCCATTTGGCATTGGCGATTGTAATGCACGAGGCGGCACACCATACACTCTTTAAAAGCCGCTGGATGAATGACGTATTCGCTAATTGGGCATCGGCCAAATTTATTTGGAATGATGTACATAAATTTCGTGCCCACCATATGGTGCATCATGCGAATACAACAGCAAGTTTTGATCCTGATCGCCCAATATATGAAGCTTTACCTGTGACTAAAAAATCTTTAATTCGAAAATTTGGTCGTGATTTGGTTGGGCTAACAGGGATCAAGTTCTTTATTGGCCGAATTTTGATGAGTGCTGGCGTACTGAAGTGGTCTGATGCAACAGGTGAGCGGGCAGATACGCGTGGTTGGCCATGGCATCGTTACGTTACCAACTTTATCAAGGACTTCTGGCCAACTTTTGTGACTAATCTTGGGTTATATCTCATCCTTGCTGTGACGGGGCATGCTTGGTTATTTCTGATTTGGATAATAGCTTATGCCATCCCTTTTACTGTATTTGTACGTATTCGTGCAATGGCAGAGCATGCGTGTTTAGAGCTTGTACCCGATACGCTTCGTAATACTCGTACTACTTCTGCTGGTTGGATTGCCCGTATGACTGTGGCACCTATACGTGTAAATTTTCATATGGAACATCATTTGATGGCTTCCGCTCCTTATTATCGCCTTCCCCAATTGCATAAGTTGTTATATAGCCGTGGCAAGGTGCCTAAACCGCCTAGCTATTTAGATGTCGTACATTTATGTAGCTCAAAACCGATAGAAAAATAAATCCATTGAATTGTATTCAATGAAAGAATGAAGGAATAAAAAATGGGAATTCTAGCTAAAGTCTTTGATCGAGGTGCTCACTTTCCTGTGCGCCATATGAGTTTTAATTTTAATCAGTCTCAAGCTACTTTATTTAAGGATAACCCTTGGGGAGAGTACTGGCTGGCAACCTTGTCTGCCATGTTTCCTGCGGGTGAGCGATTTTTTGTACATAGTGTAAGAAACTTACAAAATCAGGCTAAAACAGAAAGACTTCAAAAAGATATTGCAGCCTTTATTGGACAAGAGGCGATGCATGCCAAAGAACATGAACACCTGAACCAACTTATACAGTCATCTGGACTCGATACCGAACCTGTTTCAGCCAATGTGGAATGGTTAATGGCTAGGCTGAAAAAATATTTCACACCAACCCAGCAATTAGCAATTACTTCGGCTGCTGAACATTTTACAGCCATTATTGCACGGCAGATTATGAGACGTTCCGATTTGCAGGAGCGTTTATCGAGTAATGAAACTTTAAAAAATATCTGGTTATGGCATGCGGTAGAAGAAAGCGAACATAAAAGTGTGGCCTTCGATTTATATCAAGATGTCTCTGGGGGCAATTTCATTCGGCTTCTTGTGATGCCATTTGTGACTTTATATATGGCAGGAATAATGGCAGCGGGTACGGTGTATTTGGGCATAACTCACTTTTCCGCATGGAAGTTACTCCACCTAAAAGAATTTAATGCATTAATTCTTGGAAAGAATGGTTTTTTAAGTACTTTATGGAAAGATTATTTGGACTATTACAAATTAGATTTTCATCCAGAACAACACGACTCAAAAGCTTTAGAAGAACGCACTAAAGCACAGCTTGGGTTTTAATAGATTTATTTTAAATGTCCAATCGTAAGAGATTGGACATTTAAGCTGAAAAACTGATGAATTAGGTTCTTTCAGAATCTAGCATTTCATTGTTTTTAACAACGTCTTGTGCTTTTTGATAGCTTTCGATGAGCATTTGGTATGGTGGGAAAATTGCACTATAAGCTGCTGCAAAGTCTGCTGCATCACTACGATGCCATGTTTTTTGTAGCTCTGAACACACAGCCGCTGTATCAATTGGCACCACGCCAGCTTGTACAACTCGAGCTAATGTAATTTCTTGAGCCATTTTTGAATATGTCCCAGATGCATCAATGACTGCAAAGACTTGGAAACCTTCAGCAACTGCACTGATACTTGGGAAAGCCATACATACGCTGGTAATAGTACCTGCAATAATGAGTTGTTTTTTACCTGTTGCTTTGACCGCTTCAACAAAGTCAGGGTTATCCCAAGCATTAATTTGACCTTTACGGGCAACATATTGTGCATGAGGAGCAAACTGGTGAATTTCTGGAATTAAAGGGCCATTTGGACCTTGAGGAACAGAAGCAGTGGTAATCACTGGCACATTACATAACGTTGCAACTTTAGCCAGAGTAACCACATTTGCACGTAACTCAGGAACAGTAAGATCTTTTACAGTTTGAAATAAGCCACTTTGATGATCGATTAGTAGCATTGCAACATTATTTGGGTCGATTACAGGTGCTTGACCGTTAAAATTCGCTGGTGTACTCATTTTATGCTCCACTTTATTTCGATAAATTTAAAGTTGGAAGGATGACTAAATAAAACAGGGGGATAGCTGTTTTTGTATAGTTATTCACTTCTTGTTTAATTAAGATATAACGAAAATATGAGCCTAGAAGCTGCCGAAATTTGATTTTAGTGTTCTATTATTTGAACAATAAGAGGTAGGAAATGCAGGATTTAAACGATCTATATTACTTTGCAAAAATTGTTGAATATGGTGGTTATTCTGCTGCCGCTAGAGTGCTCGATATTCCAAAATCTAAACTCAGCCGAAGAGTTGCACTTTTAGAAGAAAGACTCGGTGTACGTTTATTGCATCGTTCCACGAGACAATTTAGCGTGACAGAACTTGGCCAACAATATTATCAATACTGTCACGCGATTTTGATCGATGCTGAAAATGCCCAAGAATTTATTGATTTAAACCAGTCAGAGCCGCGTGGAACGATTCGGGTGTCTTGTCCACCTGCCTTATTGCATCATCACATGGGCGAGTTTCTGACTAAATTTATGCTGCAATTCCCAAAAATAAAAATCTATATTGATGTGACCAACCGAAATGTTGATGTCTTAAATGAGGGAATTGATATTGCTTTTCGCGTTCGCTATCCACCACTCAAAGATAGTGGTTTGGTCATGAAAAAATTTGTGACTAGTGATCAGTGTTTAGTTGCGCACCCTCGGGTCTTATCTAAGCAGCCAATACCTCAAACTTTAGATGAATTGCATCAGTTCAGAACTATTGGGCTTGGTAATGCAGAACAGCAAGGTGTGTGGGTACTTCATCATCAGGAGCGTGGAACAACTCATTTCCAGCATGACCCTGATTTAATTGTGAATGACATGACCGGGGTATTACAGGCTGTTATTCATGGCTTAGGTATTGCTCCTTTACCGATTATGATGGCTCAAGAATATATTTTGCGTAAGGAACTGATTGTGGTGTTACCTGAATGGAAACCTACCAGCGGTATTGTTCACGCAGCTTATGCTTCTAGAAAAGGATTATTACCTGCCATTAAAAGGTTGCTGGATTTTTTAGAAGAGCAGTTTAATCAACTCGATAAAGACTTGTTAGGTTATCGATAACTAAATTGAAAGCATTAAAAATTTAAATTTTGATTATTTTTTATAGATTAACTTAATGAAAAATAAATAGAAATTAAAATGATTTCATATTGTCGTGAAAAGGTCAGTTATGTCGTGAAATGAAGTTCTCCTCAAGAAGTTAAGTGGTTAATCTCTGGCTGATAAATCATCACAGTCCTGTGGAATATTTATCAAAAAAACAGTCATAACGCCCTAAATACTTCCAAATATTTGAAGGAGATAAACATGTATAAAAAGAATATTGGGGGACTAATTAATGCTCTAGCATTAGTTATATATAGTTCTTCAGTCATGGCAGCAGATAACTCAAGTTCTTTTGTAAAACTAGAATTTACCGTCACCAAACCTTTCCTTTTTTTCTCACAGACATCAGGTAATACTTGTGGAGGAGTATTAATTCGCAATGATGTAGTTTTAACGGCGGCACATTGTACGGCGGCAGTTTGGGGTGATAGTGCGAATCAAGGCTATACGCTTGGTGGGACGGTGAAATATGGGGCGAGTTTTTTATCTCAAGTTCAAGCAGCATCTTTTAAGAAAGATGAAGGCTGGGTTGAGATTCCCGATGTAGATATCGCTTTAATACGCCTATCTCATCCTATTGATAATAATAGCGGTGCAACCGTAGCCAAAATTCCAGCCGCATGTAGTCAAACTGAAGCAAGGCAAAATATTGGGCGTGGTGATGTAACGGCTTATTTAGGTCGTAGTAGTACGGGTGCGGCCTTACCTGAAAATTTATATGGCACTTCATATGTCAATATTCGAGATGTAGGTCCTTCACCGTTAGCACGAGGGATTTACTATAAGGCAACCGCTTCTATGAATGCTGGGGATTCTGGTGGACCTTGGCTGTCAGATGATAATACTTTAATTGGTATTAATAACGGTATTGCGGGTACTGATAAATACGGCGCTGTAATCTGTCAGTATACTCATCAAATCAATGATGTATTGGTGAAATGGTCAGCAGCCGGAAACCAAACTGGAGCAGTAACACCACCACCTACACCGCCGTCAGTAGAGCCAACGACTCAACCGCCGGTAACAAATCCACCAACAACTTCACAGCCGACAACTGAACCTCAAACTACCGATAACGTTGTTTTTAGTTTCTTTAACTGGCTTGCTTCATTATTTGGTTTTTAATTCGTACTTATTAAAAGATCAAGATACTTCGGTATCTTGATCTTTTTTTACTTAGATTGAATGGGTTTATTAAGCGACCACTTTAATTACTTTAGTTGTGGCGTCGTAGTCTTTCAAATTGACGTGATGCAGCTTATGTTTAATCACGAAACCAAACTCGGGCCAAATAATATGGTTACGACCCGCATCATCTAGATAATAGCTTTTACAAACATCTGGTCTTACCGGCATTTTAGCCAATCGTTTATCTATACGGTCATTAAAACGTTTTTGAACATCTGCTTTGACTTCAATACGGTCCAGACGTTGCTGCTGTATTAACTTCACCATTTTTGCGATATAAACGGATTGCTGCTCAGCGGTCCACATCACTGAACCCACGGTGTTTTGAGAGTTTGGACCTAGCATCATAAACATGTTAGGGAAACCATGAATTGACATCCCCATATATGCACGCGGTTGACGCTGCCATACCTCGCTTAAACTGCGGCCTGCTGCACCTTTAATAATTTTATAAATCGCAGGTTCTGCGACCGCATAGCCAGTACCGAAAATAATGGTATCTACTTTAATTTCTTTGCCGTCTTCACCGACTACACCATTTTCAGTGATATGAGACAAGCCCTGAAAGAGGACAGTCACATTCGGTTTGGCTAAAGCTGTATACCAGTTATTAGAAAACATTGGACGTTTACAACCTAAGGTATGCGTAGGTGTTAATGCCTTACGCATTTCTGGGTCTTTAATACCTAAAAAGATGTTTAACTTTCCTAAGGCATGCAGTTTTCGCATGATATTTTCATTCATGAAAATAGGAAGTGAAGGTTCTAGACTCCACAGCGCACTTTCACGAATAATTTTTTCTAAAATTGGCGCTTTCTTAAATGTAACTTTTACAATATTTGGAACGGCAAAGTCCGGTTTTGGTAAAACCCATGAAGGCGTACGTTGGAAACTATAAAGATGGCCAACTTTAGGCTGAATGGCTGGTAAAAACTGAATAGCTGAAGCGCCGCTACCGATCACAGCTACTTTTTCACCTGTTAAATCATGCTCATGATTCCACTTACCTGAGTGAAACATAGTGCCTTTAAACTTTTCTTGACCCGGGAAGCTCGGCATTTTTGCTTCACCAATAAAACCTGTCGCAGGTACAAAGATTTTTGCACTATATTTTTTACCATCACGTGTGCTAATGAGCCAGCGATTTAGGCCATTATTCCATTCGGCATGAGTGACTTCGGTGTTAAGTTTAATCTGATTCACAATCTCAAACTTATAAGCCACATCTTCTAAATATTGTCGAATTTCGGCTTGAGGCGCATAGGTTCGCGACCAGTTTGGATTTGGAGCAAATCCAAGAGAATACATTTCACTCGGTACGTCACAAAATAGGCCCGGGTAATCATTTAATGCCCATGTGCCACCAATACGACTAGCCATATCTAAAATGACAACGTTTTTAATTCCTTGCTCTTTTAACTTGATGCAAGTACTTAAACCTGAGGGACCAGCTCCAATAATAAGTACATCTACAAGTTGAGTTGGGGTAGAGGGTTTGACTAATTTATTCATAGAAAAATCCTGAAATAAAGTATAAATGACTTGGCTGATAGAGTTGCGTGCAGCCTTAAGTGGAGCGATCAGTCTTCTGAAAATGTTGAATTAAGTACTGAGCGATAATGTTGGGTTGTTCAGCTTGTAAAAAATGACCGCAGCCGGGAACGTAGACACTCTCAATTCCTTGCGGGAAATAAGATGTCTGGGCTAAAGCTTGATGTAGCCGTATATTCATACAACCATCGTCCAAACCAGCTAAAGCCAGTGTGGGTGTGGTGACTGGGCTTAATAAATGCCGATTTGCTCTGAGATTGTCCGAATTTAAAACTGCAAATAAGTTGTGGTAATAGCGGGTAGCTGCCCAAGCAATATCGGGATTTTGAAAAGCCGCGCGAGTAGGTGAAAAATCTGACTCAGTAAAATTCCAAGTAGGTGACCATTTACGCCAGATTTTTTCTACAAAACCTGCGTTATTACGAGATAGCACCTGTTCAGCAAATCTTGATTGCATGAGCAACATATAAGAAGACATGTAGAGCTGACGCGGGAAATTAGGTATGGCTTTAACAATATCCTTAAGATTTGGAATAGGAGGAACGGCCAACAAACTCATGCTATGCAAAGCTTTGGATTGCTCACTTGCAAAGCTCATTGTAATTGCAGCTCCCCAGTCATGTCCTACGAGGTGAGCTTTATTTTTTAAGCGTCCTTTCGCTTTTAAAAGTTCTAACCAAGCTGCTAAATCTGCAAGAGCAGAGGCGAGACCGTAATGTGCCTGCCGATTTACAGAATCTTGGGTGTAACCACGCAGCCAAGGGACAAAAACTTGATAGCCTGCTTTTACGAGTAAAGGGTATACGTGGTCCCAACTATGCGGTGTGTCGGGAAAACCATGTATAAGTACCACCAAAGAGGCATCAGCTTCACCATATAGAGTCCCATGCAAAGTGAGTCCATCACGGTTTAACGTTAATTGCTCGACCTGAATCATGGCACTGCTCAGCTTTTCATTTTTGAAGAAAGCGCTTTGGCATAAGCCTCTGCGGCTAATTGAGCTGCTGGGGACTGAGCTAAATAAGCTAAAGCTTTTTCGACATCACCATCATGTTCAGGGTGATAGCTCAATTTGCTCCATCCTTTTAAAGCAGTCAAAATCATGCCGAGATCAGGTAAGCTTTTCTTTTTCTTTGCAGTTTTTTGAAATAACCAAACTAAAGCCAATGGATTTTTTTTAGCAATTTTTTGGGCTTCTTTGGTTCCATCGAGATGACAAAGATAGACCGTTGAACCGAGCCAGAAACCAACCATTGCAGCAAAAGCAAACCCCATGCTGAGCTGTCTGCCTAAATAGCCTTTAACGCCGTCTCCAGCTAAAGCTCGATAAGCATCATAGCCAACTGTGCGATGCTCAACTTCTTCGGCACCGTGCCAGCGTACAATATCTAGCATGGCTGGATCTGCACCTTCTAGGCCTTCTGCATCTAAAGCCCATGTACCAAAGAAACAAAAATAGTGTTCAAGCCCTGCAATAATGCCCATACGAAAGGCGAGCCACTGTTTTGGATAGCGCTTAAAAGGACCATAAATTCCAAAAGGAGTATCACCCATAAAGCCATCTTTAAAGAACCAATTTAAAAAATCTTTAAAAGGTGTTGGATCTATACCATGGGTCTGAAAATAAATCTCTGCACCTTTATGTGCATTGGCATGGGCCGCTTCTTGGGCAATAAAACCACGGATATCTGCTTTTAGGTTTTTATCTTCAACATAGGGCAACGTTTTGTTTGCAAGGCGACAAAACCAGTGCTCAACAGCAGGTAAAAGAACATGCATGCTGTTCAGCACATGCGTAGTTAACACATCGTTTGGAACCCAATGCCGAGGCGTTTGAGAAAAATCAAACTGTACTTTCCGTGCAACAATATGATGATCAATAAATGTGCTCATAGTAGAATCCTGCCTACTTAAATCAGATCGAAATTGACTCAATTTTTTTGATCAAGCTACGAGATTTGACGTAACCATTGGCTGCAAACCACTGCAATGCATCACGTACTGCAATTTCAACGGGCGTTTGTGGAAGTCCAAGCTCTTGAACGGCTTTTGTACAATTAAATGAGGTGCCGAGCTGACCGATTTTGGCTGCTGAAGGGGTCACAAGGGGAGCTTTATGAGTAATATGCTCTGTTACCCACAAAGCTGCATGGCCCGCAAGCTGAGATGAGACGCCTTCAACTACACTTGGAATGGTCATTACTGGGCGCCAGATGCCCAAGAGGTGATGAACTGTTTTTGCCATCGCTACGCCGTCAAGATCTTGATTACCTAAAATATAGGTCTCGCCACTTTTACCTTTTTGCGCGGCCAAGACATGGCCTTTTGCTACATCGCGTACATCAACCATGTTGTTAATTGCACCCGGTACAGCAAGGGCAGGCATGGTAGCGATGGTGAGTAAAAGTTTTCCTGTCGGGGTTGGGGCAATATCTTGAGGGCCAATTGGACCTGTCGGGCAGACAATCACAATATCTAAGCCGCCCGCGGCAAACTGTAAGGCAACCTGATGTGCTTCAAATTTTGTTAAAACGTATGCATCTCCAGTCGCGCCTAAAGCAAATGGACTTGTTTCGGTGGCCTGAATGCCTTTGGGTTGACCTGCAAAACATGCGCCTGTACTGGTATAAACAACACGTTTAACACCAGCCTTTTTTGCAGCATTGAGTACGGTTCGTGTTCCTTCAACATTGACTTTACGCATAAGCTCAGGCTTTGGAAGCCATAAGGCATAAATTGCGGCAGTATGAAAAACCAAATCACAACCAGATACTGCTTCATCCATTTTTGCTGGGTCGGTAATGTCGCCTGCAATTAACTCAACATCTAACCCTTCTAAATTGGTTAATTTTTCTTGAGGTAAATGCAGTACACGTACTTCATAATTCTCATTAAGTAAAGTACGTACAATGTGGGAACCAATAAAACCAGCACCACCAGTAACCAGAGCTTTCATATTTCACCAATCTTTATTAGATTTTTATCCTGTACAAAATGGATAAAAATGCGGCAACTTAGTAAGAGGTACTATGCCGAATCTGAAATATGTGTCATAGTTCTTGAAATGACAGTTTTGACCATTTCACGACATTTTATTGAGAAAAATAAAGAGAGCATATTGTGAATCCGTCTTTACCTGGAACCTATGTCAGCCTTATGGCGGATGTCGTCCAAAAGCTAAATGTATCTCCTGAAGAACTCTTAGAAGGAAGTGGAGTTTCAGTTGAGCAACTGTTGGAACCCTTTTGGTATTTAGATTTCAATATTTTTAATAATCTTCTAAATAGAGCAGTCGAACTGACCAATGAGCCTGCATTAGGTATTTATCTTGGCCTGCAAATGACCGTGTCTTGTCATGGTTCGGTTGGTCTTGCTGCAATGGTTTCACAAAATTTGGGTGAAGCTTTAAATGTCATGGAACAGTTCATTGGACTACGTTGTCCAGCGTTAAAACCACGTCTTGAAATAGAAAACGATTTAGCTTTTTTATATTTAGATCAACCCATGACAAACTTTAAAATGGGTATTGTAGGGATGACATTTTTGATGGTGGGCTTTGCTCAAATGTCGAATGCCATTACCGGACAAAAATTAGAAATAAAAGCCGAATTAAATTACCCTGAACCTGCTTTCTTGGAACAAGTTCAAGAATTATTGCCATGTGAGATTCAATTTAATCAGCCATTCAACCGTTTGGTTTTTTCGGAAAATTTTTTGGCATTGCCATTAATTATGGCTGACCCATTGGCGGCACGTTTAGCTCGTGAACAGTGTAAGCATGATTTAAACAAGTTAGCTGCTAAACGCGGAGAAAAACACCCACTTACGGCTTTAGTGCGTGAGTTACTTTTTGATGAAGTAGAAGGCTTCTTTAAAATGAAAGATGTTGCCGAAAAATTGCATTTAACTGAAAGAACGTTGCAACGTCAGTTAGCAAAAGAAGGGGTTACTTTTCAAATTTTGTTAGATCAGGTCCGAGAGCGTCATGCAAAAAAATTATTAAATCATCATGAATATAGTATTTCTTATATTTCAGAAAAATTGGGCTATTCAGAGGTCACTCATTTTACTCGAGCATTTAAACGTTGGACCAATCAGACTCCGAAACAATATCGAAATTTAAGAGAAGAACAAGAATAAAATTTTAATGAAGATATTGGTAATTTGGAAAATAACCTAGCTTCTAAACTCAGGAATCTGTAACCTCTAAAATTTCGCTGATTCTTAAATTAAAGTGCGAAGATAGGTCTTGATGCAAAGCCACATCAAAACTAGTAGAAATATTTTTTATCATGGCGTGTATCACTAATATGATTTTTTTATTAATTATATAATTATCAATGGTTTGTTTGTTTCGGTGGTGGATATGCCTATCAAGATTTAAAGTCCTATAAACTCGAATCGCTTTATATGACTTAAAAAAGCCCTAAATTATAATGATTTAGGACTTTTTTATTGGTTTATATAAAAGTTAGGGATTAGACAAATTTTTGTATTGAAAAGAGAAATCTATTTTTAATCCTATAAAATATAAATGCACAGAATAAATAAATGATTTGCGTTTATATCTTTATTGGGGAAGCTATGAAATTTATTTATATTGCATGAGAAAAACTCATAGATTGAATACTTTTACTCACTTTTTATTAAATTATATTTATGAGATTTTAGGGCTTTCCTGAGAAATGGATCATAATTGAAGAAATTCAAGCCATTTATGACGAGAATATCTGGTTTATTCGCTATTAGTATGTTCAAAAGACAATTTTCGTAGTAAATAGCTGGATAAAAGAACTCGAGTTGGAAAAGAGTTTTTAGGAAATGGGACAAATTAGGAGTGTCCATGAAAATTAAGCCATTGCCGCCAATGAACAGCTTAATTGTATTCGAGGCAGCCGCACGCCACCTCAGTTTTACAAAAGCTGCAAATGAATTGAATGTTACTCAAGGCGCTATCAGTCGACAAATTCGACAGCTCGAAGAATACCTAGGTAAGGAATTATTCTTAAGAGCTAATCGAAATATTTCCCTAACTCCTACCGGACTCCAATACTATCAAACGATCTATAGTGCTTTATTAGACGTTGCTCAGGCTACTGCTGAAATCAAGAAATGGCAAGGAGAGCATCAAATAACTGTGGCTACGACCAATGCTATGGCTGCTCTTTGGTTACTACCGAAAGTGGCTGCTTTTCAACAGAATAATGAGGGCGTTGATTTAAGAATTTTAACGACAGACAATATTTCAGATTTGCACAAAATGGATTTCGATTTGGCATTATTTTATTGCCGTGTTCCTCCAGCAGGTATGAGAGTTACTACTTTATTTCCTGAAGAGGTTTTTCCTGTTTGTAGTCCAAATTATCTTGCTCAATTTAAAGAAGATAGTTCTCCAGAAGAGATTTTTGGAAAAGCCTTATTATACTTAGATGATGCTCAAAAGGATTGGATTACTTGGTCTGAGTGGTTTGAAGCAGTAAATTATCCTATTGTAAAACCAAAAAATAGGGTGAATATCAATAACTATCCAATGCTTTTACAGGCGGCAATTAATGGTCAGGGTGTGGCTTTAGCGTGGGGTTCACTCGTGGATGATTATTTACAAAGTGGAGCTTTAGTTAGACCGGTTGATACCGTTCTTCGTACTCAAGCAAATTTCAGTATGCTAGAACCAGCAGATAGGGGAGTGATCCCTTCTAGTGTTAAGCATTTCCGCAGTTGGCTGCTAGATCAGTTACCAGGACAAGTTGGGCAAAAGGGTTTGAATTAGGTATAAATTATTAATTTTAGAGAATGGAGGAAATGCCCATTCTCTAAAAGTCTTCTAGTCTGCTTTATTAGAATAAGCTTTAAAAAGATGATTTGAACCACGAGGTTGAAAGCGAAAGTATTGTGGAGCGATTGCAATAGTTTCATTTAACTCCGCAGCGGCATGCCAAGGCCATCTTGGATCATAGAGAATACCGCGAGCAATACCTATAGCATCGGCTTGCTGAGCTTGTAGGATTCTTTCAGCTTGTTGAGCATCAGTAATTAGTCCTACAGCAATAACAGGAACGTTAACTGCTTTTTTAATTTCATAGGCATGTGGTACTTGATATTCAGGAAATACTTCAATTTTCTGATCAATATGTAAACCACCTGTGCTTACATGAATATAAGCCACTCCTATTTTTTCTAGAGCTTTAGATAATTTAATACTCGATTCAAGGTCCCATCCTCCTTGTACCCAATCTGTAGCAGAAATTCTCACGCCTATCGGAAAGCCTTCTGGAATTACATTTTTTATAGCTTCAAACACTTCTAAAGTAAGTCGCATTCGGTTCTCAAAACTTCCTCCATATTCATCACAGCGCTGATTAGAAAGTGGTGATAAGAATTGGTGCAATAAATAACCGTGAGCAGCATGAAGCTCAATTAGCTCGAAACCAGCTTCTACCGATCGTTGTGCAGCCATAGCAAAATCGTTAATTAATTCTTTAATTTCATTTATAGAGAGTGCAAGAGGAGGATTCTCTGAATCTTGGAAGGGAATTTCACTTGGACCAAGTGTTTGCCAACCTTTAGATTCTTCAGGATGATATTGTCCTTTTTTATTTCCCCAAGGTGTATCGCAAGATGCTTTGCGTCCCGCATGGGCTAATTGAATTGCAAAGGGAGCAGGAGATATAGTTTTAATTTTAGATAACAAAGTTTTCATTTGTTTACAGTGTTTATCATTCCAAAGCCCTAAATCAGCATAGCTTATTCGGCCATCAGGTCTTATTGCTGTTGCTTCAATAATACATAATCCCGCGCCTGATAAAGCATAACTTGCCCATTGTTGCTCATGCCAAAAACTTAAATCTCCATCTTCAGAAGAATATTGGCACATAGGAGCAATAATAATTCGATTATCCAATTTTAGACGACCAAATTGAATTGGTTGAAATAAAAGTGACATACATATTTTCCATGTTTATGGGTATAAGGAGAGAGAATAGGGATGAGGTCATCCCTATTTTTAAATTTATAAAAATTAAAGTGATAGTAACCTTGATTCAAAAGGATAGAGTGTTAATACTTCAGGGCCATTTTCAGTAATTAGGACTTGATTTTCCAATTTAACACCTGGTCCACCAGCTTTATGTCCTACATAACTTTCTACACACATCACCATTCCTGGTTCTAATACGCCATCATAGCCATAGCTTTCCCAAGCTTCTTTAAAATAAATGCCAGGTGCTTCATCACATAAACCAACGCCGTGATATAGGAATGAATAATGGTTATACTCATTTGGATCGTATTGTAGAGCGTTATGGGTGAGTTCTTTATAGGTTGTGCCAACTTTCAATAATTCAGTATTAAATTGAATTTGGTCATATGCCATTTGATAAATATTTTTTTGTTCAGCAGTAGGAGCTTTGTCTCCGCATAACCAAGTACGTGAAGTGTCTACACAAACACCATAAGCACCAATCATATCCGTATCGAACCCGACCAGGTCACCATTTTGAATAACTCTACCACTACATTCTTGGTACCAAGGGTTACATCGTGGCCCTGATGAAAGTAAACGTGTTTCAATCCACTCCCCCCCACGCGCAATATTCTCAGCATGTAAATATGACCACAAACGTTGTTCTGAGACTCCAGGTTCAAGATGGTCATGCATAACTTTTATAGCTTTATCCGTTGCATGTACAGCACACCGCATAGCCTTGATTTCATCTTCACCCTTAATTGCACGGGCAAGTTCCATAATTTCTTCGCCATTAACAATGCTTAGACCAAAATGTTCTAACTCTTTAATTCCTTCATCATTACATTTATCAATAGCAATTTTTTTATTACCTTTACCGTATTGTAAAATTACATCATTAATTTCATGTGCCCATTTTTTTACTTGTTCATCAATACGATTCCCGGCACAGAAATAGAACCAAGATATACAAGGACGGACTTCAGTAATTACTTTTGAATGGTCAGCTAAGAAATCGCAGTGGTCAAACTCCCAAAGTACTACTTGTCCCTCTGCAGAAACATAGGTGTATCGACCAGCGTTATGTAATAACCATACTTGCATATTAGTTGTGCCTGTAGCATAGCGGATATTGATCGGGTCATATAACAATATTCCAGCTAATCCTTGTTGCTTCAGTAGAGCACATATACGGTCTAAACGATACTGATGCATTCGATCAAGGTTAGGAAGAGTGAGGCCTGCTTGCTGCCATTCAGATGTAGCTAAATCACCTGGTCCAATCTGATGCATATTTAAATGTTCAGGGTGACGATTACCAATACGATTTTCATGAGGTCGTTTATTTGTCATGCGATTTCCTTTTCTTTCTCAGTTTTTAAATAGATTTAATGGAAAATTTCTGACATTGATTTACCCTTAGTTTCAGGCATAAACAGATAGGTCACGACTGTTGTAATTAGGCATATTCCTGTGGCAAGCCATACAGCAAGGGATGCACCATGTTCTAAAATGAGTTGTGGCATCAAGAATACGCCAATGGCCGCACCAATACGTGAAAAGGCAGTGGCGAAACCTGTACCCATAGCACTGACTTCTGGGCGTAAAACTTCACTTGGAATCACAGAAAGAACACAGGCTGCCCCAGCACTGACAAAGGCATATACCAAGAAGCCAATAATAATCAGGTTTGAACTGTCATCTGAGAGGGCAATTACTAAAAGGGCAATGGTTGAAAGGACAAAAGGCATGATTGCGACATTACGGCGTGATATACGTTCTATTAATATAACGGCTGCAATTGTACCTAACACGGCAAAAGTATTTAGGAATAACCCTCCTAAAATACCATCATGCATTCCGAGTTTTTCTAAAATCATCGGAATAAATGTACCCAAGGCATAATAAGGAACAGCCATTCCAAAGTAATAGGTTGTTAATAAAATTGTGCCTTTAAGATTCTTGCCTTTAAATAAATCCAAAAAGTTAGTGTTTTGTCCGACATTATCATGACGTTGATTTAAAACGTCCTGATGATCTTCTTCAGAAAGATATTCTTTAGCAATTTTCGTTGCTTCTGTTTTACGCCCTTTGGACATTAACCAACGAGGTGATTCAGGCATTCCCAAACGTAAAATTAAAACGATTAAAGATGGAATGGCACTGAGTCCTAAAATAATATTCCAGTTTCCTATTTGTTCCTCAATCATAATATAGCTAATGGTATAAGAAGCTAAATAACCGACAAACCATGAAGTTTCGGTGAGTGCCAATAATTTACCCCGTATGCGCGCAGGGGCAAACTCAGCCAACATTGGCCAACCAACAGCATATTCTATACCAATCGCGACACCCATAAAGAGTCGGGCAATGAAGAGTGTGTAAGGGTCTGATGCAAAAACTTGAAGAACTGAGCAGATCAGAAAAATGAAAAGATCTAGTGTAAACATTGGTTTTCGACCAAAACGGTCTGCTAGATATCCACCAATTGGACTACCAAAAAATATACCGATGAGTGAGGCTGCCCCAATTAAACCTTGCCATGTAGTTGATAACTGTAAATCCGCTGTGATGGAGGGCATTAATGCGCCAATATAGCCTAGAACAAAACCGTCAATAAACATTCCGCCAGCCATGAGCCAAGCGAATTTGATAATAAAACGACGTGCTTTCTGACCTTGAATAGTCATTTGCGAATTAGTCATGGATACGTTCCCTATGTATCATTAATTTTGTATGTTCCTGATTTACTTAGAAGCACATTCCAATACTTCAGAAAAGTTCAGGTGGTGTCCAACTGATTTGCTATAGAGGTGCAAATAGCGAAATTTTTAGCTGTTGGATACGATTAATACAGGGTAGTTATGAGGAGGGAGCTTACTCAACCGATTTATTCTCACTAATGACTGAGTTTTTGTCATAGATTGATTTATTTTTAATGAGGCAAGATTAATTATTTATTAACTCAAATAATTAATAAAAATTTAGAAAAATATAATAATGAAAATAGGGATTTAATCATCCCTATTTTTTAAAACCAGATTTTAAGTTTCAGTAACAAATTGATTATCTGCTTCCTTTAAACTTTTCTCTTTGGGTTTTTCAACAGGTTTTTGCTCAGTTTTGCACGAATCGGGGCGGACATGTTCTGGCATCATGACCCAAGCTAATGGATCTTCCCTTAAGCTTTTAATCAGTGAAATACAGGTAATTCCCAAAAGAATTGATATCGGGAAACCAGCAATGACACAAGCCGTTTGAATAGCTGATAGCCCACCAGTTAATAGTAGCCCTCCGCCTATCAATGGAATGATTATGCTCCAAATGAGCCTAATAGCTACAGATGGGTTAGTGGCACCGTTGGAATCCAGAAAACAGAGCACAAGTGTGCCTGAGTTAACTAGCGTAATGACGTGAATAGCTAGTAATAGACAGAGCAGAGCACTCAAGAATACTTTGGTGTTATGACTTGAAGCAAGATGATCAAAAAATACAAACACAGCTCGTGCTGGTTCCTTTTTAGTTGCCTCTGCAATAGTCATTTCATGAGCGGGAGCTACTGGAGGAGGGGTTATATGAGAAGTGGTCACAACAACTTCTTGAGCAGCTGGTTGATGATTTGCTTTTTCAATTTTGAGTGCAGCACCACCAAATGCAGCAATCCAGAGGAAAGTTAGAAGTGTGGGGGCGGCAAGTGAGCCTAGAATAACTTCACGAATCGTACGGCCTCTAGAAATACGAGCGATGAAAAGACCCACAAAAGGTGCCCAAGTCATCCACCATGGCCAATAGTAAGCTGTCCACCAGTTTTGCCAACCTGAATCTTTTTGTGCATCACTCCATAAACTCATACCTACAATATTTTGTAAATAATCACCTATTCCTTCAAAGAAGGTATTTAAAATATAGTGAGTTGAGCCAATGAAAATAATGATAAAGACCAATAAATAAGAAATTATCATGTTGCCTTCAGCAATGATCTTGAAGCCTTTACTAATTGCGGATAATAAAGAAATGGTAGCTAAAGCACAAAGAATGACTACCATTACAAGCTGAATTTTGACATCTACACTAATACCAAAGGTGTGGTTGAGTCCGGTATTTAGTTCAAGTATTCCCATACTTAATGATTGTGAAATACCGAAAGCAGTAATTACAATGGTTATAATGTCGACGATATTACCTACCGGTCCATAAATTTTATTACCTATTAATGGGTATAAAATTGAGCGCATGGCAAAAGGTAAATTTTTACGGTAAGCAAAATATCCTAAAGCAACCGCTACTAAACAGAATAATCCCCATGGATGTAATCCCCAATGAAAGAATGTCAGTTGCATCGCCATCCGGGCAGATTCATCTGAAAGTCCTTTGGTAAATGGATTACTTGCATAGTGGCTGATTGGTTCTGCTACTGACCAAAACATCAGGCCAATACCCATCCCACATGAAAAGAGCATGCAGATCCAGGCAATATTACTATACTCGGGTTTTTCGTCATCCTTTCCTAAACGAATATGGCCATAACGGCTCATACATAAATAGATAATAAATCCTAATAAGAAAGTTGCTAAAAGAAGAAGATACCATTTTGCATTTTGTAATAAGGCATTTGATATCAGCTGAAAATATTCACCTGCCTGTTTTTCCTTAAAAATGCAAAAAGCGATAAAAATGAAGAGTAATAACTTCGAGACAATAGTAACAGTCGGATTAAGCCCTTTCATGACTCCTGTTGTTGTACGCATAACTACTCCTTGGATGCGTTTCCAACAGCTAAAAAACGATTAGCTGCTTAATACTAATATTACAGGGTAGTGAGGTGGGAGAAGATAGCTCAACTGATTTATTCTCACTGACTAGTGAGTTTTAGTCATGGATAGCAATTATTTTTATAAAAATCGTAGTGACTAAATCTGTTTCTTACGTATGAGAAAAACTCATATATGCCTAGCTAAAAAGTCGTTTGTCGGATGAATCGATATTTAACACAATCTCTAAAGAAATAGCAGAGTGTGCAAATCATCTCAACGCAGGGAGTTCTGCGTTAGTTTTAAATATATGGAGATCATCAGATGAATAGTCGAGTTAGCCAGCAATTAATTACGGTTCAGCAAGTCGATAACGTTTTGAATCCTATTACTGAATCTAATGGTATGCCAAATTTAGCATATACCAGTAACGAATATTTTAATTTTGAACGTGACAATATTTTAAGTAAAACTTGGGTATGTATTGGTTTTGCTTCTGATTTACCTAAAAAGAGCTATGTGAAGCCTGTTAATTTTATGGGCATGCCTTTGGTGATGATGCGCAACCGAGAAGGGGAACTTCACGTTTTCCATAACGTTTGTAGCCATCGCGGTATGATTTTAGTGCAAGAAGAAGGCACTATTGAAGGTGTGATTCGTTGCCAATACCACTCTTGGAGTTATGACCTAAACGGTAACTTAAAAGGTACTCCACATGTTGGCGGAATTAACCAACATAAAGATGAACGCTTTAAATGTGAAAAACATGGTTTAAAAGCTCTCCGTTCAGCAATCTGGATGGATATGGTTTTCGTCAATATCTCTGGTGATGCACCAACTTTTGAAGAGCATATTGCACCACTAGTTGAACGTTGGAAGCCTTTCTTGGGTGAAAACGGTTTAGAGCTTATTCGTAGCAGTAAAGTAGGTTCAACTTTTGAGTTACCTGTAAAAAGTAACTGGAAACTTACAGTTGAAAACTATTGCGAAGCTTATCACTTACCATGGGTGCACCCAGCATTAAATACGTATTCAAAACTTGAAGATCATTACAACATTATGTTCGAAGATCGCTTTGCTGGTCAGGGCAGTTATAAATATAACTTGTCAGCTACAGCGGGTACGCATTTACCAAAATTCCCAAGCTGGCCAGAAGATCAATTGCGTCATGCAGAATATGTAGCTGTGTTCCCGAACGTATTGTTAGGTATTCAAGCTGATCATGCATTTGCAATGATGATTGATCCAATTGCTCCAGAACAAACAATTGAAAAATTACGCCTCTATTACGTTGGTGATGAGTCACTTGACCCTAAATATGATGCATGCCGTGAAGCAACTTTAGAATCATGGAAAGTCGTATTTGCTGAAGATGTGTTTGCAGTAGAAACCATGCAAAAAGGTCGTCATTCACCTGGCTTTGGTGGTGGAGTTTTCTCTCCAGAGATGGATTTACCGACTCACTTCTTCCAAAAATGGTTGGCGACTCAAGCTAAAAAAGCTTTGGAGGCATAATATGCAACACTACCTCAACTACGTTGATGGCCAATGGCGAGATGCTTCTCGCCAATTGGAAGTTATCAATCCAGCAACTGATAAAGCTTTTGCAACAGTGGCTCGTGCAAGTATCGAAGATGCAGATGCTGCAATGGCTGCAGCACGTCGATGTGTGAATAGCGGAGCTTTAACAGATGTGCGTCCTGCGAAGCGCACTGCATGGATGTTAAAAGCTGCGGAAGCGATTCGTGAAATTGCTGAAGAGGGTGCATTAATTCTATGTCGTGAAAATGGCAAAAATATTGATACTGCACGTGAAGAGTTCGATGAAGCCGCTCGCTATTTTGAATACTACGCAGGTATGGCAGATAAAGTTGAAGGTATTTCGGTACCTTTAGGTAAAGATTATGTCGACTTCACCTCATATATTCCAATGGGTGTATCGGTTCAAATCGTACCTTGGAACTTTCCTGTTTCGATCTGTGCACGTTCATTAGCACCTGCTTTAGCGGCTGGTAACGCGGTTGTAATTAAGTCACCTGAAGTTTCACCTTTAGGAATGGTTTTACTCATCAAAGCTATTGAGAAAGCTGGTTTTCCCCAAGGTGCAGTGAACTTACTTTGTGGTAAAGGTTCAGAAGTTGGTACTCATCTGGTTAAACATCAAGATACGAATCAAATCGTATTTACCGGTTCAGTACCAACAGGCCAACGCATTTTGAAAGATGCGGCTGAACGTGCAACACCTTCAGTTATGGAGTTAGGTGGTAAGTCAGCTGCAATTGCTTTTGCTGATGTTGATCTTGAGCAATTACTGCGTAGCGTTAAAGTAGGAATTTTCTATAACTCTGGCCAAGTTTGCTCAGCGATGTCTCGCTTATTAGTGCACCGCAGTCGCTATGAAGAAGTTAAAGCAGCTGTTGTGAATCTTGCTGAGAGCCTAACTGTAGGTATTGGCGAAAGTAATGCCGAACTTACTCCAGTTGTATCTAAAGATCAGCAACAACAAATTCTTGCCATGATTGATAAGGCACGTGAAGAAGGTGCCAATGTTTTAACAGGCGGGAAAGCAGCAGATTTAGAAGGTTACTTTGTACTACCTACTATTATCGAAGCAACAGCCGATATGTCGATTGCCCAAGAAGAAGTTTTTGGACCTGTAATGGTGATCATGCCATTCGATGACGAAGACCAGGCAGTTGCAATCGCAAATGGTACGGACTTTGGACTTGTTGCAGGTGTATTTGGTGAAAATCTGAATCAAACACTTCGAGTAGCAAACCGACTTATTGCTGGCCAAGTCTTTATTAACGAATGGTTTGCTGGTGGTATTGAAACACCATTTGGTGGTGTGGGCTTATCTGGTTTTGGTCGCGAAAAAGGGCAGGAAGCCATCTACAGTTATGTTCAAACTCGCAATATCGGTATCCGTTTGAAACATAGCGTGTAATTTGTAAGAAATAAGGGAAATAGACAAGATGAGAAAGTGGTTATGTATTGTCTGTGGCTGGATCTATGATGAAGCTAAAGGCTGGCCTGATGATGGGATAGCACCAGGGACAAAATGGGAAGACATCCCAGATGACTGGATGTGTCCAGAGTGTCAGGTGGGTAAAGCTGATTTCGAAATGCTTGATATCACAGATATTGAAGAGGACGAAATCCCTCAAGTAGCAGCCGCTGCAGTTATTGAACCAGTTGTTATTATTGGTAGTGGCCATGCTGGCTATCATGTAGCTTCGAATTTACGTGCACAATCTCCAGACTTGTCTATTACCGTATTTACTGCTGATGATGGCGCCTTATATAGCAAACCAGCTTTATCTAATGCACTAGCATTAGGTAAAGACGGAGATAGTCTAGTTCGTGAATCTGCTCTTAGTTGGGAGCAACGTTTAAATATACGTGTTTATCCACATACGAAAGTGACTCATATTGACCGCGCCAATAAAAAGCTTCAAACCACTATTGGTGATTACTCTTATGGGAAATTGGTGATAGCAACTGGTGCAACGCCAATTGTTATACCTATTGAAGGTGATTCGTCTGCAACATTAAGCGTAAATGATCTGGCAGATTACCGTCGTTTCCGTCAGCAATTGGCAGATAAAAAACATGTCACCATTCTTGGTGATGGTCTCATCGGCTGTGAATTTGCTAATGATTTAGCTGCACATGGGATTAAAGTTACTGTCGTCGGACTTGGTAAATGGGCAATGGAACGTCTTATTCCAGAACCTTTAGGTCATGCTCTACAAAATGCGCTTAGCCAGTTAGGAGTAGAGTGGAAATTACAAAATAGTATCCGCTCTATTCAATCTGCAAATGGTTGTTATCAGTTAACACTACAAGATGGCCAAATAATTGAAACTGATTTGGTATTAAGTGCAGTAGGTTTAAGACCAAATATTGCTCTTGCTCAAGAAGCAGGTCTAGAGACAGCACGTGGTATCTGTACTGGTCTGGATCATCGTAGTAGTGATCCTTCAATTTTTGCTTTAGGTGACTGTGCAGAAGTGAACGGACAATGGGCACCATATATCAATCCAATCACTCAAGCACTACCTGCTTTAGTTAATAATCTTTTAGGTCAATCAACTGACGCAGATCTGAAAGCGACCCCAGTTTTAGTAAAAACCCCAATTTTGCCACTTTCTGTATTGCCAGCAATGGAAACAGGTGAGTGGAGAGTGGAAGAGCACGATGGGGAGTTGGCGGCTGGTTTTTACAATGAGCAAGATAAATTAATAGGCTTTGCCTTACTCGGTCGTCAATTACAACACCATCGTACTGAATGGCTTGAGAAATTAAATTCGTGCCCATCCACAGTTTAAGTTAAAGGAATAACAAAATGATTGCTTTACCAAATGATGATAATACTTGTGGGTGGTATGCAGCATTGCCTCCAGCCGGTCCTGCTAAAAAGTTAATAGGTCTACAAAAAGCTGACTATGCCATTATTGGAGCAGGCTTTGCAGGATTGGCAGCAGCTCGAAGATTAGCTGAACTCAAACCGCATGCCCGTATTATTCTAGTTGATGCACAACGTGTAGCTGAAGGTGCTTCTGGTCGTAACTCAGGGTTTGTTATTGATTTACCACATAAGTTTGCATTATCGCATCCTGACCCTTCTCATAAGCAAAAGTTATTAAGTCTGAATCGTTCAGCAATTGCTCAGTTACAAGGCCTAGTAGAGCGCTATAACATTGATTGTCAATGGTCTGCAGCTGGTAAATATCAAGGTGCTGTAGGTGAGCGTGGCGAAGCACATCTCAATCATTTTGAGCATCTAATGAAAGATTTAGGTGAACCATATCGTTGGGTTGAAAAAGCAGAACTTAAAAAAGTTTTAGGTACAGATTTTTATAGTCGTGCGATTTTTACTCCTGGTTCATATTTGATGCAACCAGCAGCTTTAGTGCGCGGTATGGGTGACCACTTACCAGACAATGTGGAGTTATTAGAGCAATCACCAATTCGTAGTTTGCAAAAAAGTAATAACCTATGGCTATTACAGGGTGACCATGGGTCAATCACAACACCGAAAGTATTGCTGGCAACTAGTATTTTTACTCGTGAATTTGGTTATTTGAAGAACCGTTTATTACCAGTTATGACCTTTGCGAGCTGGACGCGTCCATTAACTGACCAAGAGATGAAAGTTTATCAGGGTGAGTTAGATTGGGGGCTTACTCCAGCTGATCATGCTGGGACAACGTTAAGAATGACAGCTGATCGCCGTATTCTAATCCGTAACACTTATAAGCATGTCCCAAAATACGGTGCAAATGTAAGTGATGATAATCGTCGTTGGATACAAGAAGATCATCGCAAGGCATTTTTAGCTCGTTATCCGAATTTAGCTAATGTTCCATTTACCCATACATGGGGTGGTGTTTATGCGATTTCTCGTAATTTCACTAACTTCTTTGGGGAGTTAGAAGACGGCGTTTATGCGAGTGCTTGCGACAATGGTGTAGGAGCAGCATGGGGCACAATTTCAGGAACGTTATTGGCTGATCTCGTTGTTGGCTCAGATTCCCAAGCTTTAAAAGATATTCAGTATGTAACTGGTATGCCTAGTTTAAATCCACCAGAACCGTTCTTAGGTTTAGGTGTTAGAACACGTATCAGATTTGAAAAATGGCGCAGTCGTAGTGAATTGTAAGCGGGAGAAATAGATGAAAGAAGTAAAGTTAGTTGATAGCGCTCAACTTAATTTCAATTTACGTGGCGAAACACCAGATGGTACGGCTTATGTTGCAAGAGCATTAGGAGCTGATGTTTCCCCAAATATGGGTATTGGTTTTGCACGTTGGGAAGGGGCAGAGGTAAGTTGGAAATTACTTTATGACGAAGTCATTTTTGTAATTGAAGGCTGTTTTGAGCTTACTGCTAACGGTCAAAAATATGAAGTTCGTCCAGGACAAATGTTGTGGATTCCTGAAGGAACCGAGCTAATTTATGGTGGACATGCGGTATTTGGTTACGTAGTACATCCAGGTAACTGGAAAGAGCTGCACGGAATTGCATAAAAGAAACGACCCATATTGTTCAGGAAAAAATAATGTGGGTCATTTTATTCTTATGAGAACGTAGCTTTGAATTAGGGCTAATACAAATTAACGAAAATTTTAAATTTCAGGAGCTTCTCCTGAACAGGGAAGTGTTGTCTGAAAAAAATAAGCAGAGGACAGGAAAGGTTTTCTGCAAATCTTCATTTAAACAAGGATTTGTAAATGAGCAAGGTCTATTTAACACTTGGATTTGGGTTAATTTCAGTTGGAATGGCGTTACCTGCTTTTGCCGGAGTAACTTTTGGAGATCCTAAAAGTGATACGGGTGCTTTAACAATTTCAGGTGCTTTACGTGGGAATTATCAAGATAAGGATTACGGCGAGTCTGCATCAGATCAGAAAATAAAATTTGATGCAGCTATTTTAAGGCTAGGTTATGAGTCACCCGACTGGTTTGGAAAAGTCGAATATCGTTGTTATCAATACGATAAATTCTGTGATTTCTCGACTCTAGTTTATGGCTATGCTGGCTACCATTTAAACGCGACAGATCATATTACTGTAGGTGTGCAACCCATTCCTTTCGGTCCAGGTCGTTTTTGGGATAGCAGCTTTTATGCTGGTATTAACAACACAATGGGTTTGCAAGATGCTTCCAATTTAGGTGCGAACTATCACTTTGAATTACCGTCTGCTACTAAAGTAGATTTGGCTTATTTTGCAACTGATGGTGGTAACTACCACGGAAGTAGTAAAGACTCAGCACGTTATACGGCTAATGTTGTTACCTCATCTGATCCACTCAAAACAAACCTGAATGAAAAAAACATGTGGATGGCACGTGTCGATCAAGATCTTAAGTTTTTAAGTACAGATGATCTCAAGGTATCGGTGGGGGGAAGTTATTGGTATTCAGACATTGAGAATAAAAAAACTTCTGCAGATGGTACGAGAAACACTTGGGCTCTATTTAACCGTATTAACTATAAAAATCTGAATGTCGTACTTACTGGAGGGCGACAATCGATTAGTAATAAAGATGCTTTGAGTCCAGCTAGCTCAACTTTCGGTTCTTTTGATGGCGAATATGACATTGCTAACAAAGGATATTTCTATACGGTTGATACGAGCTATGTTTTTAAGAATGTTAAAGATTCGCTCAATGTTACGCCGTATGTTGTTTTTAGTGGTTTTAACAAGAAAGAAAATGGATTTAATGACTCTCAGCGCAACATCGTTGGCGTGGCGTGGGACTATAAAAATATTTCTTTATATACCGAATATGTGATGAGTAAAAACGATCCGTTTGTTGGCGGCAATGGTAGTTCTCTTGCAGCAGGCGATGATGGGAAATGGAACAAACTCTTAAATCTAATGTTGATTTATAGCTTCTAAAAGTTTGCACAGGTTTTTTCATTTATCAATTTTCAGGAAGTTTAAAAGCTTCCTGAAGTCGTGTAGGAATAATAAAAATGTCTTCACCATTTATTAGTACATTTATTTTATTTTTTTCATTACTTAATCCATTCCTCATGAGTATCTATATGATTGGGCTAATTCGTCATACAGAAACCAGAGTGTTTAATAAGGCTTTGATTCAAGGAAGCCTCATTGCATATGTGGTATTTCTCTTATTCGCATGGGGTGGTGAAGCAATTTTTAATCGGTATTTAAATGTAAGGTTTGAATCATTTCTGATTTTTGGTGGCCTGATTTTTCTGGTGATTGGATATCGCTATGTATTCCAGGGTGCCGATACTATTGGAGAAATGCGAGGTGCACCTGAACATTTGGCTGGGACTGTCGCTATGCCATTTATGATTGGTCCTGGAACAATTAGTGCAGCTGTAGTGACCGGCATGAGTATGCCCCTTTTAGAGGCAGCTATAGTTATTGCCTTAGTACTATTTGTGAGTTGTAGTGTTTTGATAGCAATGAAATTTTCTCATGATCACTTACGCTATCGCCATGCCAAATATATTGATCGTTATTTTGATATTGTTGGGAGATTGGCATCTTTATTAATTGGAACAATCGCAGTCGATATGATTGTAAATGGTGTTACACGTTTGATTGATAAAGTTTGATAAAAATAAAAAGTCACAGCCAAAATAGTATGGCTGTGACTAAAAAATTAAGAAGCTAATTTCGCTTGGTTATGTTGAACATGGTTTTTTCGAATTGAGTACCAGCAGATTAATGATCCTAAAGTAACCGTTAATGCACCGTACCAAAAATTGATTGTTAAATCGGAGTTCAAAACAAAAGCTGAGAATGCTGATGAGAAAATTGGAGAAAAATAAGAAAGCATAATCAAAACGGGCATGTTGCCTTTGATAATACCAATATTCCAAGCCAGATAACCCATAGAGAAAAAAACAGCATTAATTAAGACGAATATATAGCCATTAATACCTTGAGCATGGGGTAGGTGGAAACCTTGAGTAGAGAGAGTAAGAATCCATAAAGCTATTGCAGTTAATATAAAATAAAGCGAAACAGCATTAGTTCCATTACTTTGCTTTTTGGTATAAATACAATAAACGGCCCAAAGAATAGCAGCTAAAAAAATGAGCAAGTAACTAATCGGATTTTTTGAGAAGTTATCAATAAAGTTTAGATTAGGGTGATAGTTAATGATAACTATTCCTGCAAAACTTACGATCACTCCTAATATAGTTAATAAGTTTACTTTTTCTTCTTTTAATACTGCCAACATAATAATAATTAAAGTCGGCCACATATTAAAAATAATATTCATTTCAATCGATTTTTCTGATGAATTTGCTAGAGTAATTGAAAAGGCAAAACATAATTCAAAAACAACAAAAAGCAAGCTAGATAAAATAAGAAACTTCTTTGAAACCTTTTTTAAATCGGGCAGGCCATATGTTAAGAACAAAATAATAGCACTGATGGTATATACATAAGTCACTGTATAGATAGGACCAAAACTTTCTGTAGAAAGCCTGAGTAAGCCAACTAAAGTGGACCAAAGTAATAAAGCTGAAACACCGATTAAGGTTGAGATTTGGCGGCTCATACGATAGACCCGATTAAAAAATTAATCATAATTTTTAAATGGGTACTTTAATAGTTAGTCGAGCACGATAAATAATCATGAGTTAATGACTTTTTATCATCATTAAAAATAAATAATAAAAATACTTAAAATATATCTTTTATAATTTAATTGTTGGTTTTATTTTCTTTTAAGTGTAATAAGCATCACACCAAAAATATTAAGAAAACAACCTAGCCACTGGATTGTATTTAAATGCTCGTTTAAAAGGAAGACTGAAAAAAGAATAGTAACAATTGGGCTAATGGATGAAATAATTGCTGATTGTGTTGCACCTACGTACTCTATACTCAATATTAATAAGAGGGTGGGTAGAACCGTAACAAATAAACCTAAACAGATTCCGTACCAAATAACTTGTACAGGTAAAGAGTTAAGTAGTTGTACAGGATGACTGGTTACCATTAGAAAATGTATAAGTGTACCAATACAAGCTGCAGATAAAGATAGTCCTGTTAAGTTCCATGAACCAAATTTTTTGATTAATGGTGGGGTAAGTAAAAGGTAGCAAGCAAAAGCAACTGCACTAGCAAATACTAGGCTTGCTCCAAACCAGAAGTTATGTTGATCTGGAAGCGTTTTTTGCTCTTGGAGCATCACAATGACTGTTCCTCCGTAACTTAAGACAAGTGCAAATATCGTTTTTGAACTTAATTTTTGCTTGAGGATAAAACTCGACGCTAAAACGGTCATAGTGGGATATAAAAATAAAATAATTCGCTCTAGTGACGCGGTAATAAACATGAGTCCATAGAAATCGAGCCAGCTAGAAATGTAATAGCCTAACAAGCCAACAGAAAGTAGATATAGAAAATCTATTAGCTTGATATTGCGATTTTGATGGCGACAAAACCAACAGATAACTAAAAAGAAGGGTAGAGCAATTCCCATACGGATAGCCATTAAGGTAATGGCATCTAATGATGGAGTAAGGCTATATGCCTGTTTAATAAAAATTGCTTTACTGCTAAATAGAAATGCAGAGATAAATGCAAACAAGGAACCAAGTTGAATTAAAGAAATATTGAGCTTCATGGAACCTTGCTGCATGAATAAAGAGTATTTTTGGAGATGTCTTTAAGCTTCTGAATTTTCTTTAGAAGCTGAAATTTTATAGTAAGCAACATCGTATTCGGCTTTCTTGTAAGCCTCATAAGAAGCTTTGCTAATAATTACTGCAGATTCCCGACCTCTGCGAGTAATTTCTACAGGATGCCCAGCAACAGCTTGATCCATAATCATGGTAAGTTGTGCTCTAGCATTTGAATAATTCCACTGTTTCATATGTATTCTCCCTGACTAAAACATCTTCAAGATAGGTGAAATGTACGCTTCGCTTCAATGGATATATTTTCAAGATATGATGAGTTTTAATCATATATTCAGGCGATTTCTGCTCTTGATGAGCAATTTAAAATAAAGATTCAAAGCAAAATACTCTCTTTTTTAAGAGAAAGTATTTTGCTTTTTATTCAGAAAGTTTGAGTTAATGAAAAATTTCACTCATTGATTTACCCTTGGTTTCAGGCATAAATAGGTAGGTAATTACTGTTGCTATTAAGCACACCCCAGCAGCGATCCAAACTGCTAATGCTGCTCCATGTGCTGCAACAAACATAGGCATCAAAAACACACCTATAGCAGCGCCTATACGGGACATTGCTGCTGCAAAACCTGTACCTGAACAACTTATTTCTGGGCGTAACACTTCTCCGGGGATAACTGAAATCATCCCTGCAGTAATAGCATTAGCAAATGCGAAAACTAAGAAACCAATCAGAATCCATGTGGGATGATTTGCAGCTAAAGCCACTACGACTAACGCTATAGTACAAATAAGGATAGGAAGAATTGCCATTTTACGGCGCGACACTCTTTCAATTAACAATACAGCTGCAAGTGTTCCAAATACAGCAAATGTGTTGAGGAACAATCCTCCTTTAATACCGTCTTGCAAACCTAATTTTTCTAAAATCATTGGAATAAATACACCAATTGCGAAATAAGGTGCAGAAGTACCAATAAAATATATAGAAACTAAAGTTGTACCTTTGATATTTTTACTTTTGAATAAATCAAAGAAGCTTGTCTTTTGTCCAACATTTGCATGCTTCTGATTTAAAATATCGTTCTTGTCTTCTTCAGTAAAATACTTATGTGCAATTCTAGAAGCTTCTTCTTTACGTCCTTTACTCATGAGCCAACGAGGAGATTCTGGAATACCACTACGCATTAATAAAACGATTAAAGAGGGAATTGCACTAATTCCTAAAATCACATTCCAACTCGCAATATGATTTTCAATCATAATAAAACTTAGGGTATACGAGACAAGATATCCAACAAACCAAGAGGTTTCAGTCAAAATCAATAATTTACCTCTTAGGCGAGCTGGAGCAAATTCTGCAAGCATCGGCCAACCGACTGCATATTCAATTCCAATCGCGACACCCATTAATAGACGAGCTATAAAAAGCGTGTAGGGATCAGATGCAAAGAATTGTCCAATTGAGCATATGAAGAATATAAAAAGGTCGATCATGAATAGTGGTTTACGACCAAAGCGATCTGAAAAATATCCACCAATTGGAGCACCAAAGAAAATTCCAATGAGTGAGGCTGCACCAATTAAGCCTTGCCATGTAGTTGATAAATGCAAATCGGCTGTAATAGAGGGCATTAATGCACCTAAATAACCTAAAACAAATCCATCAATAAACATCCCGCCTGCCATGAGCCAAGCGAGTTTTGTCATAAAGCGACGTGCTATTTGATCTTGGGAAATTAACTGAGGTGGGGAAACCACTTGTTGTTGATTCATGATACGCTCCTTGTGTATCTTCCTTTTTTGTACATATGTACTTGCTTTAGTTTTTATGGGCGATTGAGGAGTACTTTTGAATATAGTGACTCCTTATACTTCATCCTTTTCGCGCCATCTTTGTTAGTCCTTGAGCGTTATTAGTACTTCCATTGAGTAGGTATGTTTAAGACAATAGAAGGGAATAACACTCATTAAAAAATGAATGTCTAGATAACTTTGAAGTCTTAAAATTTGGTTTAAAACGTACATAGGAATGACTGTTTTAATTTTTAAAAACAGTCATGAATGTATAGTTTCTTGGGCTTACCTTATTTAAATGAAATCCTGTTTAGTCACCCCAAACAGCTACTGGTGAACCCAATAAATCTTCATCAACAGTGATACCAAGGCCAGGTTTGTTAGGGACCATCACACCGCCATCAACAATCGGTGCATCAAATTCTGCTGTGTGAATGCTTACCATCCCTCGTGTATCTAAAAGGCATCGTAGGTTTCTCTCAGGAATCGTTGCTCCAAGATGAGCAATTGCTGCAAATGGAATATCTGAACCTACAGTTTCTTGAACACTTAGAGAAAGCCCAGCTGCGAGACCAATGTCACGATGTCGGCGTGAATGAGTTAATCCACCAGCTTTAGAGATTTTTAAACCCACTCCATCAATGAGATCTTCAGTAATTGCATGGATTAAATCTTCATCTTGTTGGATCAGTTCATCAAGAGAGAAAGGGATATCACAACGTTGACGTAATGATTTGGTTTCACGCCATGTTTTACATGGTGCTTCTAAAACAAAGTCGAGCCCTTTCGGGAGTAAACGGAAAATTCTTAATGCCATTTCTGGTGTAAGGCCACCATTCGCATCAACAATAAAAAATTCACCTGGTTTTTGATCAGCCAAACTTGCTTTAATACGTTCAGCATCTAAGACCGGACCACCTTCGCTATCGACAGCACCAATTTTCACTGAGTGGCCTAAATAACCCAGTTCACGATGTTTAGCTACATTTTCACGCATTGCGTCAGGGGTGTCGGCATGAATAGAAGAAATTACAGGTAGTCTACGACCAGTTGAACCACCTAATAATTCACATACAGGTAAATTTACCGATTTACCAAATAGGTCCCAACACGCTAGATCAAGTGCTGATTTGGCATGATTATGTCCAACAAGAGCATTATCCATGGTCTCATTAATACGATCGACTTGACGGGGATCTTTACCTAATAAGTGAGGCGCAATTTCAGCAATACCGGCACGTGTACCTAAAGCGTGAGATGCAATATATGTTGAACCAAATGGTGTACTTTCTCCCCAGCCTTCTAACCCGTTATCTGCAATAATTTTTACGATGGAAGCATCGAAGCTACGATATTCACGACCACCCGAAAGATGATATACACCACCAGAGTAAGGTAGATCGATTTGATAGAGCTCAATACGCTTAATTTTCATGAATATATCCTTGTCTTTAAGACTATTTATTCTTGGTGTTACTGATGACATCCGTATTGATTAGAAAGAAGCATAAGTAACACCGTTCACTTAAATCTGATCTATGCCTCAACTGATGGAACAGTCAAAACGAGCTTGCCCAGATGTTTCTTGCTCAGAAACTCTTCTTGAGCTTTAGCGATTTCATTGAGGGGATAAGTCTTAGCTACTAAAGGACGAATTTCATTTTTCTCGATATATGAAATGAGATTGGTAAACACTTCATCTTCTTGGAATGTACAGCCCATTAAAGTCAAATCATTCAAATACACTGTACGTAGATCGATCTGCGAAATAGGACCAGCAATTGCCCCAGCATTTGCATAGCGCCCACCTTTACGTAAGACTTCTAATAAAGAAGGCCATTGTGGTCCACCAATTAAATCAATGACTACATCAATTGATTCTTTACCTAACTCTTTAACTAAGTCAGCATTACGGTCAATTACACGATCTGCACCACAAGCTAATACTTCATCAGCTTTAGATAATGAGCAAAGAGCAATAACTTGAGCACCACGGCGTTTTGCAAGCTGTACTGCTGCAGAACCTACACCACCAGATGCACCTGTAATTAATACAGTTTCTGCACCTAATCCAATTCGGTGTAGCATATTTTCAGCTGTTGAATAAGAGCAGGGAATAGAAGCTAATTCTTCATCTGTCCAATCTGAATTGATTTTGTAAGCTTCGGCAGATTTAACTGTAGCAAATTGAGCAAAACCGCCGTTACATTCACTACCGAAAGTCCAGCACTCATAAGGACGATAATCAACGTAAGCACGTAACATAGTGCGGACAATGACTCGTTCACCAATACGAGATGGATCTACATTTTTACCGACTGCAACGATTTTTCCGCAGCAATCCGCACCTTGAATAAATGGGAATTTAAGAGGTGTACCTGACCAAGATGCATCATCATCGCTAATACTTTCAAGACCATTAGCACCACCTGTATTTGTAGCTTGTTCATTTGTCTTCGAGTACCAACCAATACGAGTATTAATATCTGTATTGTTTACACCAGCTGCAGAAACTTGAATTAAAACTTCATCATCTGCTGGGGTAGGAACTGTTACATCAGTACGATATTCAAGCTGGTCAAGACCACCGTGTCCCTTTAATAGCACAGCATGCATTTTAGTAGGCAGTACCATATGTTTCTCCTAGTGAAGTAGTGGGTGGGTTGTAGGTTGTAATAATTGATGGGCTAACTTACTGGCTCTTTGAATTGCTGCTTTACCACCGATTACAGGAGCTAAGGCAACAGCACCTTCAATGATGAGCATCAAACTTTCAGCTTTATCTTTAAAATGGTCAGATGAAGTTTTAGCAAATTGGCCCATTAAAAAATCTAGTGTGCGTTGTTTATGAATAAGCACGGTCTGCACTATTTCAGTCTCTTTATGACGATACTCAGCTAGAGCACGTAAAAATAAACATCCTCTGTCACTTTCTTCTGTGAACCAGTTTTCCAACTCATTAAAAACGGCTACCCAATTTGGAATAGAGTTTTCTTTATTCTCAATGCATTGCTGTAGCTTTCTAAAAAAGCGTAATTCTCTTTCCTCAAGGACTTTTAAAATCAATTGTTCCTTTGAGTGAAAGTGTCGATAAAGAGTTCGTGGAGTTACCTCAGCTTCACGAACAATCTGATCAATTCCAGTTGCATGAAAGCCTTGATAGTCAAAAAGTCTCTCGGCAGTATTGAGAATGTCTTGGGCTTTGCTCATATAGAAAGGAGGTATAGTGAACGTTATATTTAAATTAGGTAGTGGTTAGCTTATTTTCAAAGGATTAATTTGCATGAATGCATGAGAAAAAGTCATGGGTTAATATTGAGTTAAATTTAAATTAATGAAAATTAAATAAATAATAAGGATGTATGTTTTATATTTAAGGTACTTGTATAATAATCCTAAAATGTAGATTAATGAAAAACAAACATTGTTTGGCTGACTTTTGTGTTTTTTATATTTTATAATTATAAATATGGAATATATGAAGTTCTTGCATATATTTTTTTCAATCTTTTTATAGTGCGGTTTATTTATGTCAAATATGGAAATTCCCTTTAGTTCATCAATGATTATCCATACTTCAAGATATCTTTTTGATCAACATGGATTTCATAATGTTGGAGTAGACCGTATCTCTAAAGAGTCAAATGTTAGCAAGATGACTTTTTATAAATACTTCAAAAGTAAAGAGAAACTAATTGAGCTGTGTCTTGAGTTTCATCAGGAAACTTTAATGCAACAAGTAAGTTCAATCTTAAGTGCAAACTTAAAAAGCCAAAATTTAGATAAGTTAAAAGAAATTTATTTTTTGCATGCTGATTTAAAAAGTCACTACCATTTAATATTTAAGGCTATATTCGAAATACAAAAAATATATCCTCAAGCTCATCGAGTAGTTATTAAGTATAGAGAATGGTTAATTAATATAATACTAGAAATATTATTAAATATTAAAAGCAATGCTTCTATTGAAGAAGCGAGATTACTTATATATATCATTGATAGTTCTATTATCCAGTCGCTTATAAATGATGAGATTGATCATAGAGAATATATATGGAGCTATTTCTCTAGTAAAATTTCACTCTAATAGTAAATCTGAATATGATTGAATTTTTAATGAAAATTAGGAAAGTTCTATCAGTCTTTGTAAGCCCAGAATCCTGTAACCTTTAAACTTTTTAAAAGGTTACACCTCCAAAACTTTACCCTATAAAACTATTACCCTAACCCCACCTTTATAAACCCCTCTTAAACAATAACTTACTCATTATTTAGCCTTACTTTTTTAATGATCTAAATTAAAGCAAATGTCATTTTGTGTGCTTGACTGCTAAAGGGCAGAGCACTATCCTTTGCCTGCTGGCCACATTGCCAGTCGGTTTTAGCAGACCGTGATGAAAGATCGCATCAGAGTTATTCCATCTGAGGGATACTCTTATGTGTAAACTCCTAGTCTCCTCCCGTAGCGGTAGGACGGGAGAGGGACACCTACGGGTGTGCTGGTTATATCTTTCACCAGTCTGCTAACCCTTTCTCGTTCTGCCACCATAATTTTAATGCTTTGGCAGAACTCCCAATAAAAAGGAGTTGGCTTTGCACATCCATTATTTCTTGGCTCTCAATGCCAAAAGCTATAACGACACCACATAAACTTTAAAGCAGCTTGAGGGCTATTAGCGCTTTCAGGCTTTAAATCGTCACAACCAAAAACTTAGCAACAATAAAACTTGAGATGTGCCAAGCACAGTCTTTATAGGCTTTGCTGTGCCTTTTTTTCTCCCAAAAAAGTATCTCATTTACAAACAACAAGAATTTATAACGGTAAAATTATGCGAAATGTAGTTCTCCCAACTCGTGCCTTATATGTTGTAAATAAAGCAATTGATCTGTTTCACCACCGTGGGTTCCACCTTATTGGCGTCGACAGAATAGTGAAAGAATCAGAGATTACAAAAGCGACTTTTTATAATTACTTTCACTCTAAAGAAAGGCTGATTGAAATCTGCCTCATGGTGCAAAAAGAAAAGCTCCAAGAACAAGTAGTCGCAATGGTCGAGTATGACTTAAGTACCTCCACAATAGATAAACTCAAAAAACTTTATGACTTACACACCGATATAGAAGGGCCGTATTACTTATTATTTAAAGCCGTTTTTGAAATTAAAAATAGTTATCCCAACGCTTATCAAACCGCAGTGCGCTATAGAACATGGCTCAAAAATGAGATTTATAGCCAGCTTAGATTGCTTAAACCCGATGTCTCTTTTACCGATGCCAAACTATTTTTATATATGGTGGAAGGCACAATCATTCAGCTTTTAAGCTCAGGTGGGGTAAGCGAGCGGGAGAGTGTGTTTGAGTGTTTTTTAAGAGGACTAACTACATGCAAATGAAAAGATTAGGGTTGCGTCAGTAGCGGCTAAATACGAGTCATAAGAAAGGGGGCTGTATGCTGTATTTATCAAAAAATAACTTGTTTATTCAGTATGGCTCCTTTAAATAATGAAAGAGAAAAACAACAATGATCTCTATAGCTGTATGAGGGAGGACGTTATTTGAAGTTATTTATTGTGATATTTATTGCCATTTTTTCGAGTATTGGAATCATTTGCTTAATCGCATTGCTTAGAAATTCAAAAAATTATTCACCATCGGGTGAGCATGATTATTCAGCTTCAACATATTCACCACACCACCATATTTACGATAACAGTCACCATAGTTCTCATTCATCAAATGATTGCTCATCATTTTCCGACTCAGGCGGATGTGATGGGGGCGGTAGCAGTGACTAAAAAGCCCTTTCATATAAAAGGGCTTTTAAGCAGTTTAAGGTAAATCAAACCAGATAAATTGGCTGTCTTCGAGTGCTTGAATCACTGCGTTATCTTCAAAGACCAGAGCATCACCCGCTTTCACTTCGTACTCACCAATACGCACTTCACCTGAAATTACATGAACGTAATTAACTCGTTTTGAAGTCTCAACTGGCAGTTCACGACCTTTTTCAAGTACAGCAGATTTTACCTCTGCATCTTGGCGAATATGCATTGGTGCATTTGCGTCAGGGCCTGCAATCAAATGCCATTCGTTCGGTTGATTACGTGGGTCCAAACTAATTTGCTGATAATTTGGCTCGGCTTCTTTTACATCGGGAATAATCCAGATTTGTAATAAATGCACTGGCGTATCGGTGTTATTAATCTCACTATGAGCAACACCTGTACCTGCACTCATAAGTTGCCATTCACCTGCTTTAATCTGGCCTTCATTTCCCATGGTGTCACGGTGTGAAATTGCACCATCAAGCACACAGGTTAAAATTTCCATATTGTCATGCGAGTGAGTGCCGAAACCGTTTTGGGCATCGATTCGGTCATCATTAATGACTCGAAGTGCACTTACCCCCATATATTTAGGGTTATACCAGCTACCAAACGAAAAGCTATGATAAGACTCTAACCAGCCTGCTTTAACATGACCACGATCTTCACTACGATGCAAATAAGCATTCATGACTCGATCTCCTCAATTATTATTTATCTCTTGAGGAATATGTTAAACCTGTGGGGTAAAGCTAAAAATAGAGTAGATGCAACATATTGTTGCATTTTTAAGATGATTAAGATTTTTATAAATATTCGTTTTAAATTTTAGATATAAAAAAAGCCTGTATAAAACAGGCTTTTTAAAAAGAGATTACATATAAATGTCTACCTATAAGGCTTTAAAGGAAATTATAGATAGATATTGAGTTTGATTAAGCAGATAAAAACTCCGCGTATTTAGAAATATCGACGTTGCCACCACTAATAATAATGCCGATACGTTTGCCTTTTAACTCATGTTTTAAATTACGGGCAGCCGCAAATCCGAGACATCCTGTCGGTTCAACCACCATCTTCATTCTTTCAGCAAAAAACTTCATAGCGTTAATGAGTTCTTCGTCTGTGACCGTCAAAATATCATCAACTTTCTGTTGAATAATAGGAAAGGTCAATTTGCCCAAATATTGAGTTTGTGCGCCATCGGCAATGGTTGGTGGGGTATCAATATGAACAATTTCGCCTTTTCTAAAAGACATTTGTCCATCATTTCCTAGGGCAGGTTCAACGCCATATATTTTGCAGTTCGGAGAAAGCTGGCGAGCAGACAGGGCAGAACCTGCCAACAAACCGCCACCACCTAAACATACAAACAGGTAATCTAAATCACCGACTTCTTCAAATAACTCTTTAGCAGCCGTACCTTGACCTGCAATCACATGCGGATGGTCATAAGACGGAATTAATGTCAGACCTTTTTTTTCGGCAATCTCTTTTCCAATTTTTTCCCGATCTTCCGTATAACGGTCAAATTCAACAATATTGCCGCCGTATTCTCGCGTTGCTGCCATTTTTGCAGCAGGTGCATCTTTAGGCATGATAATGGTTGCTGGAATACCAAGAATTTTTGATGAAAGCGCAATGGCTTGTGCATGATTCCCCGAAGAAAAAGCAACTACACCTGCTTTCTTTTGAGTCTCATTAAATTGCAAAAGTGCATTCATGGCACCACGAAATTTGAAAGCGCCTACACGCTGAAAATTCTCACATTTAAAGAACACTTCTGCCTCAAATTCATTGTTCACCGTACGTGAAGTTAAAACAGGGGTTTTATTTATAAAATCTTTTATACGTTCAGCAGCGGCTGCGACATCTTCATAATTTGGAAGGGTTAAATTTTTCATAATTAAACCTGATTCTATTCAATGTTTTCGGATGCAAGATTTCGTATTGCCAAGGAAAGTACAATCTATTAACCTTGTTTAGATAAAATATATATATTTAGATAAAATGTCTAATTTATTTTTTAATTTGATAACAATGAGATATAAGATTTTGATTTACATTAAGTTTAAAATTAGATAAAAAGTCTAAATTACTGTTTGCTTGGTCAATGTAAGGTTTGAAACAGTATTAAGTCATTAGGAGAAATACATTGGGCAATCGTGATAAACATTTACTCACTCAACTTGATACTATCGCGAAAGGGTTAAGTGAAACACTAGCGCCTTTTTGTGAAGTGGTTGTCCATGACTTAACCAATCCTGAGCATGCCATACTCTCCATACACAATAATTTATCTGGCCGAAAAGTTGGAGATCCGGCAACTGAGTTGGGGCTGGCAAGAATCATGTCTCCGGAGTTTCCAAATCTTATTACAAACTATGCTAACCAGTTTGCAGATGGTCGCCCTGCAAAAAGCACCTCGATCGGCATTAAAGATGAAGAGGGCCAGTACGTAGCCGCTTTATGTATGAATATTGATTTAACCTTATTTAGAGGGATGCAAAGCGCTTTAGAGCATTTCACTAAAATTGAAACTGACAACATTATTGAAAACTTGGAACCGAATGGCACGGAAGCAATTCGAAGATATATCGATCAGTTTGCTTCAAAACATGCCACTACACCGCGTATGTTAAAACTCAATGAGAGAAAGCAATTAATACAAGAACTTAAGAATAATGGTTTATTAGAAATTAAAAAGGCGGTGGAAACGGTTGCCCAACATTTAGGTATATCCAGAGCCAGTGCCTATTTGTATGTAAAAGAAACTTAATTTGCTAAATCGAGGTCATCATATTCGTTTAAGGTCTTACCTTGCTGAATATGTTTCTGATAATGTTGAGCACGCAGTTTGTCTAACTCTGAGCTAGATACGCCGTCTCTCCAATAGCCGGCAATACGCACGTCATTTTTATTTAACAGTTGGTCTTCTAGAAAAAATTGACGTAAGGCTCTTGCTTCGTTGCGTTCGCAAGCTGCCCAAATCGTAATATTTTCATAATTTTCTAGCGCAAATGCTGCTTTTAAAAGAAGACCTTTTTGTGCCGTGTGATGTTCTTTATGGAACGAATGAATTTTGACATGCTCAAGTTCGGGTAATTGGCTAGCAATGTCTTTTTCAAAACTTTCAATGAAAATATCAGCACTTACTCCATTTTCCCATTGCTTGAGTATTGAATATAACGCGGGTACAGCCGTATCGTCGGCAAACATGACCACATGCTTTTTGGCTGTGAAATTGGGAATGAAATGGGGGCGGGGGCCAATAAGCTCGATTTTTGTACCCACTTGAGCCGAATTAAGCCATTCCATTGCTGGGCTTAAATCTTCATGTTTAACAAAATCAATTTCGATTTGAGTATTTACAGGGTTAAATGAACGGACCGTATAGACGCGTGAGATGGGTTGTTCCTCTGGCGGATTGCTCACAATTAACCGAATTGCCAAATTGGGAGCTTGCCAAAGCTCTGGTTGTAATGTGTTGATTTTTCCTTGAATTCTTACAATAGAAGGATACGGCGTCTGGATCGAGACAATAGTCATCTCAAGTTGTTCCATATCTTGTAAATGGTCTTTTTCTTTTAGTAAGTCGCCATATTCTTGTTTCGATTTTTCTGCAATTTTTGTCATATATATAACCCAAGCTTAATGATTACTATAGAGCGCGATAATTGATATAGATGTGATCTCTCTATGGCTACGATAACGAAGTTAGCTCTTAATGTAAATAATAATCATTATTAATTGTGTGTTTTAGACCATAGAAATAGTTCTCTAAGCAATTAAATCGAATAGCAAAAATTATTTTATTATTTTGATATTTATCATTTTTTATTAATGGCTTTTAAAAGAAAGAAATTGATATTTCTCTTAATAGTAATTGTAAATGATTATCATTTATATTATTGTGCTAGGGTATCTATTATTCAAACAAACAGCGATAAAGACGACATTTTTATAACATTGTTTTGAATATTAGGTCGGGTGGTATTGCATAAAGAATAGGGTGAGGACCAAGATAAATGCTAAAAGATTTGAGTCAAAATTTAGGGCAAACGAATGATAAAAATAACAATGTAGAAAATTTCTTAAAGCAAATTTATGAAAATATTTTTGAGCAAAATTCCAATCGAACAGCACTCATTTTTGAAGACCGTAGCATTAGTTATGCTGAGGTAGGGACTCAGGTCGCCAAAGTCATGTATGCGCTAAAAATGCAAGACTTGGCAACAGGGTCGGTGGTGGCAATTTGCCTGAGAAAAAGTCCTGAGCATATTTATACAGCTTTGGCATGTGCGCTTACCGGCATCATTTGGCTACCTGTAGATATGGATTCTCCGCCATCAAGACTGAACTATTTATTGACGAATAGTCGGGCAGATGTTGTGGTGAGTGACTCATTTATTGCAGGTGTGCAAACACTAAATATTAATGAGATTTTATCGGCTACAACTAAGTACAAACCGAGCTTTAATGCCGAAATTAACCGACGTCCGGCATATTATTTATATACTTCGGGAAGTACAGGGACTCCGAAATGTGTGGTCCTAAATAATCAGGCCACAGAAAACACGCTACAACAGACGATCTCGGAATGGAAAATTACTGCTGACGATGTGATTATGGCGGTAACACCGTTTCATCATGATATGTCGGTATTTGATGTATTTGCTTCAATGGCAGTGGGCGCAACTTTGGTGGTTCCATCTTTTGAGCAAAGTAAAAATGCTGTTGTCTGGGCCAATTTAGTAGATCGTTGCAAGGTTACGATTTGGAGCAGTGTCCCTGCCATTGTCGATATGCTGTTCAGTGTAGCTCAAAAAGAACAATTACAGTCTTTGCGTTTAATTGCCCAAGGCGGCGACTATATCAAGCCTTCACTTATAGCGAAGTTAAGACAACAATTACCTAACGCTCGTTTATTTTCATTAGGTGGACCTACCGAGACCACAATTTGGAGTATATGGCATGAAATAAATGAGCAAGATCAGGAAATTATTCCGTATGGAAAAGCTTTAGAAAATAACCGTTATTTTATTTTGGATGAAAATCTGAAGCCTTGCCAAATGGGCGAGGTCGGTACGATGTACATGACTGGCCTAAATTTATCTAATGGTTATTTACTTGATGGGGAAATTTACTATAAAGATTTCGTTGAAATTCAAGTGAGCGAAAATGAAACTCAAACTGCTTTTCGCATGAGTGACCAAGGGTATTTTAGGGAAGATGGAAATATTATTTTTGCGGGACGTGAGGAAGGTTATTTAAAGATAAAAGGTGTGAGAATCTCTGCGGCCGAGGTTGAAAATGCTTTGATGAAGAACCCGTATATCCATAACTGTGTGGTAGTAAGTTGTGTACATCCAACAACTGAAACTCAAGAGTTAGTCGCCGTTTATACCCTAGAAAATAAATATAAAACTACTCGCCTAAATAGCCCTGAATTAAAGAACTTCTTAAAAATACATTTGCCGAGTTCACATATTCCTTCGAAATATTTGGCCGTCGAAACCATACCTCTCACTCGAAATGGAAAAATTGATCGTAAAGCTGTGCAAGAAATGGCTCAGGGGAAAATTTATGTAACTTCTACGTTGTCTGCAAACTCTTCTAAAGCATCGCCAGCAGTCGCTGAGGTGGGGGATTCGGTTTTATCGGTTTTCCGTGAATGCATAGCTGACAGCCAAGCTGAAAAAATGGATATTTTTTATAGAAGTGAAATATTAGATATAGGAATTCGTCCGAAACAACTCATGAGTATTGCTCAGAAACTTTCTCAAAAGCTTAATACACAAATTGATTTTTATACGCTAGTTAGCTGCAAAACAATTCAGGATGTGGTGAATAAAGTAGAGCAGCAAATAAAATAGAAAAATTGAAATGTGCTTAAAAGCGAAGTTGAGATGTTTGCTTTTAAGCACATAGTTGGTTTTAGGGCAACTAGATTTGAGCTAAGGTTGCGTTAATTTTTTCACAGATACTTTGCACTGTTGCAGTCGGGAAGCGGTGGGCCTGATACGTAATAATCATGCTTAACTGATGCTGTCCATCAATCACATTTTCCATAATTTCAAAATGTAATCCGAACATCGATTCATCACGTTCCGGCAAGATCTGACGATAAGGAAGGTCTTGTCCCTGAGGGGTTTTGAGCGCGCCGTTTAAAGCATTATTTGAATGGATATGAATAAACACATCAAATAACAGTCCTTCATCTGCGCTCATTCCTAATGCATTTTGTATATGGTTGATTGGAATATCTGCATAGGCCATCGAGGTATTAATCATTGTGCTGATATTGTGGAGCAACGATTGGAATGAATCTGAAGGGCTAAACTGTGTGCGATGCGCCACCATAGTCGTAAAGTAACCCACCGTATCAAAAAACTCAGGATCAGTTCGTCCAGAGGCAGAAGTACCAATCACAATATCTTTTAAATTACCTTGTTGCTGTAATGCATGGGCGATAGCAGTATAGAGAACCGTGAAAATAGAAGAGCTGTGTTGTCTCGAAAATGCGAGAAGCTTTTCATGCATTTCTGGTGCAAATTTAAGTTCGAGCCATTGGACTGGAGGTTTTTCCTTTTCAGCATTTAATTCATGTTCCGAAACAGGAAGGCTTAGACCTTTGGTTGCCCCTGTTAGCAGGTTAGTCCAATAATTTAGATGGTCTTGATTGATACCTTGTTTTTGCTGGAGTAAAGAAAAATCAAGAATGGATTGGGCTGGTGCCTTCCAGTTTGGAGCTTGAGCATTTGAGCGAGCAAGATAAGCATGCGCAAGGTCAGCCATAATGGTATTTAAAGACCATTCATCAATTACCATGTGATGAACTAAGAACGATAGAGTTTGGCGACCTTTGGTATTTCGAATTAAACGAATTCTTAAGGGAAGTTCACGGGTTAAATCAAATTTATATGAAGCTTCACTTGCAAGTGTTGCATCGTGACTTTCGGCACTGTTCCAAAACCATTTGAATTGTTTAAGTTCAGAGGTAGGAATAACCTGTTGATAGGTTTGACCATTGGCGCTATTAAAAATTGTTCGTAAACCTGCATGGCGCTCAACAATATCTGTAAAGGCTTGCAAGAAAACATCTTCATTAATTTCTTCAAGGAATTCTACGGCAAATGGTAAGTTATAAATTGGGCCAAAATCGAACGCAGAATAAGCTTGCCACAGGAAATCTTGAGCTAAAGTAAGCGGGGCTTGATCGACACTTTGTAAGGTAGTTTTTTCGGTTTTTGCAGATTTAACGAAAGCATATTGGGCTAAGTCAGCCGCAGATGGAGATTTAAAGAAATCATTAAATTGAATCTCAATTCCGTGTTTATTGAGTAGGTTCCCAATAATTCGTGTTGCTAATAATGAATGGCCGCCAAAATCAAAAAAGTCATCATGTTGACTCATTTCTGGTTCAGCGAGCGTATTTCGGAACTCTTCTAAAATAATTTCTGATACATAGTTTTGGTTAGCTTGTTCTGGCGCTTTTGAGGAATTTGCAGCTAGATGATTTGAGATATCAATTTCAGTCAGCACCAATGGCATATTATTTGGTGAGTTTTGTTGATAACGATTTTGTATGGCCTGAATGAAATCTGACTTTTGATAGTTTTCATCAAGAATCGGGTGGAGCGCTAAAATAAGAAAATAGTCTTGCTCTGTTTCTATGAGACTTGTAAAAAAAGGGGGATGAAATTCTGCGTTCCATGCTTGTGCTTTTAAGGTAGCTACCTGCTCAAAAACTTGTTCTGTATTACTCTTTTTTACTTCTAGGCAAGCTGAATGGTCATCAAATGGATATTTGTATAAATCACCTTCGTCACTAAATGTATAGCGGACATTTAAGTCAGGTGTAGTTTTAATAATGTCTTGAATTGCTTTAATGAGCAGTTGAATGTCTAAACCTTGATTAAGTTTCCATAGATTAAAACGTCGGTTAACTTGTTCAGCCTGTTGTAATTGCAACATCCAGATATGTTCTTCGTAATCAGTAACCGAAAGGAGAGAGGGCGATTTGGAAAATTGTTCCAACATAAATGAATCCTGGTTTATCAAATGGCTATTTTCATCAATTTTTATTTCGCAAATTTTTTACATTAGATTAAATTTCATATAATTCATAACGTTATAGATTTGCTTGTTTGTAAAAATTGACCTTTTTCTAATGAGTTGATGTCCACATGAACTGTACTGATGTAACAGTAGGGTTACATTTTACCTTTAAACATACTATAATTGATTCTCATTTACATCAAGATTATTATTTGCAAGTAGATAGTACCAATTGAGAATGACGAATTTTTAAAATAGAAAATAAATAATAAGTGATTGATTAATATTTATTTAATTCGAAATTGGTTGGGCAAAAATAATTTAAAGATGAAAAAAACGCTCCTCAGAATAGGGCTGTGATTTTGCCTATTCAAAAGGAACTGATTCTGTTGTCTCGATAAAATTGAGGAATTTTCATGAGAATATTCAATCATGAAAGGTTAATAAGCCCATCAAATGTTGAACAAATTTTCCCTCGCTTTGGTTTGATGGGATTAAATTTGCAATTTACATCGGCTTTATTACGCTCAAGTGGGGCACGCCACTGATGCGATTTGGCTTATTCTGTATTTTTATCATTTTATGTATTTGCTCGTTATTGCTCGGGGCTGAGCCAATACAGTGGACTACCTTATTTTCTTTTTCTCATGAGAGTTGGCTCACTCTTACAGCCAGCCGTATCCCTCGTTTAATCACTATTGTGCTTACCGGTATCGGGTTGGCGGTATGTGGCGTCATCTTGCAGCATATTGTGCGTAACAAGTTTGTTGAACCGGAAACTTCGGGTGGTTTAGATGCTGCCAAACTAGGAATTTTAGTGTCGTTAACTTTAGTTCCGGTAACCAGCACGCTGAGCAAGATGATATTTGCGATCATTTTTTGTTTTATTGCCAGCTTAATTTATATCGCAATTATCCGCCGGATCCGTTTTAGAAATACGGTTTTAGTACCGGTAATTGGTTTGATGTACGGCAGTGTACTGAGCGCTTTAGCTGAGTTTTATGCCTATCGCTTTAATATTTTACAAAGTATGCAAGGGTGGCTTTTAGGAGATTTTTCAAAAATTGTCCAAGGCCACTATGAAGTTATTTACATTATTTTTCCGATTGTTGTCCTGACTTATCTTTTTGCACACCGCTTTACTGTGATTGGTATGGGGGAAGAGATGGCTTCTAGCTTAGGACTCAGTTATGCGGCTATAGCCGCCATTGGTTTGATACTGGTTGCTATTACAGTTTCGACCACAGTAATTACGGTTGGTGCTATTCCTTTTGTCGGGCTCGTGGTCCCCAATTTAGTCGCACTGAAATACGGAGAAAACTTAGCTAAAACCTTGCCGATTGTGGCTTTAGGTGGGGCGTCTCTATTACTGATTTGCGACATTCTTGGTCGTTCAATTATTTATCCATTTGAAGTGCCAATCGGACTTACCGCAGGTGGTGTGGGGGGAATTATTTTCCTCATCCTCATTTTGAGGGAGTTCAGATAATGCGTATTACAAAGCTATGGATGATTTATCTGATTGTCATCTGCCTAGCAATAAGTTTTTTATTTTTAAACTCAGGACTAGATTTTGATTACGTCATTCCTAACCGACTTCTGCGTCTTGCCACGATTGTTATAGCCGGTATTTGCGTTGCTTTTTCCTCGATTGTTTTTCAGACACTGGTCGGTAATCGTATTTTGACTCCCTCAATTATGGGCTATGAAGCGATTTATCTCTTATGGCAAGTTTTGTTGTTGTTCTTTTGGGGAACGCATGGACTAAGCCAGTTAGGAATAAATGGTAATTTCTTTATCTCTATCGTTTTAATGCTGCTTTATTCGTGGGTAATCCATAAGTGGTTATTGCCATATGGCAGAAATGATGTCTTTCTCCTGTTGCTTTTAGGGTTAGTCCTTACGATGGTCGTTGGGACGGTTACTCAATTTATTCAACTCAAAATTAATCCTGGTGAATTTTCTGTTTTCCAGGGCCTTAGCTATGCTTCTTTTAATCGCTCTCAACCAGAAACTTTATTGTATGCCAGCTTAGCCGTAGTCATTGTTCTATTCCTTGGTAGGAAAGCACTTCCTGTTTTGGATGTTCTGATTTTAGGGCGTGAGCAAGCCATTTCATTAGGCATTCATCATCACCGCTATGTCAGTTTCTATTTAGCCCTGATTGCTATTTTGGTAGCGGTATCTACCAGCCTGATTGGCCCGACAGTATTTATGGGCGTATTCATTGCCAACATTACTTATGCGCTAGCAAGAAGTTATAAGCATAAATTAACGCTGCCTATGGGCTGTGCCATCACGATTGCCATATTTATTGCTGCTCAAATTTTAGTTGAGCACGTTTTTAATTACAAAACGACCGTCAGCATTTTGGTCAATCTGGTATGTGGCATTTATTTCCTTGCGCTGACGGTTCGTACCCGAGGTGTTGCATGATTCATGTCAAGAATATCAATAAGTCATATGGAAATAAGCCAATACTGACTGACGTAAATGTTGAATTTCCTACAGGTCAGGTGACGTCACTCATTGGTCCAAATGGAGCCGGAAAATCGACTTTGCTCATGATGATGGCACGTTTAATTGAGCCGGATAAAGGAGAGATTTTTCTTAATCATCAAAATATTGCGGATATTAAAACCGCTGTTTATGCCAAGCATGTCGCGACTTTACGTCAAGCACCCGGCTTTAATTTGCGCTTAACCGTAGAAGAGCTGGTTTCATTTGGACGCTTTCCCTATAGCCATGGTGTTTTAACCGAGAAAGATCGTCAGGTGGTTGATGAAGCTATTGAGTTTCTTTCTTTAGAACCACTGCGCAAATCTTACATAGATGAAATTAGTGGTGGTCAAAGGCAAATGGCCTTTTTGGCGATGACGATCGCCCAGCAAACAGACGTACTTTTATTAGATGAACCCTTAAATAACCTTGATATGAAACATGCCGTTCAAATTATGCGTGCACTCAGACGCTTATGTGATGAACAAGGGCGCACTGTGATTTTAGTCATTCATGACATCAATTTTGCCACGAATTACTCGGACCATATTGTCGCGCTCAAGAACGGCAAGCTTCATTTCAGTGGGTTAACGGAACAAGTGATTACAGAGGCGCAATTAAATGATCTGTACGAGCTTGATTTTGAAATTACATACAGTGAGCGTGGCTGTATGTGTAATTACTTCAACTCATCTGGAGCTTGAATACATATGAACTGGAAGAAAAAGTATGGGGGAGTAGCCCTAATCATAGCGGCAGCTATCACTCTACAAGCATGTGATCAAAAAGTTGCAGATAACACTCAAGCTTCTCAGAAGCTAGCAGAACCGATTACGGTGAAACATGCACTTGGAACTACGGTGATAGATCATTTACCGCAACGCGTTGCCGTACTTGATATGAATGAAGCTGACTTTCTAGATCAACTCAATGTCCCGATTATAGGAATGCCAAAAGATTATGTTCCACACTTTTTGGAAAAATATAAAAAAGATGCACAAATTCAGGATTTGGGTGCAATTGTACAGCCCAATATGGAAAGGATATATGCATTAAAGCCAGACTTGATTTTGATGACGCCATTACACGTTAATCAGTATCAGGAACTGTCCAAAATTGCCCCGACCATTCATTACGATATTAACTTCAACAACAGCGAGAGTAATCATATTGGTCTGGTTAAAGACCATATGATGACCTTAGGAAAAATATTTAATAAAGAAGATTTAGCCCGCCAGAAAGTTTCTGAACTTGATGAACAAGTGAAGCAAGTACAAGCCGTAACGGCCAATCGCCCAGAAAGAGCGTTAGTCGTTCTTCATAACAATGGGGCATTTAGTAATTTTGGTATTCAGTCACGCTATGGCTTTATTTTTAATGCCTTTGGGGTAAAGCCTGCAAGTGGTGTGGTGGATACAAGTCTACATGGGCAACCTATTTCGAGTGAATTCATCAAAAAAGCGGATCCCGATATTCTTTATATCGTGGACCGAACTGCTGTGATGGAACATCGCTCAAACATTAATGCTGCCAGTGTTGAAAATCCATTATTACGTCAAACCAAAGCATGGAAAAACGGTCGTGTCATTTTTGTCGATGCTGATGCGTGGTACACCACGGCTGCAAGCCCAACCTCACTCAAAATAGTGATGGAAGATGTGAAAAAAGGCTATCAATAAATTTTTGGGCACATCACTTAGTTAAATTTTACAGCATAAATTTTCACTATTTTGCTATGAATTTTAAGCAGATAGTTAATAAAAATGAATCACAACATTAAAGGTCTTTCAATGAACAACGTTAGCGATAACCGTAATTTTAAAACTGGGAATGATCAAAGAATTAATCACCGTTCTTTTGTATTAAATGGTGTTGCATCTGCACAAATGGCCCTTCGATTAGGCTATGCATTAGGCACCTTATTTGTTCTATGTGCATCAAACACCTATGCTGCTGTTATTGATAATTCAACAAAAACTCTAGAACAACAACAGGCTGTTCAAACAAATGTAGCAGCTTTACCCGCAATTACCGTAAAAGCTGAACAAGATGATACTTATGCGGGAGGGCAGGTTTCGTCGAAAAGCTCAGTTGGCTTTTTAGGTAATAAAACCGTTATGGAAACCCCGTTTAATACCATTGCGTATACAGATACATATATCGCCGATAAACAGGCAAAAGATATAACAAGTGTGATTGCGAAAACAGATCCATCCGTGTTCACCAATGCGGCAAGTGGTGGCTGGAGTGAAAACTATTATATTCGTGGCTTTGAGTCGAGCCCGAGTGATATGTCTATGAATGGATTGTTTGGTATAACCCCTTATTATCGAACTTCACCTGAAATGTTTGAAAAAATAAATGTACTTAAAGGTCCTTCTGCATTACTCAATGGAATGCCACCAACAGGTTCCATTGGTGGGACAGTTGATCTCACTACCAAACGTGCAACGGATGAACCATTAACACGTTTGACTACGACATATATGTCTGACTCTCAGTTTGGTGGGCATTTAGATGTTGGACGACGATTTGGTGCGGACAAGGAATTCGGTGTGCGAGCAAATGCGGTATATCGGGATGGCTCTGGACCAGTAGAAAAACAGGATTTGAAAACTGAGTTATTTTCATTAGGAATGGATTGGCATGGTGATCGTGCACGTGTTTCGACAGATCTTTACACATCCAAAGATCGAGTGGATGGCGTAACACGAGGCATCAACCTCGGAAAAGATATCGCGATTCCGAAACCGCCGAAAGCAGATACCTTACTCAATCCAGATTGGTCTTTTGTGGACATTCAAGATAAGGGCGCCATGATACGCGGTGAATATGATCTGACCAATAACGTGATGGGGTACGCAACCTATGGACAAAGTAAAACAGAATATAAATATAATGGTGCGATGTCAGCAACTGTTTTAGATAACACTGGAACCTTCCAAACAAGTATTGGTCAACTGGCATTTAATGTTGATAAAAAGTCGGCAGATGTAGGGCTGAAAGGAAAATTTAATACAGGAGCAGTAGGACATCAATGGGTAGTCAATGCGACATATTACAAACATAATCAAGATGATTATGGGGTAAGAAATGTGGCAGGAGCTGAATGGACGACTAATCTTTATGATCCAATTTGGGGGAAAGCTGTCCCTTTTAATGCACCCCTAATATCTAATTCTGAATTGCAATTAAATAGTTACGGTTTGGCGGATACCCTATCTTTTATTGAAGATCGCTTACAGTTAACTTTAGGTGTACGTTATCAAGAGGTAGAAAGTAGTAATTTATTTGTGCCGACATCGACTTTGACTAAATATAAAAAGAATGCAACGACACCAGGCGCCGCAATTCTATTTAAAGCGACAGATAAAGTTTCGATTTATGCAAACTATATCGAGGGCTTAACCAAAGGTGATGCAGCCCCCCTTACTGCGGCAAACTATCCAACAATATTTGCACCTTACAAAACAAAGCAAACAGAATTTGGGGTGAAGTTTGATCAAGGTACATTTGCGCATACCTTGTCATTGTTTGAAATCAAAAAACCAAGTGCTTACACTGATTTAGTAACTAATATATATACGTCTGGGGGAGAGCAACGTAATCGAGGGATTGAATGGAGTTTCTTTGGATCACCAATTGAAAATGTACGTTTGATGGGCGGTGCATCTTATATTGAATCTGAAGTGACTAAAACAGCCATCCAAAGCAATGAAGGAAATATGGCCGTAGGTGTCCCTAAAACACAAGGGAAATTAGGTGTTGAATGGGATAATGAAGTTGCACAAGGCGTTTTAACTTTATCTAGCAATGCAACCGCAGTTTCGAAACAGTATATCGATCAAGAAAATACATTGCATATTCCTGGACGTACGCTGATAGATGTCGGTGCACGATATAAAACTTCAATCTCAAATCATCCTATTACTTTTAGAGCAGACATCAATAACTTGATGAATAAAGCCTATTGGGGAATGCCTAAACTATCGAATTTGGCTTTAGGCGCACCAAGAACGTATATGCTATCTGTATCATATGACTTTTAATTTGTTGTAATCTTCAACCGAATAAAAAACCCGCAATCGCGGGTTTTTTATGATATTCGTATTTTATTCTGGCAAACCATAGTGCTGGAAAGAAGACTGTTTAGGAATTCGATAAGCATTACGTCCTAGTAATTGATTAATAATGACTGAGTTTCGAGTTGCTCCGATCCCTAAGTCAGGAGAACCAACGCCTTGCTGAAAAATCTCGGCATTTTGAATGAAAATTCGACCTTGTCCCTGATCACAACGTAAAGCCGTAAAGTCTTCTTGAACAATACAATCATTTTTATCATCAACAGCTAAAATAGAGCCCTTCATATTTTGGAACCATTCAGGCCAATCATGAACATAGCCTGTAGCTGCGACAAGGGCATCAGTTTCTAATTCGCAACGTTGATCGAGTTGGGTGTGCAAACAGGTTAAACGCAGAGAACCCGATTCAAGTTGTTCAACCGATTCAACTTCACAGCTTGTGTATAGGCTTAAACCGGTTTTTTCACCAGCCACTGAACGCTCATAAAGCACATCATATATATCGCCAATGGTTGAGAAGCTAATCCCTTTATAGATCAGGCCCTGACTAGCAGCAATATCGCGGCGTTTATCTCTAGGCAGGCTTTGGAAATATTGCATATATGCAGGGGTAAAACATTCTTGCCCAAGTTTAGAATATTCCATTGGGTGAAAGCCGGCAGAACGTGTGATCCAACGAATAGATGCACCTGCTTTTACTTGTTCTGGTGTAAGTGAATTAAATAAAGCAAGTACACATTCTGCTGCACTCTGGCCTGAGCCAATAACCGTGACTTGTTTACATTGTTTAAGTTGTTCCTGAATTTTTGCAAACTCTGCAGAATGTTTTACTAAAGGGTGTTTGCATGTTTCAAGCCACGTAGGAATTCGAGGTTTAGTCCCAATACCAATCGCCAGATTTTGGCTTATATATTTTTGTTTTTCGCCTGAGGCTGATTCACTTTCTATAATAAATTTATCCAGCTTGGCGTTATATTCCACATGGCTTACGTTTTCTCCAAATCGACAATCCGGTAATTGTTTTGAAGCCCAACGGCAATAATGGTCATATTCACGGCGTGGAATTAAAAAACTGTCGTAATAATAAAACTGATGCAAGCGATCATGTTGATGTAAATAATTAATATAGCCTAAGGGATGGCAAGGATTGGCCATAGTAACCAAGTCGGCAAAGAAAGGAACTTGTAATGTCGTACCTTGCAATAGCAACCCTTCATGCCATCGAAATTCTGGTTTGCGTTCTAAAAATACGCTTTTGATTTCGGGATGATGAGACAAAAGAGCAGCTAAACCTAAGTTGAATGGCCCAATACCAATTCCGGTAATATCTATTTTTTTCATGTTTATACTTTATCTGTTTCCAAAATGATGAAAGTTCAAAATACGAATTAATGTGGTGTTAGTAGTTTCTCTACATCAGCAATATTGCGACATTGAATAAGTTGAACAGGTGAGAGCTGAATCGCGTATGCTTCATTAATACGTTTTGAAACAACCTTTAAATGATGTGGACGTAGCCCGAGATGAGTAAAATGAGTTGAGTTGTCCACTTCCATATTTGGCGTGTGGCCTATCACTTCTAAGTAAATGTCAAGTAGTTGATTTTGCTGTTTAGCATTATCTTCAAGTGGTATAGATGAATGATCGGACTCATTATTCTTGAAATATAGTCGTTTATTTTGAAGCTCACAGAAAAAATTGCTGAGATCAAAACTGAATATTTCTGAGTCAATAATTTGCTTGATTGCCAATTGTAGTGCATCCAAGAAATCGTCAATCATGTTGGGTGGGAATGCTTCTTGGGCATAATCAATATCGAAAATTAAAGCGCCGTCATTTCTTGTGCTAAAGCGAATATCAATTGCAACTTGAGGGGTTTGGGTCAGTCCATCTAGTTGCTGAATAGGGTGAGATTCAGATAATACAGGCCATGACAAACCATTTGTAATTACAATCGGCAATACTGGAGCAGTGCCAACTTTTTCAAATAATAGTCGAGCGAGATCAACGCCTGAAAAGGAAAGATGCTGTAAACCCTCTAAAACTTCAGTTTGCAAACGGTTTGCTTGTTCAGCAAATTGATCTGAAGTTTTCCACTCAACAGCAATAAACGTAGAGCTATTGGAAAATGGTCCGGCATAGAGGGGAAGTGTAGGGACAGCAACGCATAGAGATTTGTCCGTGCTCCAATGAGATAGCACTTCCAAAATAATCGCCATGATGATTGAGTTTTTAAACAGTGAATGTTTTGCGCCAATTTTAGACAACTGTTTAAATTGAGCTTTTTCTATAACCAGACTATTACGTTGGTAACGTGAAGTCGGTAAATGCTGTAAGGGTGTTTTCCACGGAAGCGTAGGAATAGCCGATAATTTAGAAAATTTTCTTTCCCAGTAAGCCATATCTGTGTGATGAACAGATAAGCTATTTTCAACTTCATTTTTTTCTATTTGTGTTTGGATATCATGTTGTTGTCCATCAAACAGCTCTAACATAAGTGAAGCTATAGATCGGCCATCTAAAATCAATGCATCAAAGCGGACAAAAATCGTTAATAAATTATTTTTTAATAAAAATACGGTGATATTCCAAGGCGACTGATTTAAATCAAATAGCTCATGCGTATAACTCTTTTTATAGGACTGGATGTGGTGAGAAGCACGTTCAGGTTCCCATGTAGTTAGGTCTATTTCTTTTAAATTGACACTCACTTGATCGCTTACATATTGTACTAACCTATTTTTATCAATATAGGTTCGTAAGCTGTCATGCCGCCATACCATTTCTGCCAATCGTTGTCTTAATAAAACAATATCCATTTTGCCGTGATACTGCCTAAACTCTTGCATGGCAACACCACCTAAAGGAAGGGCTTGAGTTCGACCTAATAGGTAGGCTTGTTGTAATGCATTTAATGGTTTTTGAGACGTACGATCTGACGAGGCATTTTGTGCTGAGTTTATAATTTGTGTATTAAGTTGCTCAGGATGTGCGGCAAGATTTTTAAGTAAATGAATGAAAGATTCAAATAAATTCGTGATCCATTCTTTGGGTAGAGCATCTAAACGGATGTCCCAATTAACTAAAATACCGTCATCTACTTGAGCAACTTGTGCATCAAGTGCAACTTGCGGCCCTTGTGAAATGACCCAATTCATTGACCCAAAAACACGGCGAACACGTTCGGAAAGCAAATTATCGTTTTCTAAGTCGAGTGCCGCTGTAAATACCACGGGAGCAATCTGTGCACTACCATGATAACGGGATAGGTCACGTAGAACATTAACACCCGAATAATGTGAATGCTCTAATAACTCAAGCATTTGATTTGCTATTTGTTTGCAGAATGCGGATAAGGTAGTTGCCTCTTTCATATCGACATCAAGGATGGCTAAATTAGCAAAATCACCAATAGTGCCTTCGACATTTTTTAAAACCGGTTCGCGCCAAAAAGTAGGAATATTTAATCGGAAGCTGTGATCTTTGGTTGCATGACCAAGCGTATAGGCAAATAAACCTAATATCAGGTTAGTTACAGTAATATGTTGTTTTCTAGCAAGTTGTTGTAATGATTTTCGTTCTTTTGGCGATAACCACGTACTTAAACGATCACTTTTTGCTGTTTTGAATTCTTGATGAATGAAAGGTAGAGACGGAGCAGGGCTAATATGAGGCAGACGTTGTTTCCACCATAAGCGGTCTCGTTGGTTTAATTTTTTTAGGTCTGGGTCCGTCCGTATTTTTTGATACCAGTCAAAAAAATTAGGCGGACGGGAGAATAATATTTCTGGGTCTTCATAAAACAAAGAAAGATCTTCCATTAAATTCAAGAAGCTGGACGGATCTATAGCAATCATGTCCGCATCTACATGAAAACGAAAAATATTATTTTTAAGAACACTTATAGAAAATCTTGCAGTCTGGCCCTGACTTAAATCAAGTTTTTGATGGGTCCATTGCTCCCGTTTTTGCATGAGCATTTGCTCAATTTGATGATCGTTAAGTTTTGAAAAATCATCGACTTCTAATATCTGTTGAGTCTTCTCAGACATGATGTTTGCGATGCCATCGGCACTCAAACTTAATCTCAAAATAGGGTGTTCTTTATAAAGTCGTTGAAGTGCTAAATGTAATTTTTGTAGATCAATAAATTGACCGTCAAATTCTGCATAGAGGTGGGCAGCAACCCCACCTAACGTTGCGTTGCCAGAGCGACCAAACCAGCAGGCCGCTTGCATCGAAGTTAATTCACACATTGAACGATAACTCGGTTGACAAATTAATCTTGTTTCAGCATCATACAAACAAATGAAAATGATTACCAGTTGCATTTGTTAATCATTTCCAATTTTGCTGTGAATATATAGCTTGTCCGTCTTAAGAGTTTTCTTTAGTCGGTATTCAAATTAAATATTTATGCCGATATGTAAGAAAATTTATCAAGAATCAATAGCTTGATAACCATTAAATTAAATTGAATATTTAGAATGTCATGAAAAAACAGTTGATTGAGTTTGTTCGCTGGTCTCCCGAGAGAGCGCAACACTATCGAAATAAAGGTTATTGGATTGACCAACCTTTGACGCGCATTTTAACGGTAGGGGTTCAATCGCATCCGCATTCACCGGCAATTATTTGTGGTGAGCGTCAGTTGAGTTATATCGAGCTGGACCGGCTATCAACAAATTTAGCTACTCGACTAGCTGAAAAAGGCTTGGGCAAGGGTGATACTGCTTTAGTACAACTTCCCAATGTTGCGGAGTTTTATATTGTCTTTTTTGCCTTGCTTAAAGCAGGCGTGGTTGTGCTCAATGCGCTATATAGCCATCGCCAATATGAACTAAATGCCTTCATTAAACAGATTCAACCTAAGCTTTTAATTGGTTCGCGTCAGCATGAAGTCTTTAGCAATAATCAATTTATTGACTCACTTCATGAAGTAAATTTAAGTCCTGAAATTATTTTGATGCTCAATCATCAAGCTACCGATTTCGGACTATTAGACTGGATTGAAACACCAGCAGAGACCTTAGTCGATTTTTCATCTACACCTGCTGATGAAGTTGCTTTCTTTCAGTTGTCAGGTGGAAGTACGGGAACACCAAAACTTATTCCACGCACGCATAATGACTATGACTATAGTGTGCGAGCCAGTGCCGAGATTTGCGGTTTAAACTCGAATACTCGGTTATTGTGTGCTCTGCCAGCTCCGCATAACTTTATGTTGAGTTCACCCGGTGCATTAGGCGTTTTACATGCAGGTGGATGTGTTGTGATGGCACCAAATCCTGAACCGCTCAATTGTTTTTCTATTATTCAAAGACATCAAGTCAATATGGCATCTTTAGTGCCGAGTGCTGTCATTATGTGGCTAGAAAAAGCAGCGCAATATAAAGATCAAATCCAGTCTTTAAAGTTGCTTCAAGTAGGTGGAGCAAGTTTCCCTGAATCTTTAGCTCGTCAAGTTCCTGAAATCCTCAATTGTAAATTACAACAAGTATTTGGAATGGCCGAAGGCTTGGTCAATTACACCAGACTAAATGACTCCGATGAGCAAATATTTACGACACAAGGGCGTCCTATCAGTTCTGATGATGAAATCAAAATTTTAGATGAGCAGTATAAAGAAGTTCCGGAAGGTGAAATAGGAATGCTTGCGACTCGGGGGCCTTATACCTTCTGTGGTTATTACCAAAGCCCTGAACATAATTCACAGGTCTTTGATGAGGACAACTATTACTATTCGGGCGATCTCGTGCAGCGTACCCCTGATGGTAATTTATGTGTAGTAGGAAGAATTAAAGACCAGATTAACCGTGGTGGTGAAAAGATTGCTTCGGAAGAAATAGAAAAACTTATTCTTCTACATCCGGAAGTTATGCACGCAGCTTTAGTCGCAATTGTTGATGAACAATTCGGTGAAAAGAGTTGTGCCTTTATTGTTTCTCGTAATCCTGAACTTAAAGCTGTTGTGCTCAGACGCCATCTCATGGAGTTGGGTATTGCACAATATAAGCTTCCAGACCAGATCAAATTAATCGAATGTTTGCCACTGACCGCAGTCGGTAAGGTGGACAAAAAACAACTTCGCAGCATTTTAAATACATCTACAACATCTTAATTAATAAATATTGAGCAGCATATGGCTATTGCAAAAATTTCCACTTATCTCATGCCCAAAAGAGAGAGTTATCCAAATAATAAAACAGAATGGCAATTAGATCCTTCTCGAGCAGTTTTATTAATTCATGATATGCAGCGTTACTTTTTAAATTTTTACGATGCTGAAAGTGAATTAATTAAGACGGTTGTTAATCATTTAGTTCAACTAAGAACTTGGGCACATCAGAACAATGTTCCTGTTGTCTATACAGCACAGCCTTATGAACAGCCAGCGGCAGATCGTGCATTACTGAATGCCATGTGGGGGCCGGGTTTGCCAGCCTCAACAATCGATCAGCAAAAAATTATTGATCAACTTTCTCCTGCTGAACATGACATTGTCTTAACGAAATGGCGTTATAGCGCGTTTAAACGTTCGGATTTGCTTGAAAGAATGCAAAACTGGAATCGTGATCAGCTCATTATTGGCGGTGTCTATGCTCATATCGGTTGTATGGTTACGGCAATTGAAGCTTTTATGAGTGACATACAACCCTTTCTGGTTGGGGATGCAGTTGCTGATTTTTCAGAAGAAGAACACCGCTTAGCTTTGAAATATGTATCTTCACGTTGCGGTCAAGTTGTGGATACCGAATCTGTAGTGGGGCAGGTGGCAACAGGCGTTACACGACCTTGGTTAGAGCAAAAGGTCCAGCAGCTTATTGAAGAAGATGAATTAGATCCAGAAGAGAATCTGATTCTTTATGGATTGGACTCATTACGAATTATGCAGTTTTCTTCGGAACTCAAAGCGCAGGGAATCAATATTAGTTTTGAAGAATTAGGACGCACACCCACTTTATCAAATTGGTGGTCATTGGTTGATGCACGGCAAAGGATTGCAGGGTAGAGGGTTGCCATCATAAGGCATACGACAAATCCTGGTCGCTAAATTTATACATAAAATTTATATCTTTGATAGCGACTCCTTAGACGACTTGTAATCGTCATATTAACGGAGCAAAAAATGATTTTATCGCCTGCTGATCAAGAGAGAATAGAGACGTTCTGGAATTATTGTTTAAAACATCAATACTTCAATATTGGATATCCTGAATCTGCAGATTTTGATTATTCTGCTTTATTCCGTTTTTTCAAATTCTCTATTAATAATTGTGGTGATTGGAAAGACTATAGTAATTACGCATTGAATTCTTTTGATTTTGAAAAAGATGTGATGGCGTATTTTGCTGAAATTTTTCAAATTCCCTTTGAAGAAAGCTGGGGATACGTAACCAATGGTGGCACAGAAGGTAATATGTTTGGCTGTTATCTGGCGCGTGAGCTATTTCCTGATTCCACATTATATTACTCAAAAGATACGCACTATTCGGTGGGAAAAATCGCCAAATTATTGCAGATGAAATCTTGTGTGATCGAATCATTGGATAATGGTGAAATCGACTACGATGATTTAATCCATAAAATAAAAACCAATAAAGAAAGTCACCCCATTATTTTTGCAAATATTGGTACGACCATGACCGGCGCAATTGATGATATTGAAATGATTCAAGAGCGCTTAGCGCAAATCGGAATCATGCGCCGAGATTATTATATTCATGCCGACGCTGCCTTAAGTGGCATGATTTTACCTTTTGTTGATCATCCTCAAGCGTTTTCCTTTGCTCATGGTATCGACTCAATCTGTGTGTCTGGTCATAAAATGATTGGCTCACCGATTCCGTGTGGCATTGTTGTGGCCAAACGCCAAAATGTAGAGCGTATATCAGTAGATGTTGACTATATCTCTACACGTGATCAAACCATTAGCGGTTCTCGTAATGGTCATACCGTCTTGCTGATGTGGGCGGCAATACGTAGCCAAACTAATTTACAAAGACGACAGAGAATTCAGCATTGCCTAAAAATGGCCCAGTACGCGGTTGATCGCTTTCAGGCAGTGGGCATTCCTGCTTGGCGAAATCCGAATTCAATTACTGTGGTATTTCCGTGTCCTTCTGAGCACATCTGGAAAAAGCATTATCTGGCAACCTCTGGAAATATGGCTCATTTAATTACTACGGCACATCACCGAGATACACGTCAGATTGATAGCTTAATTGACGACGTTATTTTTGATTTACAAGGTGCCTCTAAACGTACAGTTGGCTTTTAGTCATATCAACCAAGATGATTTAGACAAATCCATATTAATTTTTACAGTCTAGAAAATGATCTAAAAATATTTTGATAGGGTGGTTAGGAAGTTTTTGATGCAATTAAAGTTTTTAAAAAAATACTTTTTATATGATTTTCTTATTCCTGCTTTTTTAAAGCCGAAAATGGCAATTCTTGCTGGTCAATTGAAGCGAGATTTTATTTTAAGTACCGCTTTTTTTATGAATATAAAGAGAGATAAGCATGTCTGATTTAAAGTTATCTCATCTGATGACAGACTCTTCCTTGGCACCTGCACTCAAGCCAGCATTTCCTAAATTATTTGCAGGAACGCTTGCTGCCGTATTTTCTGGTTTAGCCATTTTAACTGCCTTGTGGGGCATGATTCAGTTGATTGGTTATTTATCTTCTTATTGGGTGATCTTTTCAGCGGTTTTTTGGATAGTCGGGGCGGCATTGGCAGCACTAGCTTCATGGTTAGTGCATGATGCAGAGGCCGGATTTTCGGCACGATTACGTCGTCAAATTGCTCATCATTTAATTCGGTTACCGACCACAACCCTATCAAAACAGGGTGACCAAAGCTTAAAACGACTGGTTTCAGACGATATCGCAACCTTACACCATATGGTGGCACATTTACCGTCGGAAATTGCGATTTTTGCTGTAATCCCTTTAGTTTCTATTGTTTTATTAGTTGTGTTGGTTGGCCCGATGGCTCTTTGGGTATTATTACCGGGTGCAATTGCTTCACTCTATTATTTAATTATTGTTCCCCATGTATCAAAACGGGATGGCGCTGCACGTATGCAGGTCATGTTAGATATTATTGGTTCTGCTGATGATTATGCGCGCGGCATTCGTGATAATCGAATATATGGGCAACAATCTGGTGCTTTAACAGCCTATACTCAATCAGCACAAAATTTCACTCAAAATATGGTGTCTTGGGTGAGTAAAGTCGCAACACTCGCTGCTGTTGCCACTGCCTTACTACAAGCTGTTGCAACCTTTGCCATAGCCTATTTTGTAGCTTATCAATACGACAGCATGACCTTGGCTGCAACACTTTTCTTTAGTTTGGCCATCGTGACACCTTCACTACGTTTAGGGCATGGTCTTGATTATGTCGCTGCTGGGCGAGCTGCAGCTAGTCGTTTATCGGCATTCTTAAAAGAGCCAGTACTCTCATCGGGCAATCTACAACAGATTGAGGGAGATGTAACACTTGAAATAGTGAATGCAAGCTTTGCAATTGAAAATCAAAAAGTATTGGATCGATTAAGTTATTCATTTCCAAAAAATTCAATGACTGCAATTACAGGACCAAGTGGAGTTGGCAAAACAACCTTACTGCGAGCACTTGCTGGATTAGCCGTATTGCAAGAAGGTGTCGTTCAATTAGCAAAAACGGATATTTTGCAATTACATGAAAAACTAAGGCATGAAAAGGTTTTGTTTATCCCACAAGGTGGAGATGTATTACCGACCACAGTAAGAGAAAACTTGTCCTTATCTGCCATTAATGCAAATGATGCACAACTTGAGCAGGCATTACTCAAGGCCCAACTAAAAGTAGATTTAAATGCAGATGCAACTTTACTTTCAGGCGGTGAAAAACAGCGCCTAGGAATAGCGCGTGCGTTTTTATCCTCAGCTCCTATTATTTTATTAGATGAGCCAACGAGCGCACTCGACCAGACCAATGCGACAAAAATAATATTGGAATTAAACCACTTAGCTAAAAACCAGAATAGAACTATCGTCATGGTCACTCATGATCTTGCCTTAGCTGCTCATGCCGACAGCAGGTTAGTGCTTAACGGCCCAACTGATTCAGGGAAATCTTTATGAATACTGCTGCTAAATTAAATAAAGATCAGATTTTTTCGATGCTTCCTCGTGCAGCCAAACAAAAATTAATTATTGTTGGTATCGGATGGATCATTGTTGCAGCAATTGAAGCAATCGCATATACCGTATTGGCATTTGCAATTGTCAATCAATGGTCACCAAGCTGGGTTCTCATCAGTGCAATTGCAGCAATATTAGTGACAGTTATAGTCACTCGTGCTGGCTTCCTTACTGGTGTGCGTTTAGCAGGAGACCTATTTGCTGAGTTAGGCAAATCTTTAGCTCGTGCTAAGCTCTCTTGGTTTACCAATGAACAGCGTGCTCAGATTAAGACAATTGCTGGACAGGGAATTCCTGGATTTATGAGTATCCCTGCTCATCAATTGCAAACCTTTTTACATGCGCCTTTTATGCCTTTATTTCTCACAATAGGAATAGGCCTGCTTGCCGGAGCAGGCGTAGCATTTGTCGCTTTAGGCTTACTTTTACTCTCTTTATTTGCTCAATTCCTAGCACAACGTGCACTCATGCATATTGATAAAAAACGTAATACTGCCGATTTAGCTGCTTCACAAGCAACGTTGGAATTGGTTGATCATGTTGAGTTATTACGCACAGCCGCGGGACCAGAACGTGCGGTTCAAAGGCTGGAACATCGTTGGGAAGAGCAAGAAGAGACATTAGTACGGATCAACCGTGCTGCTGCATTTGCAAGTTTTATTGCAACCTTGGCAAGTGTTTTACCCATTGCAGGGATGGCAACATATCTGGTGATCGCTGGAGTCAATCATGCTGCTTTGGTGTTGGCATTACTCGTCTTAATTGGACGTGCAGCAGCGCCGTTAGGTGAACTTGCTACCGCAGGGTTGCATATCAATGATTTATTTGCTGCACTGCGCAACTTTAATCAGATCACCCATCCACCTGAGTTGCCTGAGCCATTACACCCTCAAATTCCTACTGGCCATCATATTTCGGTACAAGGCATTAGCTATGCGCCAGCACTTGAAAATATATCTCTCGATATCGCATTGGGGAGTAGAGTATGGGTTACCGGACCAAGTGGTAGTGGTAAGAGTACTTTACTTGAATTGCTTACACGGTTTGATGATCCACAAAGAGGAAAAATTACCCTTGGTGGCATAGCTCTTGATCAAATGAAATATGAAGATTTGGTCTCGAATATCGCTTATGTCACACAAGAACCTATTTTGTTCACAGGAACACTGGCTGAAAATATCCGTTTAGGTAAACCTGATGCAACTGATGATGAAATAGAAAAGGCTGCAAGAGATGCCGCATTAGGGGCAATGATTGACCGTAGTTCAGAAAGAATTAATCAATCGGTGGGTAAACAAGGCACCGCATTGTCTGGTGGTGAACGTCAGCGGGTCGCAATTGCCCGAGCATTACTCAAAAATGCGCCGATTTTAATACTTGATGAAGCAACCTCTGCCTTGGATGAAGAGACTGAGCAGGAAATTGTTACAACGATACGTGCTCTTTCTTCTACGGTTATTTTTGTGACGCATCGTGATTCAGCCATTTGGCAACCGACTCAAACTATCAATTTAGCTTCAATTTCTGTTTAAAAAATAGAGCAGAAACCTGATTTAAGCATTTTTTATGAAAGAAAAATGCTTAATATTTGGAGAATTCTTAAGTGAATAAACATCAATATAATATGTTCTGTTTACCGCCTGCGGGGAGTAGCGTGAGTATTTATCATCCATGGAAAAAGCAGATCTCTGACAATATTCGTATTATTCCTATTGAATATTCGGGTCATGGTATAAAAATAAATGAACCATTGATTGATGATCCTGATCTATTGGCTATGCAAATTGCCAATAAAATACAAGCTTACTCAGACACACCATTTATTTTATTTGGACATAGTGTAGGAGGTGGCTTGATTTGGAAAGTACTCAATTATTTGAATGAAAAACCCATAATTGATCAGTTAAGATTAATTGTTATAAGTAGCCGACCTGAGCACCACTATATTCAACATATGCGGTACAAGCATGAGCTAACTGATGAAAAAATTATTGATGAATTAAAGCGATACAATAATTTTCCTGACGAAATTTTAAATAATCAGGAAGCACTCACATTCTTTCTCAAAATCATTCGTAACGACTTCTATCTTAGTGATCAATTACTTAGCGAGAAGATTCATAAGACTGAGGTTCCGATCGTTGCATTTTATGGCAAACAGGACCCTGATATTCCTAACAAAAGAATGATGGATGCATGGCAACAACACACAGAAAATTGGTTAGGAAGCATTGAGTTTGAAGGGGACCATTTCTACTTTCTCAATCCCGAGACTCGAGTAAAGATGCTTGAAAATATTGCTGCCATCGTTGAAACATTGACCGTGAATATTGAATAAAGTCCATGCTATGAATACGAAGAAGCAGCTAAGTAGAGGGGCTAATTCATGTCTGGATGAAATAAATATTCAATATGAAAAGCTAACAGCTTTCGGGATAGATATACATAAGGTCCAGCTCAGCCAAATCAAAGAAATACCTCAGCTTGATCATATCTATCAGGAGCTGAATATATTTCTTCCACCGAATATAAAAAGCTCACGCTTCATTCGTCAATTAGAGTTCTTGACGGGGCGCTTAGCAGCAAAATATGCATTACAAAGCTTTAACTTACAAGATTCTATTGTCTATCAAGGTAGACATGGGGAACCCCTATGGCCCGAAGGGGTGATGGGGGGGATTAGCCATGTTGGATCAAAAAAATCATGTTATGCCATCGCATATGCTAGAAATAACACACCTAAAGAAAAAATATTTGGAATCGATATAGAGTCTCAAAAACATTATATTTTTTTTCAAAAGAAAGATGAATTTTATGATGTTTTTCTCAATAAAAACGAGCAAGCAGAAATTGAAAAGCTACTAAAAGATCAAGCATATTTATATTTGATAATATTCTCCGCTAAAGAAAGTATCATTAAGGCATTTTATTTAAAATATAAGCAAATTATTGATTTTAAGAATATAAAATTTAAAGCGCTAGATGGCGCGTTTCTTTATTTTTACCTTAGACAAGAAAGTTTAATCGAGATAACTCTAGAGGTTAAAGTTTATTTTTTTCATACAAATAACGAGATAATTACAATTTCTTGCATTGAAAACTAAATTTTTTATTGATAATAATAATCATTTGCATTAATGTGTGTTTCAGTATTTTTATATCCTTATATTTAAAAAGAAGTACTACAGAATTTGCTTGAAAAAAATCAATGTGAGAGGTGATATACAGATGATGCAGACTCAAATATCAGTAGAGCAAAATTTAGATCATATCGGTCAAAAGAAATTTTCATGTTTTTCTACGAAGAATTATTATCTCGAGGTCAACGAATTCGTTAAAACATTAAATACACCTGCAGCAAATACCGCACTATTGAATGAAGAGATTGCAAAATGCTTTGAAGAAATTAAAAAGCAAGGTCATCAAAATCCAGTTTTAATTGGTGCTATACCTTTTGATATTACAAAGAAAAGTAGCTTAAATTTTTATGCTGATCATAAAAAAATAACACAAGCATCTTCTACGATTAATTCATTAAAAAATCGTAATAACATTGAAATAATTAATAAATCATTACTCATTCAACGACAAAAATTTGAAGGTACAGTACAGCTAGCTTTAGATGCTTTTGAGAAAAAGAAGGTAGAAAAAGTTGTTCTCTCTCAGGCTGTTGAATATGAGTTTAACCGTCATCAAGAGCCAGAAAATTTATTGGCTGCTTTATTAAAGCAAAATCCAAATGCTTATAATTTTGTGATTCCAGTCGAACATAATAATTATATTCTAGGCGCAAGTCCTGAACTGCTTTTATCAAAACAAGGGCGTATTGTAACCAGTAATCCTTTGGCTGGCTCTCGTCCTAAATCTCAAATTTCTGAAAAAAATTTCGTCAGCCAACAAGAATTAAATCATTCTGAGAAAGACCAACATGAACATCGAATTGTGGTTGAAAATATTATTAGAAATTTAGCCACTCATTGTGTAGAGCTTAAGGTTTCTGAATTTCCAGATATTTTAGAAACTTCAACGATGTTGCATTTATCATCAGAATTCCAAGGTGTGCTTAAACAACAGGCTCCGAATGCTTTAAACCTTGCATTAGAATTACATCCAACACCAGCAGTTTGTGGCTCACCAACTCATGTTGCTAAGCAGTTTATTTTAGATCATGAAGGTTATGACCGACATTATTACACGGGGTTAGTCGGCTGGATGGATGCGGAGGGTAATGGTGAGTGGGTAGTGACAATTCGATGTGGTCTACTCAGTGAAAATAAAATGCGCTTATATGCTGGTGCGGGGATTGTTGAAGGGTCAGATGCTGAAGCTGAATGGCTAGAAACAGAAGCTAAAATGCAAACCATGTTAAATATTCTAAATACAAAAGTTGCTGTGTAATTAGCAAAATCTAGGTTGGTTTTATTTTTATAGTCAAAACAATAACTACATATTCCACGGGGCTATGATAAAAAATTTAATAAAAAAGCCTGCATAAAGCAGGCTCTTTTAATTAAGAGGATTATTCTAAGAATTTAACAGTTACGCCTGAACGTACTTTATTACCTAAATCATTAGCATCCCAGTTCGTTAAACGGATACAACCGTGTGATGCAGTTTTAGAAATTAAAGACGGGTTTGGTGTACCGTGAATACCAAATGATTTTTTGCTTAAACCAATCCAGATATTACCTACAGGAGCATTTGGGCCAGGTGGTAAAGAAAGCGGTTTTAAGTTTTTACCTTGTACGAAGTTAGAAGGTGAGTAGCTATACCAAGGATTACGAGCCACACCAACTACCTTGTAAGTACCGGTCGGAGAAGGCGTATCAGTACTGCCAATTGTTGCAGGAAATGACGCAATCATTTGATTACGGCTGTTAAACAGATACAACTGTTTCGCACCTTTATGCGCAATAATCAAGTGAATATCTTCTGGTAAGTCATTGCGTACATTTGGAACAATGATTTTTTCACCAACTTTTTTGAATGTCGCAGTCGGGTTAATTTTCTTTAAGAAGGCTTCATCAATATGAAACTTCTCGCCCAACATTTCACTTACGCGTGTGTAGTACAAACCTTTCATTTTTGCTTGTAAAGCATAGTCAGAAGGAATTGATTGTGCGTAAGGACCTTTTAAATCGGCATCGGTAATAGTGTATTCAATAAATGCTGGTTTGTTTTGTTTAGCAACAAGCGCATCCCAAGTTTCTTTAGTTAACTCGCCAGTAGGAGATAAACCATTCATTTGCTGGAAAGATGCAATTGCTTTTAATGTGTTTTTACCGCTCATGCCATCAATTGCACCCGGTGAAGCATGCGCATTGTTTAGCATGACATGGGCACGTGCATAAACTGGTAATTGACCTTTACCAATATTTTCGTACCACTCAGCATTGTTTAAGCCATCTAATGTCCATGAAACGGCTGGAGCAGAAGTAGCAGTCTTAGATGCTGTTGTTGTTTTAGCTGGCGCTGTTGGTTCTGAAGCAGCAATACCTGAATCGGCATTTGGATCTTCAGCTTTTTGTAAATTTTGTAATGTTGTAGACGCTCGATTTAAGTCATTTTGTTCTTGAGCTGTAATCTGTGTCTGGGCTTGAGCTTGAGTTTGAGCTTTAACAGTTGAAGCAGCATCTACAGCAAGCGGATCAATCGGATCTTCTACAGGAGCAGATACTTTATTAGGATTCAGTGGTTGCTCAGTTGTTGACGCAGCCAAAGCAACATTAGCAATAATACAACTTAAACTCATAGCGAGTAATGAGCGAACAAACATGTAATTCAACCTTAAGAATTTTCATATAAGCAATAGGGAAAATCAGATCCTTTAGGCCATAAACTCACCAATCATTCATTCTTATGAATTTAATATTGGCTTATTTGAGACTCGAAGGGATATAAATAAACCCGATGTAACATGTTGCAAGTATTGCAGAAAACGTTTCTTCTTGCAGTAGACTTTTGTGTAAATATGCATTTTTTAGTAGATTGGCAAGTTTTTTGTGTGAAATTGAAATTATAAAAACACTCACCTTTTGTTATGATGCTGCCACATGAAAAAGATAGAGATCGGCAATGACGACACTTAAAAATGATCGTTTCTTACGTGCTTTATTACGTGAGCCTGTAGATACCACTCCAATATGGATGATGCGCCAAGCAGGACGTTATTTGCCTGAATATCGGGAAACACGCTCAAAAGCTGGTGACTTTCTATCTTTATGCAAAAATACAGAGTTTGCTTGTGAAGTGACTTTACAGCCTTTGCGTCGCTACGATTTAGACGCAGCAATTTTATTTTCAGATATTTTAACTATTCCAGACGCATTAGGGCTTGGACTATATTTTGAAACTGGAGAAGGTCCGAAGTTTCATAAAACGGTACGTACTGAACAAGATGTGGCTAACTTACCTAAGCTTAATGCTAAAGCCGATCTTGATTATGTCATGAACGCAGTAAGTACGATTCGTTCTGCTTTAGGTGGACAAGTTCCACTGATTGGTTTTTCGGGTAGTCCTTGGACACTGGCGACTTATATGGTTGAAGGCGGTTCAAGCAAAGAGTTCCGTTTTACCAAGCAAATGATGTATGCGCAGCCGGAAGTTTTGCATGCGTTGCTCGACCATTTAGCAGATTCAGTCATTGACTACTTAAATGCGCAAATTGATGCAGGGGCTCAGGCAATTCAAATCTTTGATAGTTGGGGTGGGGCTTTAGCACACCGTGAATATGTAGAGTTCTCTCTTAACTATATGAAGAAGATTATCGCGGGCTTACAACGTGAAAAAGATGGACGCTGTATTCCAGTGATTGTGTTCACTAAAGGTGGTGGTCAATGGTTAGAACCAATGATCACGACAGGTGCCGATGCATTAGGTCTGGACTGGACGACACCATTAAATACGGCTCGAACCACGGTAGCAGGTCGTGTTGCCCTACAAGGGAACCTTGACCCGGCTGTTTTATATGGTTCGGCGGCTTCAATTGAAAAAGCTGTAAAGGCAATGTTAGACGATGCTTACGCAAACGGTGAGAAGACCGGTTATGTTGCTAACTTAGGGCACGGTATTACCCAATGGGTAGATCCGGCGCAGCCAAAAATCTTTGTAGATACGGTACATGAATATAGTGCTAAATATCTAGGATAGTTTTTTGTGCAATATCTGTTTTTACCTCTTCAATTTATTGGCAAGGCTGTTTCGGCAGCCTTGTTTGGTATTTTGCTTCTCATTGCTTTTGCCCTAACTGCGTCGATGGGAAGCCATGAATATATGGGTTTTTATCGTTATGATTATTTACTCATATATGCACTGATTATTCAGATATGTCTCTTATATTTAAAACTTGAATCATGGGCAGAAGCCAAAGTTATTGCTTTATTTCATGTCATGGCGATGGTCATGGAAATATTCTTGACTCATCCTGCGATTGCTTCATGGCAATATCCGCAGCCTGCGGTATTTAAAATTTTGACTGTGCCTTTATTTGCAGGCTTTATGTACTCTGCCGTAGGTAGTTTTTTTGCACGCTCAATACGTCTACTACAAGTTTCATTTGAAAAACTTCCGAGTTTTGGAAGTATGCTTTTACTGGCATTTTTCTCATATATAAACTTTATGAGTAAATTTTTTGTACCCGATATTCGCTATATTTTATTTGCCATCAGTGTTTTTATTTTTTGGAAAACAAAACTTTATTTCCAATTAAATGAGCATAAATTTAAAACACCGATGCTACCTGTATTGTTAACACTCGCTTTTCTGATCTGGATTGCTGAAAATATTAGTACTTTTTATAAAATCTGGCTCTATCCAAGTCAGGTAGAGGCTTGGCATATGGTGGGGTGGGGTAAGCTTGGATCATGGTATTTATTATTACTTTTGAGTTTAGTGTTAGTACTTAAAATATTAGGTCATCGAGATAATCAAGGTAATTGGAATTTAAGATAAATTTTTCTTTTACACTTTTTATCATATTATTTATTTTTTAATTGCTAAATGATTGGCTTATCGCTATCTTTAATATCGTGTAATAAGAATTACACATAACAATACATAAGAAACAATCAATAATGATTTTGGAGATATACATCTATGTTAAAAAAATTAGCTTTAGCTGCTTTGTTAGCAGCTGGTTCAAGTGTTGCTATGGCTGATAACGATGTAGGTTGTGGTGTGGGTACGCAAGTATGGGCTGGCCAAAAAGGAGTGGTGCCTAAAATTCTTGCTGCAACAACAAACGGTATTTTTACTAACCAATTATTAGGTATTACTTTCGGTACTTTAGGTTGCCGTCAAGGTGGAACAGTAACTGCTCAAGTGGTTACTTTCACAAATGAAAATGCAGAAGCTTTAGCGCGTGACATGGCTGTAGGCCAAGGTGAAAGCCTGAATGTACTTGCTGAGTTAATGCAAATCAAACCACAAGATAAAGACCGTTTCTTCAAAGTTTCAAAAGCAAACTTTGGTGAAATCTATTCAACAAACAACCAAAACACACTTCAAGTATTAGCATCATTACAAAACGTAATGGCTAAAGACGAAGTTTTAAAAGCTTACGTATAAGTTTGAAATTGAAAACCCTGTCATTTGGCAGGGTTTTTCTTATATTTAATGATTAAAATTGATGAGCTTAATGAAATCGGTTGTTTTAATTTTTGCCTCTTTGGCAGTGAATATTGCGTATTCAGCAGAAACAAATCTATCTATTCAAAACTACTGGTCCATTGCAGAACAAAAAAAATTAGACCAAGACATTACATGGCAAAGGCTCATGTATGCCAATAAAAACCAGAAAAGTGAGGTCACTTATGCTGGCTATTTTCTATCAAAAAATGGAAGAAATAATTTAAAAGAAGAACTGAAAGCAGACATCTCGGCATTATTTATACCTACGCAAGATAACCAGTCGATTCGCTGTAAATTTCCGGCACGCAGTCAGTGGCTTATACAGCAATTAGGCATTCAAGAAAATGAATTGCCGCAAGTAAAATGTTCAGAATTTGAAAACTGGATTGGGCAGATTAAGCCTTACAAAGCGACCCTAATTTACGCCACAGATTTTATGGGTAATCCAAGCTCAATGTTTGGGCATACCTTATTGCGTCTAGATCCTAAAGATCAACAGCAGTTAAATCTCGTTTCTTATGCCGTAAACTATGCAGCAACTGTGGCAGGCAATGACAACTGGTCATATGCATGGAAAGGCTTAACAGGGCAGTATCCGGGTGAATACTCACTTATGCCTTACTATCGTAAGGTAAAAGAATATGGTGATTTTGAGAGCCGTGATTTGTGGGAATATGAGTTAAATCTATCTCCAGAAGAAACGCGGTTTTTGGTGAGTCATATTTGGGAAATGCAACATGTAAGCTTCCCTTATTACTTTGTGAGTGATAACTGTGCATATCGGTTATTGGGCTTAGTCGATTTAGTTAAACCTGAATCTCATCTACAAGAAAAGTTTAACTACGCTTCTATTCCAATGGAAACCATTAAAGCGATGCAACAACAGGGACTCACCAAAGCTCCTGTGTATCGACCTGCTTTAGAAACTCAATTATTGGCCCAAGCTCACCAGCATGGCGCATCTTTAGCTAAAGTTGCTCATCAAGTAGCAATGAAGCCAATTAAAGAGTCTTCGGAAACACTTAAATCATTTAGCCCATCAGATCAGGCCAAAATTCTTGAGATGGCTTATGATGATTTATATCTACAGTTTATTGGTCGCAAAGTTGAAGAAAGCTTTGCTCAGCCACAGCTTAGACAGCTTTTAGCACTACGAAGTCAGATTGATTTAGACAAACAGCGCCAAGAACCTAAAAGACCATCAACCGAGCCGACTCAAGGCCATAATGCACGTAATGTTTCGCTAAAACTGGGCGAGGTGCAAGGTGACAAGTTTATCGAGATAGGTCATAGGCAGGCTTATCATGACTTAATAGATCCACAGGGTGGATACCGTGCCGGTACTCAATTATTATTTTTAAATGGTAATGCACAGTGGCGAGATGACCATTTAAAACTAGAACGTCTTGATCTGTTAGAAGTGAACTCTTATAACCCGATTCAACCATTTAAAACTCCGCTGACTTGGGGATTTAACTTAGGCTGGCGTCAGGAAGCGGTTCATGACGGCGTTTATAGTGATGAAAAGCAACATGGCGTAGCGAGTTTTAATGCTCAGGTTGGTTACAGTCTTGCAGATTATGAGCGCAAACATATTTGCTATGGGCAGGTACAAACTTATGTCCAAGCGGGTTCAAATTTGGATAAAGGCTGGCGTGTGGGAGTAGGGCCGACATTAGGATGTATGAATCAGTGGTTTGAAAAATTTAACACTGTGGTACAAGTTGAGCTGCCATATTGGGAAGACCAAAACCAATGGAACTTACGGCTAAATACACAGTGGCAATATGCCATTAATAGTAATAATGCCATTCGCTTTAATTGGGATTATGAAAAACAAAATCATCTGGACTGGATGAAATCAAGCTTAGGATATGTTTGGTTCTTTTAAACCATATACCTATAAAAAAGAGAGAAATAGATGATGACTATTTCTCTCTTTTTATTTTAGGGAAAAATTATTTCTTTATTGCATTCAGCACAGCATAAGCTGCCTTAATGCGCTCTTCATTTGGAATACGTTTATTGGTTAACATGACTAAGCCAATATTTTCTTTAGGAATAAAGACCACATACGTTCCGAAACCGTTAGTTGAGCCAGTTTTATGGTACATCTTAACTGAAGGTTCTTTTGAAATAGCAGTCACTTTATTAGGTTTCATCACAATCTGTTCTGAATTACTGTCTAATAAAGTTTGTAACGTTGCCGGATAAGAAAACTCTTCCCAACCAAGCGCTTGATACATGGTATTTACTTGATAGAACCCTTGATGTGTTTCATTAATTGCCCGTTGAATATCAGCCGGATATTTCTGTGGGTTAAGGTTGGCATGAATAAACTTAAGCATGTCGGGTAGTGTTGATTTGACGCCATATGCTGGGGCATCGAGTGGACCAGGATTAACTCGAATCGGCTGATTTTCTTGGTTATAGCCAAAAGCATAGTTTTGTATCTGAGTTTTAGGCACATTTACATAACTATATTTTAAGCCAAGCTCTGGAAAAATAGTTTTTTCTAAGACTTGGTCGAAAGATTTATTCATAGACAAAGCTACAACTTTTCCAAATAAACCAATGCTTGGGTTTGAATATTGTCGATATTCACCGATTGAGTTTTTAGGTTTCCAGTCTTTGAAAAAAGTTAAAACTTGCTGATCTGTTTTTACTTCATCTGGAAATTGCAAGGCAAGGTTACCACTTGTATACGTCGCGAGTTGAAGTAAGTTAACTTGGTCAATCGGTGTATTTTTTAGTTCTTTCCAATACTTACCAGGCTTATCGTCAAAAGAGATTTTTCCTTTATTTTTTGCATATCCACCTGCTGTCGCGGTAAATAATTTACTGACAGAACCTAGCTCAAAAATAGTACTGCTATTTACGGCTTTTTTATCTTGAACAGATTGAAGACCATAATACATTTCATACTTTTTATTATTTTGAATAACACCCACAGCCATACCTGGCACATCATATTTTTCTAATAACGGTTTAAAGTTTTGATCTACCAGTTTTTTAATTTCTTGGTCTTTTGGTGTATTGCCCGCATAAATTGAGGTACTAAAAATAAAAAGCGGGGATAAAAGTAGACAAGAAATTTTTTTAAATCGCATGATTAGCTCATAAATTATTTAAAAAGAAAGATGCCTACTTTTATAACAAAAATCACCTAATTTAATTGTTATGTTTTATAGAATTGGATCGAAGTTTATCGCGTTCAGCTATAAAAAAAGCCCAACATTGTCGGGCTCTTATTTAGACAGTAAAAACTATATTAGTAGCTTTCTGGTACTGCACTTAAGAATTCACGGCGTGCTTCTTTATCGGTTTTAAAATCTCCGACAAATGAAACTGTACGGGTGGTAGATTCTTGTTTACCTACACCACGCATCATCATACACATATGTGCTGAATCGATGACTACAGCAACGCCACGAGCACCAGTCACTTCTGCAACAGCTTCAGCGATTTGCTGAGTAAGGTTTTCCTGAATTTGCAAACGACGAGCAAACATCTCGGTAATACGTGCAAATTTAGATAAGCCAAGAACTTTGCCTTCTGGTAAATAGGCAACATGAACACGGCCATAGAATGGGAGAAGATGATGTTCGCAGAGCGAATAAAATTCAATATTCTTCACCAATACCATTTCATGGTTATCTGATGGGAAAACAGCATTATTGGTGACTTCTTCTAAAGTTTTACTATAGCCAGAAGTTAAATATGAAAAAGCTTTAGCCGCACGCACAGGCGTATCTTTAAGGCCGGGACGATTAAGGTCTTCACCGACGGCAGTCAGAATATTTGCGTACGATTGCTGCATTGACATAAGACGTATAAATTTACTCTATTAGACAAGCTCGGCATTGTATCAGAAACATGACCTGATGTTCATAAATCCTCGCACTATATTTATTTTGGTTTTTCCGTACGCTTAATAAAAGATGAATAAATTTCATGTTTTTTAACGTTAATAGTCAAGTGTTTGGACATGAAATGTGCGCTTAATATTGATAAGTTCTAAATGATCGCCTAATGGCATCATATTTGCACAGAAGCATTATTATAAAGCATAAGGATAAAACATGTTAGAACGTCCAATCACCTTCTTTTTCCGTGGTGGTCAGCAGCAAGTAGAAAATGCAGTACCTACAATGACGGTTTTACAATTTCTGCGAGAATATACTCAAACTGGTAAGACTAGGCAGACTGGTACAAAAGAGGGATGTGCTGAGGGCGATTGTGGTGCATGTACAGTAGTGATTGGTGAGTTGGTCAATGACAACCTGCAATTACGTAGTGTGAATACGTGTATTCAGTTTTTACCAACTTTAGATGGTAAGGCCCTATTTACAGTAGAAGACCTTCATAGCTTATTGCCAGTACCAGATGGCACACTTCATCCGGTACAACAGGCGATGGTCGATATGCATGGTTCACAATGCGGTTTTTGTACACCCGGTTTTATCATGTCGTTGTGGTCAATGTATGAAAATGAACAACAGTCTCCAAGCAAAGATAAAATCAGTGATTATCTTTCTGGAAACTTATGTCGCTGTACAGGCTATCGCCCTATTTTAGATGCAGCACAAAAAGCTTATGACTATCCACGTGTGGTATTAGAACGTCAAAAAGTAATTGATGTATTAAAAGAGATCAAAGCATTACCTGCATTGCATTTGAATGATCAAAAGCAGCAATTTTTTGCACCCAAGACTTTGCAGGATTTTGCTACTTTACGTTTACAGTTGCCGCAAGCACGTATTGTTGCAGGTAGCACAGATGTAGGTTTGTGGGTCACAAAGCAGGGCCGTGATTTGGGCGATATGCTTTATATAGGTCAAGTTGAAGAGCTGAAAAAGATTGTAGTCACAGACCATGCTTTAACGATTGGAGCAAATGTAAGTTTGAGTGATGCACTCATTAAAATTTCAGATTTTTATCCCGACTTTCAAGAATTACAGCGCCGTTTTGCTTCCATGCCGATTAAAAATGCAGGAACACTAGGTGGAAATATTGCTAATGGTTCGCCTATTGGTGATTCAATGCCGGCATTAATTACGCTAGGTACACGATTGATTTTGCGTGTAGGTGAGCAGACTCGTGAAATTGCTTTGGAAGACTTTTATTTAGACTATCAAAAAACAGCATTACAACTTGGTGAGTTTGTTGAGGCGATTATTATTCCGCTTCGCGAAGGGCAGACACGTTTTAAATTTGCCAGCTATAAAATTGCCAAACGTTTTGAGCAAGATATTTCTGCGGTATGTGCAGCCATTTCTTGCGAGTTAGATCCTCATTATATTGCTCACAATGTAAGAATTGCTTTTGGTGGCATGGCAGCTATTCCCAAACGTGCAAAATATGCAGAAGCCATATTAGAAGGCCAGCAAATTACAGCAGAATTGATCGTTCAGGCGCAGCAGGCATTGTCGCAAGACTATCAGCCTTTAGATGATGGACGTGCTAGCTCGGCATATCGTTTACACGTCGCGAAAAACTGTTTACAGCGTTTTTATGTAGAAAAAATCCTGTCTCAAACGATCACTCGTGTGAATGACTTGATTGCTATGGTGGAGATCTAAAATGAATCAAACCATTGACTTAAATATTTCTAAAAAATCAGCTAAAGCAGGCGACTCGATTCCACACGAAAGTGCACATTTACATGTGACCGGGCAGGCAACTTATATTGATGATTTACCCGAGCTTGAAAATACCATGCATTTGGCAGTTGGATTTTCAAGTTGTGCCAAAGGCAAAATCAGTAAGTTTGATTTGGATGCAGTACGTCAGGCTGAAGGTGTCCATGCAGTTTTTTCGGCAAAGGATATTGAGGTTGAAAATAATTGGGGTCCGATTGTTAAAGATGACCCAATTTTTGCTGAAGAGCAGGTTGAGTTTTATGGACAAGCCTTGTTTGTCGTTGTTGCCGAGAGTTATCAGCAAGCCCGTCAGGCAGTTCGCTTAGCAAAAATTGAGTATGTGCCCGAAACTCCGATTTTAACGATTCAAGATGCAATTAAAAAAGAATCGTGGGTGTTACCACCTGTTGAATTTAGCCATGGTGAAGTTGAGCAAGCATTTCAAAATGCAGCTCATCAACTTTCAGGTGCTATTGAGCTGGGTGGGCAAGAGCATTTTTATCTTGAAGGGCAAATTTCCTATGCGATTCCACAAGAAAATCAGAGTTTAAAAGTCTATTGCTCGACACAACATCCAACCGAAATGCAGTTACTGATTTGTCATGCACTAGGCATGAATATGCATCAGGTCAGTGTGGAAAGCCGCCGTATGGGCGGTGGTTTTGGTGGTAAAGAGTCGCAGTCGGCACAGTGGGCATGCATTGCATCTTTGGCAGCACAAAAAACAGGCCGTCCGTGTAAATTACGCTTAGATCGTGATGATGACATGAGTGCTACAGGCAAACGTCATGGTTTTGCTTATGAGTGGTCTGTGGCATTTGATGACACTGGTATTTTGCAAGGCTTAAAGGTACAACTGGCCTCAAACTGCGGTTTTTCGGCTGATCTTTCTGGGCCAGTGAATGAACGTGCGATTTGCCATATTGGCAATGCCTATTATCTAAATGCAGTTGAGCTATGTAACTTACGTTGTAAAACCAATACTGTTTCCAATACGGCATATCGTGGTTTTGGTGGACCGCAAGGTATGTTTGTCATTGAAAATATTATTGATGACATTGCTCGTTATTTAGGTTGCGATCCGGTTGAAATTCGTCAGCGCAATTTCTTTGCTGAGCAGCCTGGTACCGGACGTGACCGTATGCACTATGGGGCAGAAGTCCGTGATAATGTTGCGCCAAAATTGGTAGCCGAACTATTGCAAAGTAGTGATTACGCGAAGCGTAGACAGACTATTCATGCCTTTAATCAGAACAATGACATCATTAAGCGTGGTATTGCGTTAACCCCATTAATGTTTGGTATTTCATTTAACGCTGTGCATTACAATCAGGCGGGTGCACTGGTCTACGTGTATATGGATGGCACTGTTGCGATTACGCACGGTGGTACAGAAATGGGACAGGGGCTATATACCAAAGTACGTCAGATTGCTGCACATGAGTTGGGTTTACCAATTGATAGTATTCGTTTAATTGCAACCGATACTTCTCGTGTACCAAATACTTCGGCAACTGCAGCATCGAGTGGCGCAGATCTAAACGGTAAAGCTGTTCAAAATGCCTGTATTAAAATTCGTGAGCGTCTGGCTAAACTTGCAGCCGAAATAAGTCAAAGTGAAGCTGACCAAGTCCAGTTTGAAGATAGTATGGTTTCAACAGCCAATGGCTATTCATGGACATTTCCTGACTTGGTTCAGCGGGCATATATGGCACGTGTACAACTATGGGACAGTGGTTTTTATAAAACGCCAGAAATTCACTATGATCAGGTCAACCATTTGGGGCGTCCATTTTTCTATTATGCCTATGGTGCAGCGGTTAGTGAGGTCGCAATAGATACCTTAACTGGGGAAATGAAAGTATTACGTGCCGACATTTTGCATGACGCCGGGCGGTCAATTAACCCTGCAATTGATATTGGACAAATTGAAGGCGGGTTTGTGCAAGGGATGGGGTGGCTCACGACAGAAGAGTTATATTGGCAGCCGCAGGGGCCACACGCAGGCCGTTTGTTTACCCATGCACCTTCAACTTACAAAATCCCGACCAGTGTGGACATTCCTCATATTTTTAATGTCAAACTGTTTAATAATCAAAACCAGGCAGACACTATCTATCGCTCTAAAGCGGTAGGTGAACCGCCATTTATGTTGGCATTATCGGTTTTCTCTGCAATTCGTCAGGCAGTACAGGCAGCTATTCCAGAAAATGCACCGCTCCTACTCAATGCTCCGGCAACTGCCGAGGAAATTTTACGTGCAATTGCTATTGGACGGGGACAAGCTTTGGCTGCTCGCCCACGGGCTAAAATGTAGAAGATTATGCAACATTTACAATGGTGGACTGATTTTGTAGCGTGGCAAGTCGATGCTCTGCCTATGGTATTGGTCACAGTGGTCCGTGCTGATGGTTCTACGCCACGAGAGGTTGGTGCAACGATGTTGTTGCGATTTAATTTGCAACAGCAATGGCAGCAGTCAGATACGATCGGTGGTGGGCATTTAGAGTTTCAGGCGATTGATATTGCTAAAGCAATGTTAAAAGAATCGGAAACTTGTGTGAGGCGTATTGAACGCTTTAACCTCAGTGCTCGGCTTGGGCAGTGTTGTGGCGGAGTAATGTGGTTATTGTTTGAAAAAATATTACCCGCTGAAATTGCGTCGGATTTATCTGGGAGTTTGCAAGCATGGCGAGCTGGCAAGCATATATGGCGTAACGTCTCACATCAATATGCATCCACTTGGCAGACTATAGAGATGGAACAACAACCAAGTTTCGAGTTTCATTCTGGCAGCAGTGAAGAATGGCAATTTGGCCAGCAGATTCAACCAAATACCATGCAAGTGCTGATTTGTGGCGCGGGGCATGTGGGTGAAGCAATTGTCCGTTGTTTATTACCTATTGGTGTGAGGGTGAAATGGATTGATCCGCGTGATGATATTTTCCCATCCGATTTACTGGAACAGGTGCAATGTTTAACTACTGATACCTTAGAAGCTGAGATTGAGCATTTTGACCGTTCAGGTGCAATTTTAATTTTAACTCATGATCATCAATTAGATTTGCAACTGTGTTTTACAGCCTTAAAACCTATGGCAAAACCATTTGCTTATGTTGGGATGATTGGTTCAAAAAGTAAAAGGGCTATTTTTGAAAAACGTATGCAGGTGCGAGGTTATACTTCGGAAACTTTGCAACGTTTGGTTTGCCCGATTGGGATAGACGGGATTTCATCAAAACAACCTGCAATGATTGCCATTGCAGTAGTTGCTCAATTATTACAGGTATTTGATGTAAAAAAATGATCCCAAAGGATCATTTTTTTTGTTCAAATTTTGGATTTTTTTCTGCACGTTTAAGCAGTACGAGAACAGCACCTGTGCCACCTTGGTTTTCAGGTGCACTTACAAATGCCAAAACATCACGATGTTGGCGTAGCCATCCATTGACATAGGTTTTTAAGACCGCTTCTGGGCCTTTACCATGCACAATTTTAATGACATTTTGATTTTCATCTTTTGCCATCTGGATGATTTGTAAAACTGCGTCACGCGCTTGTTCAATGGTACAGCCGTGTAAATCTACAGCTTCAAACCAACGCATCTTGCCTGCTTTTAAGTCTTCAAAAACCTTATGTTGAAGAGTCGCAATGCGATAGCTTAACGTTGCTTGGCTTGCGACCGGATTTAAAGCAGCTTGTGTATCTGATAGCTCGGCATGTTCGGTATCACGACCACCTTCGGCAGCTGCACGTTTCGCCAGAGTTTGTGCATCAACTTTTTTGGCACGTGGGGTTTTTACATCGGCAATATTACTATTGTTGATGGGTTTAACGCCTGCAACAGCCTGCTTAAATAGATGTGTGTCTTCCAATTCTTCAGACTCAGCCTGAGATTTTTTAGACTCAGGCTGATTTGCGATTTTGCTTGAATGAGGATTGGAGATTTGCTTTTTAAATTGCTTCAATAACTTTTGTTGCTCTTTAGAAAGCGATGAATCTTTATTACTCATATATCTTCATTAAACCGTTTGAGGTTGTCCAAAAAGGGCAGTAAAAGCTTGATCTGGACGTGGTTGTTTCATAAAACTTTCGCCAACCAAGAAACTGTGAATATCATGCTCTTGCATCATACGTACATCATCTGGTGTCGCAATACCACTTTCAGTGATCAATAAACGTGAGGCCGGAAGTAATTTTTTCAACCGAATAGTAGTATTTAAATCTACATCAAAGGTTTTTAAATTACGGTTATTTACGCCTAATAAACATTGCTCAGAAAGCTTTAAGGCACGCTCTAACTCTTCTTCGTCATGAACTTCAACCAATACATCAAGTTGATGCTCAAACGCAGTTTTAGACATTTCTTCGAGTTGCTGGTCAGACAAACAAGCAACAATTAATAAAATACAGTCAGCATGCAAAGCACGCGCTTCAACTACATTGTATGGGTCGACCAAAAAGTCTTTACGTAAAGCAGGTAGGGTACAATGATTACGGGCAATCGCAATATTTTCATCTGCACCCTGAAAGAAATCAACATCGGTCAATACCGATAAACATGCTGCTCCAGCTTGTTCATATTGCTGAGCAATTTCGGCAGGATTAAAGTCTGCGCGAATGATTCCTTTTGATGGAGATGCTTTTTTAATTTCAGCAATCACGCCCGGACGTTTATGTTGTAAAGCTTTTGCAAAGCCACGCACCGGAGTCGCTGCTTTTGCTAATTCTTCAACGTCTTGCAAATTACGTTGTGTTAAACGTGCAGCAAGTTCCTCATGTTTACGGTCAACAATTTTACCTAAAATGGTATTTTGAATATTAATCATGAGAAGTCCTTAATTTGCCTGAGAATGTTTTAATGTTTTAGTAAATTCAGCTAAAACACTCATTTTCTCTAATGCTTGCCCGCCGTAAATAATATCTTGAGCGAATGCAACAGCCTGAGCATAAGTCTTGGTAATGCCCGCTACATAAATGCCTGCGCCTGCATTAAGCGCAATCATGTTTGCAGCTTTTTCACCAATATCAGATTTATTTTTGCTTAAAGCATCTTTAATGAGCTTTAGACTCGCCGTTGCATCTGCGACAACCAAACCATTTAATGTTTGTGACTCAATCCCGACATCTTCAGGATTAAGGGTCCATTCCGTAATTTCACCGTCTTTAAGCTCAGCAATAGTTGTCGGAGCTGCAAGACTGATTTCATCAAGACCATCTTTTGAATGGACAACCATGACATGTTCGGCACCAAGTTGTTTCATCACTTCGGCAATTGGGCGGCACAGTTCATCTGAAAACACACCAATCACAAAGCGTTTTACACCAGCTGGATTGGTCAGTGGGCCGAGTAAATTAAAAATACTTCGAATACCAAGTTCACGACGTGGGCCAGCCGCATATTTCATGGCTTTGTGGTGGTTTGGTGCAAACAAGAAACCTACACCCATTTCGCGGATGCAGCGTTCGGTTTGTTGCATATCTAAATCAAGATGAATACCTGCTTGCTCAAGTAGGTCTGATGAACCTGATTTACTTGAAACGCCACGGTTACCATGTTTTGCAATGGTCGCACCTGCTGCAGCAATCACAAAGCTAGATGCTGTGGAGACGTTAAATAAATTTTGTCCATCACCGCCAGTTCCCACAATATCTACTAAATGTTTGATATCACTCACATCGATCTTGATCGCAAATTCACGCATGACACGTGCAGCAGCTGTCATTTCGTCAATGCTTTCACCTTTCATGCGTAGGCCCATCATTAAAGCACCAATTTGTGCTTCGGTTGCCTCACCTTGCATGATGCTGCGCATAATTTCTTCCATTTGAGGCTGAGTCAAATGAATGTTCTTGGTAATGTGGTTGAGCGCCTGTTGGATATTCATAGTCATGATTTACAGCATTAATGATTAAAATTTTTAGGTGAAGTTGATCGAGTGTGGGAGGTTCGGCCTATTGCGTTCCATGATTCACTAGCTAGGGGAGCTATGTTAGCAGAAAATAACCAAAGATTTTTGCTGTTCGATAAGAGTTTTAAAAATTTTGCTCAGTTAGGGTATGGGTTTGAGCCATAAACAGAATTTATTTATTGAAAAAGGTTTTAGTTTATTGTGAGTTTTTATGATAAATAATTAACCATTTGGTATATCTTAAACATCAATATATCTAGAAAAAATGTGTATAAATCAACCAAATAAAAGTGGATATAGTAGGGCGATCTTTATTTTGTCTATTAATAAATATGTATTTAAATAACTTGAAATATGTAGGGGCTTTAAAAAATAAGCGCTCATTTATTTTTGTATTTGTTGCACTGTTTCATCCGTTAGAAAGTTATGCACAAGAAACCGTTGAGCAACCACAAAACCAAACTAAACCAGATAAAGTAGTTCGTGTTGCGGTGACAGGTTCTCGGATTTCAAAAGCACAAAAAGATGGCCCGACCAGTGTGACCGTCATTACCGCAGCTGATATTGAAAAACAAGGTTTTAGTAATGCATTTGACGCACTCAATAACCTGACGCAAAACACGGGTTTTGTGCAAGGCGCCGATTATGGTAATACTTTTACACCTGCGGCTAATGCCATTGGTTTGCGAGGTCTAGGACCCAATCATACTTTGACTTTAATTAATGGACATCGGGTTGCAGACTATCCTGTACCGTACGATGGTTCTGTCAATTTCGTGAACTTAGCCAATATTCCCACTGCCATTATTGACCGTATTGAAATATTAAACGGTGGCGCTTCTGCAATTTATGGTTCAGATGCAATTGCAGGTGTGGTGAACATTATTCTGAAAAAGAAAACAGACGGCACACAATTTAATATTAAGGCAGGTGGAACCAAAGAAGGTGGTGAAAACTTACGTTTACAACTGAGTGGCAGTAAAACTTTAGACAAGCTTAGTCTCGTTTATGGGGTCGAGCTTAGTGGCCGTGAACCGATATGGGCAGCCGATCGGGATTTTATGAAGAGCCGAACTCGTTTGGGAGAAAAACCAGACACGATTGTGGGCCGTAAAAATGCCGATACTGGTAAATACCTTTCTATTGGTGGGTGTCAGGCCTTTAATGGTTTATTTAACGGATCAGTCAATAATATTGGACAAGCAGGGGCGGACAATTGTGCCAGTGGTTTGGCACGGCCAACTTATTGGACGGTTCAGACCCAAAACCGCAGCCAAAATGGTTATCTCGGTTTAGATTATGAGTTAAATGATAAAACCCAATTATTTGCAGATTTTTTGATTGGGGCAAACCAAATTGAAAATAATACCCGTAGTCCGATATGGACTTCTTTAGCTGCAACGAGTGGTTATTTCCTAAATCAAGATTCGGGAAATTATGAAATTTGGAATCGCCGTTTTGCACCTGAAGAATTAGGTGGGGTAGAACGAATAAATAAAAAATGGAAAGAACTTTCTTCTAACTTAAATTTTGGAATTCGAGGCGATATTGGAGAGACGAGCTGGAGTTATGAAGCAGCCTATAATGGTTCCATTTATACTAGTCAGCTAAACCGCCAAGGCTTATTACGTTCGAATGTTGATGAATATTTCTTAGGTCAGCAACTTGGTACAGATGCAGATGGTATTCCTATTTATTCACCTCATTTAGATCGTTTAAGTCGACCACTAACAGCAAGTGAATTTGAAAGCATTTCGGGCACAACAAAAGAAAAAGATAAATCGTGGGCACAAAGTTTAACCTTAAGTGCGAATGGTGATGTGTTTAAGTTACCTGCGGGAACTGCCAAACTTGCAGCAGTGGCTGAAATTGGGCGTCAAGGCTTTTCGATTAAGCCAGATCAGGCAGTTGAAAATGGTGAGTTTTATAATACGAGTTCTAGTGGAGAATATAGTGGTACTCGTACACGCCAAGCACTTGGTGCCGAATTATTCTTACCTTTAGCAAATCCCTTAAATTTAACCTTGTCCGGACGTTATGACCGTTATGCTTTGTCAGATAACAGTATTGATAAGCTAACTTTCGGTTCAGGCCTTGAGTTTAGACCACATCCGACTTTATTGGTGCGCGGTAACTACGCGACTAGTTTTCGTGCACCAGATATGAACTATCTGTTCTTAAATAAGCAAAAAGGTTATTTCGCAAGTACGACTGACTATTTACGTTGTAGCCAAACGGGACAACCTTTAGATAAATGTAGCTTTAAAGATTACGCACCTGGGGCGAACTACACTTTAACCGGAAACAAAGAGCTGAAACCTGAAGAGGGTAAATCTTATGGTGCAGGGTTTGTTTGGTCGCCAACCAATAAATTTGATATCAGCGTCGATTACTGGGATATCAAAATTGATAATCTTGTGACCAACTTAAGTGCGGACAAAATTCTACGTTTGGAAGCAGATTGTCGTTTAGGCAACCAAGATATTAATTCTGCAGCCTGTATTGATGCATTAGCACGTGTGGAGCGTAACCCTGCAAATGCAGTTGTCGACCCAAATGTGATTAAGAATATAAATATCGTTCCGATTAATGCTGCATCCGACCATACCCGCGGGATTGATTTCACTAGCAGATGGCGCTGGAAAACGGACAGCTTTGGTAACTTTCTCTGGACGGTAAATTATAGCCGTGTACTAGAACATGAATATCAACAATCAAAAGATGGCGAGAAAGATGACTATTTAAAAGATTTAAGTATTCCGGATTGGCGTGACCGTTTTAATACCAGTCTCAGCTGGAGCTTTGGTGATTGGGCATCAACAGTATTAGTTAATCGTTATGGCAAAATTCCAAACGGCGACCAGACTGCTTACCTAAGTCCAACGTATTTGGTGAACTGGAGTGGTACTTATCAAATCTCTCCAAGAGCTTCTGCTTCAATCATTATCAATAACTTGTTTGACAAAGTGAAACGAGATGATACGGGTGGTTGGCCGTATTATCCGGTAGGATCATATTCACCATTCGGCCGTCAAGGTTGGTTGGAGTTTAACTATAAATTCTAAGAATGATGTATGGATGCAGCGAAGTGGTACAGCATTTGCTGCATCTTTTTATTTAAAACTACAGAGGATAAAACCCCTTATGCTGGTCAAGCCTTCATTTAAAAAAAGATTGTTACTTACAACATTATTATCTTTATCGGCAACTCAAATTTTTGCATCGAATAACAGTGAACAAATCCCGATTGGTAAATTACCCGAGTGGGTTATACCCGAATCTTATGATTTAGATTTCAAGATTGATCCCGCACAAAAAGGCTATACCGGTAAAACTACGATTCATTTAAAGCTGGCTCAAGCCACAGATCACATCTGGATTCATGGTAAATCTTTGACGGTTAAAGATGTGAATATTACATCGGCACAGGGTGCTAAAACCAAGGCAAAATATGAGCAAGCCTCTGAAATAGATGGGGTGAGTAAAATTAAATTTGCCAAAACCTTGCCCGCAGGACAGTATCAACTCGTTCTAGATTTTAATGCAGCGTATGACCAGCAGCTCGATGGTATTTATAAAATCGAGTTTGAGGGTAAACCTTATGTGATGACTCAAATGGAAGCAATTAGTGCACGCCAGTCATTCCCATCATTTGATGAACCACGTTTTAAAACGCCGTTTAATATTCGTTTGACGATTCCAAGCAAATATTCAGGTTTTGCCAATACTCAACAAACATCTGAGCAAATAGAGAAGTCAGGGTGGAAAACACTCAGTTTTGCACAAACCAAACCACTACCAACATATTTACTTGCATTGGCTGTCGGGCCGTGGCAATTACAAAAAGGACCTGATATTGGAGCAACTTCATGGCGTAAGCAGCCGATCCAGTTACGTGGTATTGCACCCGATGCTAAAGCTGAAAAAATGCAGCATGCCTTATCTGAAACGCCAGCCATTTTAAAAACTTTAGAAGATTATTTTGCCTTTGGTTATCCATTTGACAAGCTCGACTTACTTGCAGCACCAGACTTTGCCGCTGGGGCTATGGAAAACCCGGGGCTAATTACTTTTAGAGACTATCTAATGTTGTTAGATAAGGACTCGCCAGTTTTTTTTGTACAGAATTCATTTAATGTCAATGCACATGAGTTGGCGCATCAATGGTTCGGTGATGTCGTCACGATGCCGTGGTGGGATGATTTGTGGCTAAATGAATCTTTTGCCACATGGATGCAAAGTAAAATTACTCAAAAATTACATCCCGAATTTAATGCTGACCTAGAACGTATTACAGACACCGCAGATGCGATGAAAAGTGACAGCTTAGTGAGTGTGCGCCGTATTCGTCAACCTATTTTAAGCAATGCCGATATTCAAACGGCTTTTGATGGCATCACGTATCAAAAAGGTGCGGCTGTTTTAAATATGTTTGAAAGCTATTTAGGCGAAGAAAAATTCAAACAAGGAGTGCGTAATTATATTAATAAGCACCAATATGGTAATGCGACAGCTAATGATTTAATTAGCGCTTTAGCAGAGCAGTCTGGACAAGGTGAGCGCTTTACTAGAGCGATGAAAAGTTTCCTTGATCAACCGGGTGTACCTTTACTCAATACTTCACTACAGCAAGAAGGCAATAAAGTCTTTTTAAATGTGAAGCAAAGCCGTTATTTACCTGTGGGCTCAAAAGGCGATGCAAGAAGCCTGTGGGGTGTACCATTATGTGTACGTTATGAAGTTCCAAATGCAGGTAGTAAAGTGCAATGTGAATTGGTAGACCAAGCAGAAGCCAAAATTGAACTCAAAGGTGCCAGCCTTGGCAGTTGGTATATACCAAATGCAGATGCGGCGGGATACTACCAATTTAGTTTGCCACAGAAAGAATTTACTCGTCTGACTGCTGCTACAGAAAAGCTTTCTAACACTGAACAGTTGGCTTATGCCTATGCAATTTCAGCTGCATTTAACCACGGTGATATTAATTTGTTGGCTGTCGTAGATGCTGCGAAGAAATTTGCCAATTCAAATAGCCGACAAATTAGTACAGCGCTGTTTTCCCAGTTAAGTACCATTCATCGCCATGTATTGAAAACAGAAGCTGAACGTGAACATTTTAGAAAAGTTTTGGCCAATTTATATTTACCTAAATTAAATCAGTTGGGTTATGTCAGCAAAACAGGTGAATCAGCTGAAGACAGTTTATGGCGTAGTGAGTTGGTTAGATTTCTTGCTTTAGATATTCAAGTTCCTGAAGTTCGTACCCAACTGTTAAAACAGTCAGATGCTCTATTTGCTCAAAAGCAGCTTAATTTTGCGCAAGTAACACCTGAATTATTGCCAACCATTTTAGCTGTACGTGTACAAGAAAAAGGTCAACCAGCTTTTGATCGATTGTCTGGAGAGTTACAACGCGTGACTCAACCGACACAACGTCTTGCAATACTTACAGCCTTGGGTTCAGCAAATCAAGAAGCAACGCGCCAACAAGCCCGTCAGTTGATTTTAAACCCGCGTGTTAAAGTTGGTGAAGTTCGTACCGTGGTCAACTCAATCAATAATTATGGAGATGAACAAGGTGGCTTATGGTCTTGGTTTAAGGTAAATCATGACGCTGTGTTTGATCGTTTAGGTAAATCTTCAGCTGGACGTTTCCCTGCAATGTTTAGTGGGGCAGCTTGTACCCAACAACAAGCGGCACAGTTAAATGACTTTTTTGCACCACGAACTAAAGAGTTGGTTGGGGTAGAAAGAGGATTGAAACAAACCAAAGAACGTATTCAACTCTGCGAATCTTTGGTGGCAAAACAAGATGGATCGATTGTGCAGCAGTTAAAGTTGTAATTGATTCAGCCATAAAAAAAGCCAACTGATCGTAGTTGGCTTTTTTATTAAGGATTCTTATCAAATTACTTTTAAAACAATCTATTTACGGCTGGCTTATGCGTAGATCTCTAAAAAGTTTTTAAAGATTTGATGGCCATGTTGGCTCAAAATAGATTCCGGATGGAATTGCACGCCTTCAACAGGAAGTGTCTTATGTTTAACGCCCATAATTTCTTCCATTGAGCCATCTGCTTCATTGGTCCAGCATGTTACTTCAAGGCAGTCAGGTAGTGTTTCTTGATCAATGACTAATGAATGATAACGAGTTGCTGAGAAAGGGCTAGGAAGATTACTGAAAATACCTTTATTGCTATGGTACATATCAGATAAACGTCCATGCATCACCGTTTTGGCTCTTACAATTTTCCCGCCAAAAGCTTGCCCAATACTTTGATGGCCTAAACACACCCCAAGCAAAGGAATTTTTCCGGCAAAATGATTAATTGCAGGAATTGAAATACCTGCCTCGCTTGGAGAGCAAGGGCCAGGACCAATCACAAGATATTTTGGTTGCCATCGTTCAATATCCTCTAATGTGACTTGATCATTGCGAACTACTTTTACTTCCTGATTCAACTCGCCAAAGTATTGAACGATGTTGTAGGTAAAAGAGTCGTAATTGTCGATCATTAGAAGCATTTTAGATTCAACTCACTAATAAATAATAGGATTTTATTTTGGGGCGGTTTTGATACTCAATTTGGTACTCAAGATTGAGAAAGTACCTATGTCATTGTATAAAATAAAGCCACCTCAGTTGGTGGCTACTTTACCAGATTCTTTTGTATCTGTAACGACAGATTGCACATACGACAATAACCAAAAACTTTTTCGTCCATCCTTGTATGGCCTTTGGTATCTGCCTTCACGAACTCTTGCGTCTAACGTTTCAGGTTCAATATTGAGCATGTGTGCAAATTCTTCACGACCAACGCGTCGCTCTTCTTTAGATTGAGCCAGGCGTTCAACAACAGCCACAAGCTTTTCCATTAAACCTGGTTCAATCTTAATTGCTTGTCGCATTACGTGCCTCCTTTTTGGCTTCAACTCTCTTTAAAATCACATTTAATGTTCCGCGATTTATTTTCAAAATTTTTGCAGCCTTTGATTTACTTCCTCTTGCCTTAACTAAAGCCTTTTCGAAAAGCAAATAGGTGACATGGTCAAGAATCTCGTGATAGCTATCACCAGCCTGTAGTGCAATATCTAGGTCGGTTTCAGTGAGGATCACATTCACTTTATTGCTCTCCTTTTTTCAATTTAGCAGCCTTGGCTTTAACCTTGGCCATAATTAAACAAGTTTCATTGGTTTCAGGATTAGCTAACTTGTGAAAGCTTTGTGAATAACGAACCATTTCAGATTTACTCATTAAGATTAGGTTTTCGATTCGACAATCGGTTTTATCCTGGTTCTTAAATGCAACTACGTGATTGTGAGGAACAGGACCATAATGTTTTTCCCATTCATGTCTGTGCTTAAGGGCAAAAACATTAGGTTCAGCAATTTTGATATGAACATAGCCATCTTTTTTGTCTATCCGTTCATATCCAATTGGTTTTGTATTCCAGACGCTTTGGCCTTTCTTAAAACTTGTCCTGTTTGCCCCTGTTAACCCTTTTGTACCCTTATTCGGAGGCACACTTCCTTTTTTAAAACAACCGGTTCGGCCAGTTCTCCATTTATTGCGCTTACATAAGCTACTAAGACATTGAACGGTTAGTTGTGTTTCAAACTTTTCGTTAAAAAGCCGGGTTAATTCTTTACGCTCAAGGGTGCAGTTAGACTTTACAAAGTCCAACTGCTCAAGCGTATATTTAATAGCTTGACCTTTAGGCATGACTAATCGTCCTTTGAGTTGTTTTAAAAGCTTCAGGAAGATTGTCAGCTCCGTCCTTCATACCTCTGTATTCAGCAACAAGTTTTGTTGCTTGTAGTTGTAAATTGGCATTTTCAATTACAGATTTACAGATATCATTTACTGCACCTGCACGAGCGCATTCTTCTTTAAGAGCATCACCCTTAAGTTCTTTATTGCTTAATCGATCTAGTTGAGCAAAAAGGTGTTTATTTAATTCGGATAAATTTGACATTTTTTCTCTCCGTAAATCATCACTAAATTAAGACTTCAAGTGTTCTTCAAACTCTTTACCAAGAGTCTGAGCTAACGAATTGCCAACTAACTCTCTAGTGACCATTCCATATTGTTTTTTGAACCTAAAATTAAAGCCGCGGCCATCTTCCATATCTCGAACCTGGTAGCCCAAATGGGCTAACCAGATTTTGAAGGCTAAGAGGTTTTTGCGTTTCACGACCGTTCGCATCACTTTCTCCAGCTACCTTCTTTCAGCAAAACGTTGTAGAGGCACTGATTAATTTCAGAAGCATTTACATTGTCGAAGTGATGATTCATGAAATCGCCAATAACTATTAATGTTCTAGTCATAGATGAGTATCTAAATTTCATGGCAGATCCTCATCGATCAAATAGATAGGAGAGCCGGTATTAGGCTTTTCAAGTTCAAGTTTTCGAGCTGTTACGGCTTGCATCATCTTCGGTTGAGCAAGCGGATCTAAACTGTGAATATCAATTTCGTATGCATCTAAAGTGGCTAAGTCAGGGGCATTCTGGATTTTCACAAGCAATGATGGTTCATTAGCTTGCTTCTCTTTTTTAAGCTCCTCGAGGCGTTTATGGATATATTGCAACAACGGTGCACGCTGCTCAGCTGACCATGAATTTGTGTATTTAGTTACAGCATTAACTTCTGTTACAGTCTTTGATTCATCTACGCGCTCTTTTAATTCAGCAAGCTTTTCCTGGTACTTGTTTTCTTCCTCTTCAACATAATTTACACCCTTGTTTTGAGAAGCATCTGTTGCATCTGCAGCATCATCAATTTTTTCAAATGATTTAGCTTTAATGTTTAAGCGCGTCTTTAATTCTGCATTTTCAACTTCAGTTAAAGCACCATTTGAATTAATCCGACTACGAATAAAATCTAAATCTGCTTTACATTTGGAGTTAGAAATCTCATTAATAAATGCTTCACACAATACTGATAATTCTGAATATTGAGTATCCGATTCAGCTAAATTAAGTAAGTCATGTTTTTCATCTTCAGCCTTAATTTTGATTTCGGCTAATTCAACTAGCTTCGCATTTTTAGCATCTTCAATTTCTTTTAGCTGGTCAGGTGTGAAGCAATGTTTTTCAAGACCAAAACAAAGTGAATCAATTTCACACTCAGTTTTGCTGGAGCTAATACCGTCAAGAATAATGTCCTTTTCCGTTTCCAATAATTGTGGATCTACCGCAGAATCTTTTTTACTTGTTCGCTTTTTACCTGTTTTAGTTTCTGCTGTTTTTAGCTTTTTAATTCCTGTATCAATAAATTCTACAGGTTTAAGAATTACGCCTAAATTAACTCCTAATATTTCATGAAATGCTCTGAGCTGTTTTACTGCATTATCTGAATCTCGTTGTACAACTCCATTTTTAATTAAATCGCAAACATATTCACTTTTAGGGTTAAATTGGCCGTAATAGATATTTGAACAAGAAAAGTCGATCACATAAATTTCTTGATCATCTTTTAACTCATCCAAACTGCAAGGCTTTGTAAATCTAAAGCCAGCAAGCTCAATTTTTTCAATATCGATGCAGAACTGATATTCAGGGTTTCCAAACACTGTTGCAGGGAACTCATTTAGCTCTGCAAATTCGCCCTCAATATGGCGACAAAGTAAATTTTTACCGCTTTGCAAAGCTGCAAAAGCTTCAACATTATTTAAAATATTCATGGTTTTATCCTTTTATTAATGCCTTACGTAGGTATGGATCTAAGTCATCTTGCTTTAATAACCAGGTGACGTAATCAGCAGGTAAGTCTTTAATGTCCATACCTTTATGCTTGCCGAAAGTAATTTTTTTTGGGATGCGTGCTTGCTCTGAAAACAAGAACAGCGATTGCATATCTTTGATGCCTAAAGCTTTGCAAATTTGCTTGAGCAATACTGCAGTTAACAAAACATCCTGCTTCGCGTTATGAGCATTACGAATAGATTCACGTGCTTTGACTGAGCCATTTGACAGCATGTAAATGAGTGCTGAAAGATTATGTGCTGCATCTGGCCAGACAAGGCGAGATAAGGCTAACGTGCAAATTGATTTTGCATTTACGGACTTGTCAGCAAGCTTGATAGCTCTCAGGTCATAATCAACATTGTGTCCAATGATGTATTGAACATCCTTAGGCAAGCGGAATGTTTCATAGCTAGGCTTGTCTGCTATATCTGTTTCTAGAATGTGGTGTACAGCCATGGCCCCGAAACTGATCGGCTGAGGGCAGGAGAAGTACTCATCAAAGCAAGCATCTTTATCAACAAACAATTCACCGCTATCAAGAAAGCTAACCGGTACATGAGCGATCTCAATGGGAAACTTCTCGAAATCTGAGGTTTCAGTATCTAAAATTAATGCGCTCATGCTTTAATTTCCTGTTTTGCCAGTTTGTCAATTTCTGCTTTGGCCAGTTCTATTTTTTCGGCTTGAATTTCTGCCAAGGTGTCGATACCTAGAAATTCACAGACATACTTAACGTCTAGACCGCGCTCATTGATGAATGCCTGCAGCTCGTCACGTTGCTTATTTGAAATGCAACCTGGCTTAGGTGTGTTAGGTGTATTTTGAGCTTGGGCTGGGTTGCCACGTTGCTGTTGAGCCTGTTGTTTTTGTTGCTGAGTAGTACCGTTAGGTTGATTGGTAGCTTGTTGCTGCTGACTAATGCTTTGCAAATGCTGCATGATGGCATTGTATTTTGCACAACCTGCTTCATAGATCTGCTTATCAAATTCAGGATATTGATTACGTAAACCATCAAAAATATATTCAGCCTGCTCAAGCGAAGTATTTAGAGGCAATTCTTCAATTTGTTTCAATGCTCGATCAAAGTCTGCCTGAGTTACTACACGGGTATTTGAGCGATTTTGATAATTCTGCTTGCTCTTTGATTGTTGCTCATTCTGAATATTTTGATTAGTAAGGGCATCAAGATCGTTCTGTGAATCGTCAATCAAAAGCAAATTACAAAGAGCATATTTCTTTGCATAACTTTGATAAGCCGCAAACTGTTGGGTCTTTGATATTTTCTTATTTTTTTCTAAGTCTTTTACAAAATCAAAAGCAGCTACACCTGGTAAATCACAACGGATGTACTTTTGATCTTTAAAAACTATGTATGCATAAACCTTAAAACCGTCTTTAATCTCAAATTCACGTGTGAAAACCGTACACTTATATTTAAGCAAAAGTGGTTTTAAAGCAGCTTGAATATCTTCAGCTGAACGATACTTATAACCGCCGTAGTCGCTATCATGGCTTTTAGGAGCTTCGAGCTCATTAATAACTTTTAGAAAAGTTGGGTGATGGAATACACGTTCATGACCAGGAAGATCTAGAACATTTTCAGAAACAATTTGATCTAAAACATCTGGATTAATTGCAGCATTCATTTTGAGTACCTCAGTTATCCGTTATAACGCGCATTTTTATATGCGATTTTTTGGTTTGCGCTGTATGGCGTACGCTTAAAGCAGTCCTTTGAAAACAATGCTTCACGCTCTTTTTTGCGCTGTTCTTTAACTTCTTGTTCAAGATTTCGAAGGATCCATGGCTTTTGCTTAAGTAGACCTTCGGTTACAGGTGAGCTGCCGTTTTCACCTTCAATACGAATGTCATCAAGTTTTAAGTTGGTAGAGAAAACTTGTGGACCTAAACGAACGTGATAACGACCATTGTCATCGCGAGTAATAAATTCGCGGAAAGGGGTGGTATAGCGTTTTTTCATGATTAACCACCAAACATCCAAACTACTATGTTTGAGATAACACCCCAAAGAACGATCGAAAGGGTAATAAACTTAATAAAGTCAATTGCATTGGCTTTAATAGTTGCTAAACGAGAAGGGCGCTGCTCTTCAGCAGTAGGATGCTGGAACAAACGAGCAGTCGTTTGACTAGAAATAGTGTTTTGTTTCATAATGAGCCTCATGTAAGTGAAGAGCCCCGTCTATCCGCCAAGATCTCGGGGCTTTTTGCTATCCATGAGGTAAATACTACTTTAAGTAGAATTTATGTCAATATCTAGTAGTAAAATAATTCTACTTATAGTTGAAAATATTTGTTTTTAAATAATAAAAAACCCACAAAAAGTGGGTCAAATTTAAAAGTTATAAAATTAGTTTCAAAGAAGTCTATGAAAAAATTAGTAAATATCCCTATACAGACCTACAACTTTACCAACAAGTCGACAGTCCTCCGATAATTTAATAATTTTCTCTGGCCAATCAGGATTAAGGGGTTCGAGAAATTTACTTGTACCTTCTCCCTCAATTATTAATTTTTTAAATGTAGCCTCAGAGTCTCCAGCACAAGCCACAATCACGAGATCATCTGTTTTTAAATCAAATGTTTGAATATCTGGATTTACATAAATTCTATCGCCAGGTAGAAAAGTTGGGGCCATTGAATAACCAACAACTTTTAAGGCATATCCGTTCTTTCCACATCTACGGTTTGGGGGTAAATATTCTTCTATTTCAGTATCTTTTAGAACAGTTTCAATTGGACTAAAAGACCCTGCAGCTACCCAAGAGATAACAGGTACTCTTCGGCCTTCAAATCCTTCTCGATTGGAAAGATCAATATTGTTATCGAGCTTTGTGCCATGATCTAAGTAACTAATCTCAACATTAAGAAGATCAGCGAGTGTCTGCAGTTTTTCTATTCTTGGTTTCGCTGTCCCCATTGTGTATCGACGAGCCATTTCATAAGAAACACCGATAGCTTCTTTTAGATCATTAATGGTTCTTATAGGCGAATCTTTTGCCTTCATTAAGCTGGTTAGTCTCTCGGCAAAGTCTTTATATTTGGCATTTTCCATCAAAGTAGGCTTCTTTTCTACTGGTGGTAGAATTTTACTATCAATTTTTAGTTGCACCAATTCTATTTTAGGTAGTATATTACTTTCTACTTTAAGTAGTTTTAATGGCAGCATACTATGTCGTCTCCAAAAGTAGCTTTTGACAAAGCAGTAAAAATCGCAGGGGGCACTCCAACCGCCTTGGCTAGAGGTATTGGGTTAACCCCTTGGGCCGTACATAAATGGGATAAAGAAAATATCCCTCCTAAACGTTGCGAACAAATCGAAGAATTTACTAACGGTGAAGTTAAAGCAGAAGAACTTCGACCAGATATCAACTGGGAATACAGACGTCGCAGCAAAAAACAATGAGCGAAAACATTACCAAGATGAGATAGAGGAGGTTTTATGCAAAACATAAATATGCATTTAAAAACTAGCAAAAAATTATTAGCTCCAATGTCGACAAGAGTGCCAATTGAAGTGCAAGAACTTGTAGATGAATTAGCAGGTGGCGCTAGAGCTAAGTGGATAAGAGAAGCCATTGAATTAAAGCTTGAAGTTGATTTAGGCCAATCATCAATTGATGAGCTAAAAAAATCAAAGAATACAACGAATTCAAGTGAATACCTGAATGTATTCAAAAGTATTTTTTCTTTCTTTCAGACAAATAAAAAGCCCGATGTGCGAGATCGAGCTTTAGGTGTTCATTAATCATAGGGATCAAATCACATGTCTAATGTATCAAATCAGTCGAATAAAGACAAATTGTTAGAGTTGAAGCGCCAGCAAAGCTACCAATCCTGGCATGAGCCGGCTTTAAAAACGCTTACCGGTTTATTAAAAGAACGCAAAGCGAACTTAAAGAAACGTAACCATGATGAAAATCAAGCGGCTGTAACACGTGATGAGTTTATGCAAGGCCTGGTTGATGATCATGGGGTACACGGCATAAATCTTTATCACGCGGGTGTAATTATCTCGAGTCTGTATAGGGCTAAAAAAATTCGATATTTGGGTAGCTTCATCCAAATTATTGAAGGGGATGGTGGCGCGTGACTCCACCAATTTTTTTCAGTCTTGTGGGTATTCATTCCGTATACATTCAATGGAATGAATACCAAGATCTAGTTTTAAAGTTTTCAAATACGCGCTCTAACAGAAAACGTATACAAATGCTGGAGGTTGCAGCATGAGTAAGTATGTCCCTAATTCATTCCAAGTAACGAATGCTTTCGTTGACGAAGCGATGAATAAAATTTCAGATCCAGCAGTGAAGATTTATTTAATCATCACTCGGAAAACGCGAGGGTGGAATAAAGAGGAGGATGCGCTATCTATATCTCAATTAGAGAAGCTATCAGGGAAAAGTCGCCCTACAGTTGTTAAATGTACCAATGAGCTTGTAAAAGTTGGTCTAGTCAAGCTGCATAAAAAATCTGAGCATGGAAATGTATTTTCATTAACCGATAATTATAACATTGGGACCTTAATTAATTTTCCTGGTAAAAGCGGTGTATTGGTTCAAGCATTCAGATTATTTAATGGACAGCTAGTTAAAACGTTTAACTACCAGAATCTTGTTCCAAAAAAATCAAACAGAGGTAGAAAAAGCAAAAAACCACGCTTAAATTTTCCTCAACATTCAAACTTGCTAGTAAAAGCGTTTAACTACCTAGATAAACCTTACCAGTTAAACGGTTTAACCCCTGCTAGTAAAAGCGTTTTACCTTTACTAGTTAAAGCGTTTAACACACAAAACACACTATCAAAACACACTAATCAAAATAAAAAAAATACATGGTTTGTTTTAGAAAATTTGAAGTTTGAAATTTGTTCTATCAATCCGTCAATTGATACGGATGAGATTTTCAAGGCCTCTTGGTTTGAGAGAGAGCTAAAAGCATTCAATGGTTTCAACGAAGGTCGCAATCACTCTGATTACGATATGGTTCGATTTTTTGCAGAGTGGATGCTTAAAGCGCGTGCTAAATACGCGAAGATGAAAACACCAGCACCACGTTCTTTTGAAAACAAAAGCTCAAGTGGCCAACAAGTTCAATCTGAAAATTCTGTCCCTGAAGCAATTACTTTCGCATCTGAAAAACAACTATTCGCGTTCGCACGCCGTTTAGTCAACCATCCTGATTTCAAAGATACATTTTGCCATACCGGTGAATCATGGATGGATGCTGGTAAGCGTATGGCTCAAAAGTTGGTAGATCCTCAGGAGCAAAAACCATTTATTCCGTATTTGATCGAGATGGGTTTTAAAAACTCATCCAAGGAGACGGCTGCATGATGACTCTAAATAAAACTACCGGCATTCAAAAATTAAAGGAGATTCTTCAGGAATTTGATTCTTGTATGTACATCGAACGTGACAATTTTTTTGACAAGCATTATGACCTGGTTAAAAGCGAATCTGACATTGAGCAAATTCGTGTTGCAGTCAAAGCAGCTGAATTAAAGAAGGGTACACGTGTCAAAGTGGATTTCACACATGTACCAGACAAAGGTCAAAACAACATTCATTTCGCAGGTAATGGTACCGTCGATCTGTTTGATGATAACCGGGTATTTGGTCGTTTAGATGATGGTCGACCTTTTTGCTGTTTAGTCTCAGATATAGAAATTTTGGATTCAGAAAAATTAGAAGATGAAGTTGGCTACGAAGAATCGAAGGCAATTAATAAAGTCTTTTTCTTTCTTTGTTTGGTTTTGGGCGGTGCAGTAGTTAAGGGGTGTGGCCTGTGAAATTAACTAAACAACAACGTGCTGAGCTAAAGCAGAAGTTTGGTGGACATTGTGCCTACTGTGGTGAGTTGCTTGGCGATCAATGGCATGCGGATCATATTGAAGCTGTGAAACGAGATTTAATTCATGTGGGTGACGGTAAGTTAGTTACTGGAGAAATGACCAGACCGGAAAACGACACCTTAGAAAACTTAAACCCTGCTTGCATTCCATGCAATACAAACAAGTCTTCAATGCCATTGGAAGGTTGGAGAAAGATGCTCGCTCATTATCGTGATGTGCAGTTATTGCGTGATAGCACACATGCACGTCATTTACTTCGCTTTGGATTAATTGAAATTAAACCTGAGCCTGTGACGTTTTTCTTTGAGAAAGGAAATAGCCAATGAACGCCATCCAATTTATCAAAGACGCAGGGATTCAGAGAGCGAGAGAATTATTAAAGCGTCTACATGAGCTTGGTTGTTCTGATGATATGCAAATCACTGTAATTAATGGTATGTGGCATCGCACAGCTAATGGTTTTACTTATCCCGACCTAAAACGCCTCGTGGAGTCAGTGGATTTGATTAATTCTCTTGACGGTTTGCAAGGCGCTCGAAAAGAAGCGCACAGAGATTGTTTTGCATTTGAGAAAAATAAACCTCTGTTACACGCGATAAATGATTACGAATCGATCTACGGAGCAGAATAATGGGCACTAAACTTATTCAAAAAGTATTAAGCAAAAAAGGTTATGAGCTTCTAGACCTTAAATTATTACGTGGGAATGGCGTGTGTGAAACAGAGTGGTTATTTCTAGTTCCTGCTGATCAGCGTCAAAAGATTGTCGAATTAGGTTCTGATTTTTTCTGCCGACAAGATTTCTCTGATGGTTATTTGGGTGGCAATTCAGATTACATCGAGGAGTGCTTGGAAATGCTGCCTGATTTAAAAGGGGCCAGCCATGAGTAAGTGCCCACGCTGTGCAGTTGAAGAGTTAATAAATTCTTACGGAGGTTTTGCAGAAGTTAAGACTCGTTGTGAAAAATTACGAGGCCGATATAACCGAAGTGGTTTATCCAATACTGATTACAAGGAGTTGCTTCGATTAGAGAAAGTAGTTGAGGAAGCGAAGAAGTTTAGTGCGGAGGGCTCAAATAATGGACAGTAAATGGATTGAAGCACAGCGCCGCAAAATGGAAAAGCTAATTTCACCAGAATTAATCAAGACGAGGGATTTAGCTCCTCAAAATTATTTTCAAGAAATGGTCAAAGAAGCTAATGAACAAGAATTAAGAAAACTTGAGAGGCTGGGCCGAATCAAAAAACATTCTTTAGTGGATCTGAGAGGGGGCATTGAAAACCTAGCTCAAAAGTATAAACAGGATGCACATGCATCAAGCCTTTTGGGTGATCTGGATAAATCACGTGTTTATAACGGCATTGCCAATCAATTAGACCAGTTACTTAAGGGTTAAGTGTAATGAGCAAAGTTTTAATTGGAATTGATACTGGAGTGAATACCGGCTTTGCAGTGGCATTTGATCAGGGTAATGGCGGACAACTACACGATGTTGAATCTTTAACAATTACTCAGGCGATGAGCAAAGTTTTAGAGCTGGTAGAGGGCCATGGCAAAGAAAATCTGATGTTGTTTATTGAGGATGCTCGTTTGCGTACATGGTTTGGCCGTATTGATTCAGAACAAAAGAAATACGGTGCCGGAGTTCGTGAGGGGATCGGATCCGTGAAGAGGGATGCTCAGATTTGGGAGGATTGGTGCAAAGAACAAGGCTTGAAATACAAGATGATTCACCCTGCAGCTAACAAAACCAAAACTGATGCTAAGTATTTTTCAAAACTAACAGGGTGGGCAAAGCGAACTAATGAACATGCACGGGATGCAGCAATGCTTGTATTCGGGCGATATGCAAAATTTTGATGTGAAAAAGGTTTTAACAAGTTGTTTTTTATTAAAGGTAAAGGGTAAGTAGGAAGGCGATTATGCTAGTTGAAAAGTTTGATTTTATTGAGTTACTTCGCCTTGCTATTGCTCAAAGCGAAGGTAAAGGGAAAATTACTAAGCATGTTGTTTTGGGAGAAATTGCCTTATTGCCTGCAGGCGCAAAAAAATGGGCAGAATTACTGCTTGAACGTGTTGATTTTGAGCGCATAGCAGAAATCACAGAAACAAAGAAAATTTATGAGACCAGGATAATTAATGGTAAGGAATCAAAAAAGCGTATTGGTGAAATACCGGGCAAAGTTGAAATAAAAAAAGGGGAGATTAACTCAGCTGATTTTTTCCGCGTTAGAAACGTACTAGCGGGTAAGATCCATCGTGAAATGATCAAAAAGAACTTTAAGCCAAATAATTGTCAGGGCGATTTATCAAATGTGGCCAAAGGTATTGCTGAGGTTGTTTTGCGTGGGCGATTATTTACAAAGGCAATGTGTGGCCATTGCCAGGGATTAGGCAAATTGGAGTTATTTAATGAAAAGGGATATCCAAGCGGATCTAAGTTTTGTGATAAATGCAGTGGTACGGGGAAACGCCCATATACATTGCATGAAAAAATTACGATCGCAAAATTAAAAGTGTCTAAGTCTGGTTATTCTGAGCGATATGAACCATATGAATTAATTGCTGAAGCATGTATCGAAAATTGGGAAAACACCATTAGAACTAGCCTGGCTAGATCGTTTCATTTTGAACCAGAAGAAATATCATTAGCTTGACTTAAACAGAACGGTTGAGTATAAGTATTTCTAAAATGGGCGCTTTATACATGGATCGCCTGAAAAACTTAATAAAAGCTCACTAATTTTAGTGGGCTTTTTGCGTATCTGGAGCACTGGAAATGGGAAATACCTGGCATGCTGACCAAGAAAAACCAGAATTACGGCCAGATGAAAAACCTTTAAATTGCCCATTTTGTGGATCTGATTCAATTTGTACAGATTCTTCACATTATGGAAAACCAGATGAAGACGGCTCTATAGCATGGGATGCTTTCACATGGTGTCATGATTGTGGATCAAAAGGCCCTAGTGCTTGGGCGATGATCGCTTGGGATGAAAGTTTTCATTACGACACTGTTTATGAAGAAAGATCAGTTGTTAATTATGCTATTCGCCAGTGGAATACACGCAAATAAGTTTTATTAATCTCGAGAGAGGTGTTTTATAAGCACACCTCTCTTTTAGCCGGACGGATTACGGCGCAAACGGCCCCGCTTCATACTAGTTATTGGCGGGGCTTTTTCTTTTCTGGAGTATGTATGACTGAATTTCAAAAAATTACTCATGAGATTAGACAACTCCAAGTAGAGTTAAATCATTTAGGAAGCTGCAATACAAAGGGCTTAACAACAGAACAGATCGCTCACCTAGATGAGCGATTTTTTTTGGCCATAGCAAAGCAAAATAAATTAATCGCACGGCTCAACAATAAGCCTGAGGGCTTCTTATAAATATTGGTGGTGCAATGGATCCTAAAAAGTATTTTATTCTCACCAGAAAAAAAGAAAGGAAACCTAAACCAAAGAGCATGCCGTTGCCGAAAGCTACAGAAAAATACTTAAAAGCTGAAGAAGAATTTACGAAGGCTTTAGATGTTCTTGGGTTTAAGTATGAAAAGAAATTTCAGTTTAAATCTACAAAGCATTGGCGATTTGATTTTCATTTAATTGAACATCGTATCTTAGTTGAAATTGCTGGCGGTCCTTGGTCTGGTGGACGAAAAGGAAGGCTTAAAAATAAAGCATGGAGTCTTGACCGTTACGATGTGGCTGAAGAGATGGGTTATACGGTTGTTCGCTTAGAGTCGGCCACAAGATTTAAGGTTAATGAATCTGGACCTTTGCAATTAAGAGTTGACTACGCAAGCCAATGGTTAAAAAACTTGAAGAGGCACATTTTAAATGGAACAGATCAGACCATTTCCACCGACTGATTTTATTGATCAGGCTGATGATGAAGAAGCTACACGCTTAACACCAGCACCAGATCTGATGGATTGGGTAATTAAAAATTATTTAACCATTGAAGGTGAACTCTACAATCCAGACCATGACCATATCGCTGAGCTTATACATGAGAATGAGGGCTTTCTAGCATTCGCGTGGGCCTCTCAAGCGTGTACGGTTAAAAAGCAAATGGTTTCTGGCCAGTGTGAAAAAGTCATGTTCAATGTTGGGGGCTGGCGCAAGGCTCGCCAGGAACAACAAATGCGTGATTGGTTTGGTTATGTGCCGGTTTATCTCATCACAATTGATGCGAGTTATTGCGAACAAGCAACGGACCGAGATTTTTGTGCGCTTATAGAACATGAGCTTTATCACATCGGCGTTGAGCGTGATGAAGATGGCGAACCTCTTTACAGTGAAATGACAGGATTACCAAAACATTATTTGGCTGGCCATGATGTTGAAGAGTTTGTGGGCGTAGTTAAACGATGGGGAGCAGACGAGAACGTGAAGCGACTTATTGAAGTGGCGAAGCAAGCGCCGTTTGTATCTGATGTAAATATTTCCAAGTGCTGTGGAACTTGCCTAATTAACTGAGCCATCCGGCTCATTTTTTTTGCCTTGTTTCCTTGATGAGCCTTGATGGATTTTGAATTATGGCGAAGCTTAAAAAAGCCGAGCAACTCTTTATAGTTCGGTCTCTTGCGCAGTTCATGACACCTACTGAAGTTGTTAAGGCTATCAAGGAAACTTTCAACATCACTGTGTCACCTCAGCAAGTTGAAGCTTATGACCCGACTAAGGTGGCAGGGCGCGACTTAAGAAAGGAGTACAAGGAAGTATTCGAGTCTACAAGAGAGGAATATCTCAAACAGCCAATTCACAATATAAGTGGGGCAAATGACATTGTTCAGTTAAAAATCTTGAGTGACTTGCTTTTTGCCAAAAAAAATAACGTGACCATGACAATTAAGATCGTGGACCAAATGCAAAAGATCATGAAAGGGTTTTACGAGAAGCGACTTGAGATTACTGGAGCTGGTGGTGGGCCACTTAAAACAGAAAATACTCAGACTCCATCGCCTCCAGCTTTAACACCTGATGACTTAGCTAAACTCACACCGCAAGAATTATCGCGCTTAGTGATTAATGGAAAGCTATGACATACGCATTAGATGAAATAGCCCCTTTAATTAAAGAGTGGACTATTAACGTACGCTTGCCCGAAATAATGACCGAGATGACACGGCGTTATTATTACAAGGCTGCAATCGAGCAAAACGAACTTAGTATTCAAGCGGAACTATACAAGTGCCGCAATGATCCTGTGCATTGGTTTAACAATTGGATATGGACATACGACCCGCGTGGTATGGCATTTGGATTGCCGGCAAACATTCCGTTTGTATTGCGACCTAAACAAGTTGAGCTTGTGGCATGGCTAGAGGAACGTGAAAGCACCCAAACACACGGTCTAATTGAAAAATCCCGTGATGAGGGCATGAGCTATGTTGTGCTGGGCTTTTTCTTACACCGTTGGTTATTCGTAGAAGGTTTTGCGGGTGGAGTTGGTAGCCGTAAAGAGGAACTAGTAGATAAGAAGGGTGACCCTAAAACACTATTTCACAAGTTCCGCGATATGTTCAGCAAAATGCCCCAATGGTTAAAACCTAAGGGCTTTGTTGAAAAAGTGCATGATAACTACATGCGCATCATTAACCCGGATAACGGCGCAACGATTACCGGTGAAGCGGGTGACAACATCGGCCGTGGTGGACGTACCACAATGTATTTTTTGGACGAATGGGCATTCGTAGAACGGCAAGAAGCTGTAGATGCAGCTATATCTCAGAACACCAACGTCCACATTAAAGGATCTACACCGAACGGTATTGGCGATCGATTTCACCAGGATAGATTCAGTGGTCGTTACGCCGTCTTTACCATGCCTTGGCGTGATAATCCTGATAAGAACTGGACTGTTACCTATAACGGCAAAGTTATTTACCCGTGGTATGAAAAGCAGCTGGCCACACTTGATGATGTGGTTCTTGCTCAAGAGGTTGATATTAACTATGCCGCTTCTGTAGAAGGCGTCTTAATTCCTAGTACTTGGGTTCAAGCTGCTATCGATGCACATAAGAAGCTTCAGATTGAGCCTACTGGAGATCGTATTGGCGGCTTAGACGTTGCAGATGAAGGTAAGGATAAAAACTCTTTTGCAGCGCGTCACGGCGTTGTCATGACTTACTTGGCCACATGGTCTGGTAAGGGTGATGACATTTTTGGGACGACTCAAAAAGCTATGGATCTTTGCTTCGAGAAATCCATCGATACGCTGTTTTATGATGCCGATGGTCTTGGCGCCGGGTGCCGTGGTGATGCCCGTGTGATTAATGAAAAGCGCAGAGAGCTGGGCTTATCAGAGATTAATGTGGAGTCATTCCGCGGATCCGGTTCAGTTCATGATCCTGAAGGGGAAATGGTAGAGAAACGTCTTAACAAAGACTTTTTTGCCAATTTAAAAGCTCAGTCTTGGTGGTCATTACGTTTGCGCTTCCAGGAAACTTTTAGAGCGATCAATGGGCGTGATTATGATCCAGACATGATCATTTCACTATCAAGTGAAGATATCGATGCCAAGGAATTGGCACTACTCACTACTGAGCTATCTCAACCAACGTACACAAAAAATGGTGTTGGGAAAATCCTAGTCAACAAACAACCTGATGGCACAGCTTCACCGAACCGGGCAGATAGCGTGATGATTTGCTTTAACCCGCAAATTGCTGAGCTCAATATTTGGGGCAAGCTATAAAGAGAAAGTTATGGGCTTAATTAAATTTACAAGAGACTCGTTCCAGAACTTTGCAGCTCGAGTTGGGTTGGGTTCTGGAAATCAACACGATCAATCGACTTATGGCTTTAACTTCACAAGCCGAAATCGGTTGAAGCTTGAAGCGATGTATCGATCAAGCTGGGTAGTTGGGCAAGCAGTCGATGTTGTAGCGGATGACATGACGCGTGAAGGAATTAACATCCGTGGCATGGATGATCCAGAAGATGTGGAGGCAATTAACCAGGAACTAGATAGCCTGCAAGTGTGGGATAAGATCAATGAGACAATCCGCTGGTCCCGACTTTACGGCGGAGCTATCGCTGTAATGTTAATTGACGGTCAAAATGTATCTACCCCACTTAATGTAAATACTATTGGTAAAGATCAGTTCAAAGGGTTGCTAGTTTTAGACCGCTGGATGGTTTTACCTGACTTGCAAGATCTAGTCACCGAGTATGGTCCAGATTATGGAATGCCTAAATACTATGATGTCATTACTGACTCAGTAGGCTTATGTAATCAGCGTGTTCATTATTCACGTGTCTTCAGAATGGATGGAATTAAACTACCTTACTGGCAGGCTATAGCGGAAAATCTGTGGGGCCAATCAGTTATTGAGCGCTTAGAGGATCGTTTAACTATTTTTGATAGTGCCACGTTAGGTGCTGGTCAGCTTATCTATAAAGCTCATTTACGCACATACAAGGTAAAAGGCTTACGTAGTCTTATTGCTGCTGGTGGGCGAATGTATGACGCTTTGGTTGAGCAGATCAATCAAATCCGTCTATGGCAATCTAACGAAGGCCTAACGCTGATGGATGCTGAAGATACTTATGAAGCCCATCAATATAGCTTTGCCGGGCTTGATAATATTCTGATGCAGTTTGGCCAGCAAATTGCTGGTGCTTTGGGAATTCCTCTTGTTCGCTTATTTGGTCAGTCGCCAGCCGGTTTTAATGCTACAGGTGAATCTGACTTATCGAACTATTACGACAATATTAACCAGCAACAAGAAGGTCGTATGCGTACGCCGTTGCATAAACTGCTTGAAATTGTTTCTCGGTCAAAGCTGGGTAAACCTTTACCTAGTTCTTTTAAATTTGATTTTGCTTCATTGTGGCAGATCGATGATGAGAAAAAGGCAGAGATTGCGGCCAAAGTTGCCGAGGCAGTTACTAAGGTTGAAGATGCTGGAATCATCTCACGTCAGACGGCGTTAAAAGAATTGCGTCAATCTAGCGAATCTACCGGTATCTTCTCTCACATTTCTGATGAGGAAATTAACCAGGCTGAAGATGATCCACCGCCGCCAAATGAAGGTTATGACGATGAAGAGTCAAATAAGTCGGATATCACCGCAGCTGGCGAGGAAGACCGAGATACGGTACAGCCAGCAGCTTAGAAAAATTGCGGGTTACATTGATACGATCGTTAAAGGCTTTGATGTAAATGATCCAAAGTCATACCCACTAATGATTGCGTCATTAAACGAATATGCCAACACGCTTCAATTTTGGGCGCAAAATGCAGCTGGTCGAATCATTACTGATGTCGCTTTAAGGGATGAGAAAACTTGGCTCATTTATGCAAAGGATCTATCTCGAGGTGTACGTGAACAAATCCGTAATACTGATATGGGAGCTGTATATCAGCAGCTTTTAAATGATCAAGTAAGGCTTATAAAGTCATTGCCGTTAGATGCTGCCCAGCGCATTCATGACCTATCTACTCGATCGCTAATTGAAGGTAACCGTTCAAGTGAGATTGCTGGCTTGATTATGGCCACTGGCCGTGTGACAAGATCCAGAGCAAATACAATTGCCCGGACTGAGGTTAGCCGAGCATCATGCGTATTTACTCAAGCGAGAGCCGAAAATCTTGGATCCGAGGGTTATATCTGGCGAACTAGTGAAGATGGTGATGTAAGGCCAAGCCATAAGGCAATGAATGGAAAATTTGTTGCTTGGGATAGTCCGCCAACTTTGGATAATTTAAAAGGTCATGCCGGATGTTTGCCTAATTGCCGTTGTTATGCGGAACCGGTTATACCAGAAATTTAACAGCCACCTTCGGGTGGTTTTTTATTGCCGAGAAAAACTATGAACATTCAAGACATTCGACTAGAGCTGGTTAAGCAAGCAATGGATATAGGTGTTCACCCTGGAGCAATTCCAGGATTGGTGGATCCATTAGCTGATTTTGTGGTGAGTGGCTTGAAAAGCCAGGAAACGCATGATCTTGAAGATTTTGAGCAGAAATATATGAATGAATTGCTAAAAAAACTTCAGCAAGTGTTCGGAGAGCAAAAGATAAGTGCGGTAGAAATTGGGCGGAATGGAGCTTTAAGGATTTGGGTTTCATGCCAACAAATCACTATAGGTATTAAAGAGTTTTTTGCAGACTCAAAAAATTACCCAGATTTCTTTCGAGGTCGTGAGTTAGTTTTCTTTCTTGTTCCACCAAAAAAACCATAGGTGATCCATGTTTAAAAAGAAATCTAAATCAAAGGCCACAGTAGATAGAGCTAATTTCTACACTACTGGCCAACTTGGTAGAACACGGGAGACAACGCCTGAAGGTTATTTACTTTGCCGAGATGTTCCATTAGCCCGGATTGGTAAATTGCTTTATGCCGATGGTGAAGTGCCAGTTACTGCTGATAATTCCGGTTTAATCATCATTGAACGTGGTGAAGATGTTTTATTCGATCCACGTACGATCGCCAGTTTTGAAGGTAAGCCTGTCACCAATGATCATCCAAAGGGTTGGGTAACCCCGGAGAATTGGAAGAAACTTTCAAACGGAACTGCACATGATGTACGCCGTGGAGAGGATGAAGATTCTGATTGTTTAGTAGCGGATCTACTCATTACAGACAAAGACATGATTGATGCTGTGATGAAAGGAAAGGTTGAAATCTCTCTAGGGTATGACGCTGATTACACGGAAATTAGCGTAGGAAAAGGGATTCAAACAAATATTTTTGGAAATCACATTGCTCTGGTTAAAAAGGGGCGTTGTGGGTCGCGTTGTAAAATCGGAGATAGTTTTATGCCTAAACAGAGTAAAGGCTGGCTGGAAAGCTTGCGCAAAGCTAAACGTACAATTGATGAGGCTTTGGAAAAAGCCAAGAGCACTGATGAGGAGGATGTCGAAACCGAAGATGACGAAGAAGACGATGACGGCAAAACAACTGATGCTGCAATCAATCGTGAACTTTTAAAAGCCCTCAAAACAGTTCAAACAACAGTCCAAACATTTGATGAGCGACTCTCAAATCTGGAAAAGAAAAAAACCAAAGATTCTGAATCGGAAACTGAAGATGATGAAGAAGAAGATGGTAAGGGTAAAGAAACCGAAGACGATATTTTGGAAGCTGAACAAGCTCAAAAACTATCTGAACAAGGTATTCAAAATCACACCGGTGATTCGCTTCAAGAAGTTTTATCACGCGCAGAAGTTTTAGTGCCTGGCTTTAAAATGCCAACTTTCGATAGTGCCAATAATGGCCCAGCTGTCTTAAATACTAAACGCAATGTATTAAAGCAGGCTTATGCTACGGAAGATGGCCAAAAAGCCTTGAAGCCGTTTGTAGGTGCTACTCCGAACTTTGACACTATGCCAGCCTATACAGTCGATGCTGCATTTATTGGGGCATCGGAACTCATCAAACAACAAAATAACGCTGCTGGGGTGCGTTCAGGCATTTCTACCCGTGATTTTGGTCGTGCGCCACTTACACCTGCAGAAATTAACAAACGTAACCGCGAACACTGGGCAAACAAAGGAAATTAATAAATGGGTAATGCATATCTATATCGTATGCCTTCAGGCATTCCAGGTGATATTTCACGAAAAGCACATTCCACAGTTGAAGCACACATTCTCAAAGGTAGTTTTGGTGTCTTCGGTATTTTCGGAAAGCTAACAGCAGATGGAATTGTACCGCTTGAAGCGGCTGATACCGATGTATATGGCTTAATTGTTCGTTCTTACCCTACTCAATCAGCTTTAAATGGAATCGGTGCAGCTGTACCTCAATCGGGAATTGTGCATGACATTATGCGCCGTGGTTACATGACAGTTAAATGTAACGCCGGTACAGCGAAAAAAGCCGGGAAAGTTTATGTGCGTGTAGCTACAGGAACAGAACTAAAACCGATCGGCGGGATTGAAGCGGTTGCAGATGGTGTGAATACCATTGAACTAAAAAATGCAATGTTTATGCATGATGCAGATGCTCAAGGCAACGTAGAAATCTCTTACAACATTTAAAATATTTTTGACGTAAATCACGGCGCTATATGCGTCTTTTTTACGCCTGGAGAAAATGAAAACATGAGTAAATTACTCTTAGCTTCGACCATGACTCAAGCAGTAGCAATGGGTCGACCAATTCGAGCACGTACACGTGATTCTGGCACTATGCATACCTTTGATGCACGTACAATTGATAGTACTGGTGCATTTCTTTTAGGTGAATTGGAGCGCCTTGACCAAACTCTACATGAGCCATTAGCAAATATTACATGGGGCCGTGATATTGACTTGCGCTCTGATGTATCTATTGCAGATGAAGTATCTTCATTCACAAACTCTACTTTTGCTGCAGCTGGTGGTCCATCACCAACCGGTAAATCTTGGATTGGTAAAAATACCGATGCTATTGCCGGCATTGCATTGGATATTGGTAAGACTGCCCAGCCTCTTAGCTTATGGGGTATGGAAATTGGCTATACCATTCCAGAATTGGAGTCTGCACGAGCTGTAGGCCGTCCAGTGGATGACCAGAAATTCAAAGGTATGAATCTGAAATATCAAATGGATATTGACGAGCAGGTATATATCGGCGATGACACGCTTGGTGTAGAAGGCCTTTTAAACTCTTCTAAAGTAGGTGCAACCAACGTTAATAAAAACTGGAAACTAGCAACCCCACAAGAAATTTTAGACGATGTAAACCTTGTCTTAAATAACGCTTGGGTGGCTTCTGGTTTTGCGGTTTGCCCGGACAAGCTTTTATTGCCACCAGTGCAATTTAGTCTCTTAACTTCGCGTATTGTCAGCGAAGCAGGGAATATCTCTATCCTTGAGTTCTTAAAGCTCAATAGCTTAAGTAATTCAGTGAATGGCCGACCTCTAAATATTCAGCCTTCTAAGTGGTGTGTAAGCCGTGGTGCAGGTGGTACGGATCGTATGTTGACGTATACACAGTCTGAAGATCGTGTGCGTTTCCCACTTGTACCGTTGCAACGTACACCGATCGAATATCGTGGTATTCGACAAATTACTACCTATTTCGGCCGTTTAGGTGTTGTTGAATGGGTATATCCAGAAACAGCTTATTACGCTGATGGCCTATAAGGGGTGAGCATGTCTAAGTTAGTACAAATTCTTTTAAGTAAGCCGCTAACCGTTAACCTTGGTCGAGATGAGCAAGGGGAAGCGAAAACAATCGTTTTGCAAGCTGGAATTCAAGAAGTTGAAGAATACGTGGCCAATCATTGGTTCGTGAAAGCTCATTCACAGGAAATTCCAGCACATTCAGCATATACCAATGAGCTTGAACAAGTCCTTGAGAAAAAGGATCAAGATATTGCAGCAATGCAAATCCAGCTTGATGAAGCAGCAAAACAAATTCTTAAGCATGACGAAGAAATGAAAGCTAAGGATAAAGAACTTAGTGATCTTAAAATCCAGTCAGCAAAAGAACTCCAAGACCGTGATGCCGAAATTGCAAAGTTGAAAGCTGAGTTAGCTAAAGCTACACCAGCCAAAGAAAAGGCCACACAAAAGGAAACCTAACCCATGATCAGTGAATCCTCTTTTCGTGAAGAAATGCCGGCATTTGCTGATACAACGCAATATCCGTCATTTCAGTTTAATTTCTATTTAAACCTCGGGAAAAAGTTACTTCGCGAGGAACGTTGGGAGGATATGCTTGATTACGGTTTAACGCTGTTCATAGCTCATTATCTTACGCTTTATCGGCGTACGATGACTGCAGCAAGTATTGGTGCGGATGCCGGAAAAATCGTAGGTAATGAGACCTCTAAATCAGTTGATGGCGTTTCAAAATCTATGGATGTTTCCGGTGTTCTTATTACTGATGCTGGTCATTGGAACCAAACTACCTGGGGCGTCCAATTTTATCAGTTGTTGCGGATGGCTGGTACTGGAGGCATCCAATTATGAGCAGTGGTGTTAAATCTTCAGGTAATGGTTTAGCTGACATTTTCCAAGCTGTAGCTGAACTCTCTCAAATGGATGTTTTAGTAGGTATTCCGCATGGGGAAGCTCGAACCGAGGGTGACGGCCTTACCAATGCACAAATTGGTTACCTTCAGGAAACCGGCTCACCTTCTCAAAACATTCCTGAGCGACCTTTCCTGGTGCCGGGTGTTGAAGAAGTTCAAGAACCGGTAGGCGATAAGCTAGTTAAAGCGGTTGATGCTGCTTTAAATGGTAATAGCCAAAGAATGATGAAATTGCTTGAGTCCGCTGGAATGATTGCAATGAATTCAGTTCGTGCTTATTTCGTGAATGGTGAATTTGCCCCCTTATCTTTGGCCACAATCCGTGCTCGTGCACGGCGTGGCCGTAAAGGTGCTAAACAGTATCTTAAACAGCTTGAAACTGGTCCAGCTGAAGCAGGCCTGGTTCGGCCGTTGATTGATACTGGAGAGCTTAGAAAGTCGGTTACTTACGTGATCATGAAAAAGGAAAAGGAGGTAAAGCGTGGCTCAACTTGATGTTTCAGACGTGCTTTTAGATCCAGACTTTATGGACACAGGCATTATCTGTAAGCGTACAGAAGTCATCGTAGGAAATAATGGGCGATCTCAAGAAACAACTACCTCAACATCCTTTAATGGTGTGGTTACTACAAATAATGGCCTTAACATGGACCGCCGACCGGATGGCACATTGATTAAAGGCGCTATCAACATTCACACACAGTTCGCTTTAACTTCGGGCGATGCAAAAACCAAAGCTGATGAGATTACTTGGAAGGGTAAAACTTACATCGTAGCTCAGGTTTTGAATAACTTGCATTATGGCCAAGGTTTTATAAAAGCAATTTGTGAGCTTAAACCACTGGGGTAAATCATGGGTGATTCTGCTTCAGGGGGATATATCCCCCCTAGTGGCGGATCTGCTTATGACCAAGACCTAGAGGACATCTTTCAAGCCTTCATTGTCGGTATTACTTCTTTACCAGGTGCAATGGTTCGGCCACGTTTTCAGCGTGTTCCACCACCATTCCCCGAAATTGGTGAGGATTGGTGCGCCTTCGCCGTACAGTCAATAATTTCTGATGATGGGCCTTATTTCGACCAAAAAGACGAAACAATGGATTCAATTCGACATGAAGAATTGACGCTGTTTTTATCGTTTTATGGCGACCACGGGCAATCGATTGCAAACGTCCTTAAGGATGGTCTAGGCATTCCGCAAAACATCGAGCAACTTAAAGCGCAAAAAATCAAATTCGTTGGATGTAGTGAGATCATCACTGCCCCTGATTTTCTAAACAAACAATATGTGCATCGTTATGACTTGGTTGCGTCATTTAGACGTAAAACCAAACGGACGTATGCAGTAAAAACTTTCAAAAGTTACCAAATCGATATTCATAATAAATAGGAGTCATCATGACCTTACCTGTTTCTAATGTCGTAAATGTCAGCATTAGTCTTGCTGCATTAGCGGCAGGGCCACGTTCGTTTGGCTCTCTACTGATTTTAGGCTCAACTAGTGGTGTCATTGATACCATTGAACGTATGCGAGAGTTCTCTAGCATTGAAGAGGTTGGTAAAAATTATGGTGTTGATGATCCAGAATATAAAGCAGCATTGGCATATTTTGGACAATCGCCAAAGCCACGCACTTTATATATTGGTTATTGGCACAAAGATGGTCAAACACCAGAAACAATTCAAGAAGCAGTTACAGCGTGTTTGGATTCGCTCAAATGGTATGGATTGGTGATCGCATCAGATTTAACCGATGAACAAGTTTTATCAGTTGCAGCATTAATCGAAGCCTCTGATCCAGTTCGCCTTTTTGGTCATACAACTCAGATTGAAGATGCAACTAAATCAACCAGTGCAACTGATATTGCTTATAAGCTCTCAAATGCAAAATACCGCCGTACATTATGCATATTCTCAAGCCATAACGCTTATGCAGCCGCATCAGTATTTGGTCGTGCATTTAGCGTGAATTTCAACGGTACAAACACCACGATCACGTTGAAGTTTAAACAATTACCCGGCATTACACCTGAAGATTTAAAAATTTCAGAAGCTAATGCGCTCACTGCAAAGCACTGTAATGTTTTTGCTTCATATGATAATGACACCGCTATTTTACAAGAAGGTGTGATGTGTGATGGCACATTCATTGATGAAATCCACGGATTGGATTGGTTTCAAAATCATTTAGAAAATTCACTTTGGAATCTTTATTACACCAGTACCACCAAAATTCCCCAGACTCCAGCGGGTGTAAATCGCCAGTGTGGAGTGCTTGAGCGTGCATGTGAACAAGGTATGAACAATGGCTTGCTCGGGGAGGGTCAATGGAATGGTGACAGCTTTGGAGCTTTGAGCACTGGCGACTATCTACCAAAAGGCTTTTATGTCTATGCCAATAGTTTAGATGATCAAGCTCAATCAGAGCGTGAAGCACGTAAAGCGCCAGTTTTTCAAATTGCAGCTAAATTAGCAGGTGCGGTGCACTTTGCTGATGTTGTTGTCTCAGTAAATCGCTAAGGAGCAATTTATGTCTACTTATAGCTTTATGGACACCCAATGTTCCTTTACTAGTGATGATGGTGTCATTGATCTTGGTTATGGTGCAGGTGTCGCTGACGAAGGTATTACTTTCGCTATGGCAGGCGATAAAAACACAATGACAATTGGCGCTGATGGTGAGGGGATGCATTCATTGCATGCTGACAACTCAGGTCAAGTCACTATTCGTTTGCTAAAGACATCACCATCAAATGCCAAACTCATGAACATTTACAATGCCCAAAAAGGTAATACACGTAAATGGGGCAAAAATACCATCACTCTAAACCACACTGGATCTGGTGATAACCACACAGCATCCAAATGTGCATTTAAAAAAGTTCCTGACTATACCAATGCCAAAGATGGTTCGCTAGTTGAGTGGGTATTTGATTCAATCAAACTCGATATGAAGCTTGGCACATACGAATAAACGAAAAAGGATTAATTTTTAATGAATGAGATCATCAATATTGGTGAGCATGCATACACGATCGGACGCTTAAATGCGCTCGATCAGTTTCATGTATCACGAAAAATCGCCCCAATTATCCCAACCCTGATGCCAATCATAACCGAAGTTGCTAAAGGTGATTTTGCAAAGGTAATTGAATCTATCGAAGCTGTTGACGGTAAAGATGATGAAGCTGTTGACGGTAAAGATTTGACCGGGCTGCAACCCCTTGCTGAAGCATTAGAACCATTCATGGAAGCATTTGCAAAGATGCCTGAGGATGATGTGAATTACATTATTCACAAGTGCCTATCGGTTGTTAAGCGTGGATCTGCAATTGTATGCCGTGGGCAATCAATCATGTTTGATGATTTGGACATGGCGCAAATCTTACCGCTTGTCATCGCTGTGATTCGAGTCAGTATGGCAAATTTTATTCAAGGACTGCTTACGAAGGCATCGAGCATTCAGACACAGTCCACATAAATTATAAGTGTTTACCGGGACAAGAAGACTGGCTTATGCGGCCAGTCATTAAAGGCATGTGTAAGTTTGAATCTTTGAAAAATGGAAAGATCGATCTTGCTGATATTGCATTGATGAATGATGCTTTAGATGTCGTTGCTGATAATGAGTATCTGATCAATGAAGATCGAGAACGCAAATCAAAGTAGTTGTTAATTTTACTTTAACAACTCGTACAAATTTCATTGTGATGTGAAGAACTGAATAATGAAAATTAATAGTAAAAATAACAGGTGATTTCATGGCACAAGAAGGTGTGATTCGCAACTTCATGGTTGCATTGGGTTTTAAGACTGACAATACAGGTCTGGGACAAATGCAAGATGCCATGAAAGGCATTGAATTAAAAGCTGTGGCATTAAAAGGTGCATTACTTGCCTTGGCTACTGGTGCGGTTATTGCAGTACGTCAAACTGCAAGTGAGCTGGATAAACTTTACTTCTCATCTCAGCGTATTGGTGCTAGTGCGACCAATATTACTGCTTTTGGAAATGCCATATCTCAAATGGGTGGTAATGCTGAAAGTGCAATTGGTACGCTTGAATCCTTAGCTGAGAAGGTGCGTAATTCTCCAGGTTATGAGGGAATGCTCAATAGCTTAGGTGTGGATACCAAACAGGCTAATGGTGACATGCGTGACCGCGTAGAAGTCATGAAGGACTTAAGCGTTGTGCTTGCACAAATGCCAGCATATCAAGCGAATGCTTACGCTCAATCATTGGGTATAGATCAAAATACATTGCTTGCAATGCGTGATGGTAAATTTCTCTCAAATATGGAGAAATACCAGAAGATTCAAGAGCAACTCGGCATGAATGACGACTTGACTAAATCAGGTAATGAATTCATGACTGAATATCGTGATCTGACAATGATGACCAAAACAGGTTTTCAAGTGGTAGTGATGCAGGCTGGTAAAGCTCTTATTCCAATACTACGGTTACTCAATCAGTTGCTCCAATCAGGAATTCAAGCATTTAGCCAACTGAATCCTGAAATAAAAAACATGTTGGGAATCGGTCTAAGATTCACCTTGGTTGCTTTAGCCTTTAGCGGAATGATCAGGGTCTTTGGCTTGTTGGGGAAATTTCTTCCTACTATTAAGAATCTGATCTGGCTGCTAAAAGCTCTACGTTTAGCATTTCTTTCATCACCGTTAGGCATGATCCTGGCTTTAGGAACAGCATTAGCACTTCTCTATGATGACTACAAGACGTGGAGAGAAGGCGGTAAGTCTTTAATTGATTGGTCTAAGTGGTCTGAAGATATAGATAAAGGGTTGGCAATTCTTGGTTCTATATACGATTGGGTGTCATCACTTGTCAGCAAGGTGATTAATGAATTTGGGCGGCTAGACCCTGCAATACAAGCAATCATTGGTTCAATCAGTGGATTGGCTATCATTGGTGTTTTAATTGCCAAGCATGGTTTTGGTATTAAATATTTCACCATGGCCAGAAAATCAGCTTTGGGTTTGGCAAAGGTATTACGCGCTTTATTTAAAGTATTTGCACTCACCCCTATTGGCCGGGCCATTGCTTTAATTGGTCTACTAACTTCTGCTATCGGATGGTTGATCAAAGACTTTAATAAGTGGAAAAGCGGAGCTGATTCATTTTTACCATGGGCTAAGTGGTCGAAAAGTATTGATCGCATTATGGATAAAATTCGCAGTTTCCTTGACTTACTAGGTGGTGTTAAAGACAAGGTGGTCAACTTTGTTCAAAAAATCATTTCAGATCCAGTTGAGGCCGTAAATGAAGTTGTAGATACGGCAAAAGATACTTTAAAAACAAAAGATAGTGGGGAGCCAAGTCAGCCAGTTAAAACGATAAATGAAGTCAGTAAAAACATTGTTGATGGTGCTAATAATATTGTTGGTAAGGTTCTTGATGTTGGCACAACCACTGTTACCGCACTGGCTGACAGTGTTAGAGCTATTACCCAAAAAGGTGTTGAGGCTGTGATGGGTGTTGGTAAGTCGGTTGATGGGGCGGTGAAAACTACCATTCAGGAATCAAATAAGTTATCAAATACAATTGTAAAAGTTTTAAGTGTTGATGGTAAAAAACGAGTCTATCAAATGGCTGATGGTGCAACCGAAACCAGAGATAATGGCACAGTTGCTTGGAGAAATAACAATCCTGGTAATCTTAAATTTGAGTTCAAAGGTAGTGCTGATAAAACGGTAAAATCCAAGCGAAGTCGAGAGAAAGCACTATCAGACGCTCAAAAAAGATACCAAGGAGTAGTTGATCTAGATCAATGGGGGAATGCCATATTTGCCACACCTGAACTAGGTGCTTCTGCAAAAGCCCAATTACTTAAGCGCAATTTTGGAAACTTAACTATTCCGCAAATGTTGAAAAAATATGCTAAAAGTGATTATTCTGGCAAAGCAAACTATAAGAGTTATGAAAATATTATTAACTCTGAGGCTGGTAGGCGCGGTGTTAGCTTAACCAATAAAATTATTAGTGGTCTAACGAAGGAAGAGTTTGAGGCACTAGCAATGGGTATGGTTATTGCTGAGGGATTGAAAAAAGGTTCGGTACAGAGGACTGGTGGCAGTAATATATTGCCAGTTTCAAATAATACCAATGAATCAAATATCCAAACATTTGCACCACCAACGAGCAACCCAAACAAGGAGCAGGTAAACCAAACCAACTCAAGCACTAAATCATCTCAGGTTACGATTCATCAAGAATACAAAACTGAGATGACTATCAATGGTGCAAGAGACCCACAAGCATCTGCTCAAGCAGTAAAAAGAAGCCATGAAAATGCAAACATTATCATGGCAAGGAATGCTGTTGGGCCTGTTGCTTAGTTGGTGATTTTAACCATCTAGGGCTGTGGTTTTAATAAAAGTTAGATCTGTTTTTTTAACCCAGCCCACAGTTTTTTTATTGTTCTTTCCAGTATAGACAACATAAAGCCACTCTTGACCCTCGTTTTCAAATGAATAGTAAGCTATTACTTGATCATTTGAAATCACAAACTTTTGCTTAATTTTGCATGACTGGGATGGTGCTGAATGGAAGTAAACACGAGCTCCTTTATCTGATGAAACCTTCATTATTTCAAGAGCATCCAGTTCTAAATAATTGTTATCAGCTATGTCACTTAGTTTTGAGCAATTTGTGTTTGCAGACAAGCTAAAATTTACACCCAAAAGTAAAGACAAAAGGATTAGTTTTTTCATTAATTAGACCCCCGAATAGTGGTTTTAATACTCAATGTATCATTTTGATCTTGGCTATCAGAAATACTTTTGTGTGGTTTTTCTTCAACTGGTGGAATATAGGCATGGGCTGCTTCCTCAGCTTCTTTTGAGAATTCCTGTTTTAATGGGTCTTCCTGCTGTGCTGAGGGAGCATGATCAATGATTTGGGTTTCTTCTGGTTTATCTTCTTTGATCTTGGTTGAGTTTTTATTATCATCTCTAGTAAAGGCGCTATAAACTATGAATACAATTATTGCTAGTAAAATATAGCCACAAATCTTGGTAAATAATCCAAGGGGTTTAGGTGGGGTGACAATAAAATCATTACCACATTTTTTACAATCATAACCGCGCTGCCAACGCTGTAAATCCTCAAGGTCGGATGGCCTAGGATATTTTTTTGGCTGGTTGGACATGGCTTTAACTTGAATGCTGCCACAATATGGGCATTTAACTTGACTCATTATTTCCCCTATATTAATTAAGAGTTAACTAACTATTTCATAATAAACCAGAATCCCTTTGTTTTCTGGCACATATTTATTCATCTTACTGAAGCATGTAAGTATCTAAGTGATAGTGAATTTCAGACCTCCTTTGGGAGGTTTTTTAATGGGTGAAAAATGGCAATCTCAACAATTTTAAATACTGCGCTTGGAACATTGGCATCATCACCGCTAACTGAAAAGGTCGGATCATTATTGCTTGCTGGCCGTGGTCGCACAATTATGGGGTTGTTTGCCGATGTAACAATTGAGGAAAAGCATAAAGATGAATTGGTAATTACAGACCATCCAACTGAAGTGGGTTCCCCTATGTCTGATCATGCATATAAAGAGCCCCCAGAGGTAACTATAAAAGTGGGTTGGTCTGAAAGTGCAGGAAAACTCAATGGAATGGTTGGTGATTCGATCTTGTCTGAAACTACTGGTCTTGTCACAATTTATGAAACATTGCAGCAACTGCAAGATTCAAAAGTCTTATTGGTCATTTCGACTGGTAAACGACTTTATACAAATATGCTGATCAAGTCACTGGGTTGCACGACAGATCTACAAACTGAAAATGTTTTAATGATTGAAATGACGCTAAAAAAAGTCTTTATGGTCCAGTCTTCTGAAACCATTGTGCTTTTAGATAATCAGGCAAACCCAGCAGTAACCGCAGGTGTCTCGAATGGCGGAACGGTTCAACCAAAACAAGTGAATGAATCTGTTTTAAGCAAATTAGCGACAGGGATATTTGGTGGATGAAATGGCTTTATATGAAATACCACTAAGTACTGGTAATCAGAAGTTTAGCGTTCAGCTCAATAAGATCAGTTACAAGCTACAACTTATTTATCGTATTGATACTTGGTTTTTGGACATTATGGATAGTTCTGAAAATGAAATTATTTCGGGGCTAGCAATGAATTCTGGTATTGATTTACTTGAACAACATCAATACTTAATCAAAGGTTCAATGTTTGTGATCAATAACAATAAAGATGAGTTGCAAGGATTTTATGATTTGGGTTCAAAAATCCAATTGTATTGGAGGGATCCTGAATGACATTACAATGGGAACGCAAATGCAAATTGACAGTTCAAATTAACAATGGTCAGCCTGATGCTTTGGATTTATCTGACTTTAGGATTGTATTTCATGTTGGTCAGGCAACAACATCAACCCCTAAAGCCGCTGAGTTCTATATTTATAATATGAGCGAATCAACAATGAATCGCTTGGCTGGTGTGAATAACGAGCGTATCGACACCACTGTAATCTTAGAGTGTGGATATTTACTTGGGCCAATGGAGGTAGTATTTAAAGGTCGAGTATTTCAGTTTCGCCGCGGACGTGATAACCCTACTGATACATGGTTATGCATTCTTGCCCAATCGGGCGACAAGCTAAAAAGCACAGCTTTGGTGAATCAATGTATACCAGCAGGTACTACAATTAATGATTCTGGGAAAATATTGATTGCGGAAGCTAATAAACAGGGTGTGGAAAGTGGTGATCTTGTTGAATTGAGGCAACAACAATACCCGCGTGGCCGTGTGTTTTTTGGATCGCTTGAGCAGAATCTCAGACAATTTTATGAAGAAAATAACATGCTGATAGACTTCTCAGATGACACATTAAGCATGGTACCAGTAGCAAGTTACATTCCCGTACCAGTTCAAATACTGACTGCTAAAACAGGTATGGTTGGTATGCCGCAACTCACTAGTGAGGGTTTAAAAGTTACATGCTTACTTAATCCTAAAATGAAATGGGGTGGGCGAGTTCAGGTTGATATGACTAATCTTCAAACAGAGAGTTTTGATATTTCCTATGGAGGGCAAAAAGTTGACCAAGCTCAAAAAGATCCAAGAATGGCCACCAATGCAGGTGGCCTTTTTCTTATACGCTCTGTTGAACATTACGGAGATACAAGAGGAAATGACTGGTACACCTACCTAGTATGCATTGGCATAGATACTATGGTACCTAAATCTGGAATCACGATTGAATCGGTCGATGAAAATTGGCGACCATCAGGGGGTATCAATGGCACTCAGTCTTAATGAACTTTCACCTGATCAGCTCTCTATTATTCAAGATGCTATTCGCTCTGAATTGGCAAACCTATGGACAGCTTTACCCTGTGAAGTAGATAGCTATAATCCTGAAGAAGTAACCGTCAATGTCCAGCCGCTCATTAAAATTCCAATTCGCACAGAATCTGGTGATATTGAAACTGTGGAACTTCCAGTCATTCAAGATGTGCCGGTAATGTTTCCATGCGCTGGTGGTTTTACTATTACTCATCCAATCAATAAAGGTGATGAATGTCTGGTGTCATTTGCAGACCGTAATATTGATTTGTGGTGGCAATCGGGTGGTATTCAAAACCCTTTTGACATGCGTAAACACGATTTGTCTGATGGTTTTGCATTTTTCAAGCCTCAATCTCAAGCCAAAAAGATCAGCGATATCTCTTCGGAAAATCTTGAAATCCGCAATGATGCTAATACATGTAAGATTCAAATCACGCCAGATGGAGAAATACATTTTATTGGCACAAAGTCGGTGTTTCACCATCCTGTCGAGATGCAACAGACTTTGCAAGTTACTGGTGAATCAACTATGCAAAGTGGTATGACGGTTTCGGGCAAATCTGAATTATCAGGCGGGGCAAAAATTGACGGTATTGAGTTTAAAACTCATAAACATGGCAATGTTCAAAGTGGTGAATCTGATACTGGAACTCCAAAATAATCTAATCATATTGTGAGGGGTAGCCGAAAGGCTACTTTTTTTATGCGTTATAGAAAACAAGATGATATGGGTGATTACAGCTTTGGTTCTGGACTAAATGACTTTCATATTGATAGTGCTGAAGCTATTGCTCAAGCAATTGACACACGTTTAAAGCTATGGATTGGCGAGTGGTTTGCCGATACATCCGATGGAACGGGATGGTCACAAGCAATACTAGGCAAACAATCCAAGAGTTTATATGAGCTAACTTTGCGCCAACGTGTTTTAGAAACTTATGGTGTTGTAAGTATTGAATCATTTCAAAGTTTACTAGACCCAGATGTGCGCCGTTTAACAGTATCAATGACTGTGAATACAATTTTTGGAAAAACAACATTAACAGGGGCGTATGATTAATGGCACTTACTACAGTAGCACCCGTTATTGATGAAAGCGGAATTACAGCACCAACTTTTGACCAAGTTCTTTCATATCTAAAAGATAAATACAGAAGTATTTATGGTAATGATGTTTACCTTGAAAATGATAGTTTAGATGGACAATTTTTAGGCATCTTATCGCTTGCGATTTCTGATGTGAATGCGGTGTGCGTAAAGACTTATAACTCATTTAATCCTAAAACTGCGAATACCGATGCATTAACTCGCAATGTTAAAATCAACGGTATTGCACGTTCCTTGGCGACCTATTCTACAGTTGATGTAACTATTACAGGATTGTCTGGCACACTGATCCGTGCGGGCATTGTTGCCGATAAAAACAATAATAAATGGATATTACCACTCAATATCACCATACCACCTTCGGGATTCATTACAGTTTCTGCAACTGCTGAAAAAGCTGGCGCAATATTGGCATCAGCAAATACCATTAAGACTATTTTAACGCCAACTCGTGGCTGGCAAGGTGTGAATAATCAAAATTCATCATCTATTGGCCAAGATGCTGAAACCAATGCGAAGCTTAGACAGCGACAGGCACTATCAGTGGCGATACCTTCTCAGTCGATGCCAGAGGGATTAAGGGGGGCTATTCTTGACCTGCCAAACGTTACTCGTTGCAAGTATTTCGAGAACAAAGAAACAGTCTCCGATGGAAACGGACTGCCGCCTAAATCGTTATGTGTGATTGTTTATGGTGGCGATTCTCAAGCTATTGGAAACTTAATCCAAAAATACAAATCAATGGGTTGTGCGCTTTATGGCAATACAAACGTGACTGTTGTTAATGTTTATGGTGACGCTGAGACAATTTCATTTTATCGACCAGATGTTGTCAATATTACTTTTAAACTGCAAATCACAACATATGAATCATACAGTGCTGATACAGCGGACTCAATTTGTAAACTGCTTGCTGAATATGTCAATGCTTTGGATATTGGCGACAAGATTACTCAAAACAAGTTGTATGGTGCTGCTAACTTATATGGCGCAGAGCAGAGCCAAACTTATGAAGTGTCTTCCATTAAAATTGTGGCCAACGGTGCTGAGCATCTGGGTGACTATATTTTGCCTTTCGGCTGTGTTGCTTTTTGTGATCCTGCGTTGATAGAAATTGAGGTGACTAGTGGATGATAAAACGATTGGTGATTATAAGAAATTAATCACCAGTCAACATCGTTCTAAAACAAAGTTTGTTGCAATGGTTGAAGCAGTCAATTCCCCGTTAGTTGACTGCTTCAATTTTTTGAATAACTTGCACAAACATTACGATGTTGACTCTGCAGACGATCCTTATCTGGAAACTTTAGCACGTTGGACGGGTACCCCGTTAATTATCCCGGGTGCAGCGCAGCTTGAATACTTTGGTTTTATTGACCAAGAGAATGCTCTGACATTTGGTGAAACGGATGATTCAGATGTTGGTGGTTATTTCCGTGAGTCAGGCCAATCTGGCACAGGTGGGTTAATTCCTAAAGGGCAATTTTTGCGAAGTCTGATAAAGGCAAAAATTCTTAAGAACACCAGCACCGGGAACATTGATCAAACCAAAGAAATCTTCAAGCTTGTTCTCAATCATGACAAATTCAAAGTTATTGATAACAAAGATATGTCGGTAACTTTTAAATTTCTGACAAGAGAGTCTTATTCAGACCGGATTCTTGTTCAACTCTTTTTTCCATTGCCTGCGGGTGTTTCACTTATTATTGAGAGCGTGTAAAAATGGCAGTAGATAAACTTCCAGAATTTGCCCGAAACGGGCAAAAAAATACAGATGGTTTAGATCAAGAAGATGGCTTTCCAGTTAATTTAAAACCAGCACGTCAATGGTTTAATTTTCTTTTTAACAAACTTAGTTTAGCTATTAACCAAATTATTGATGAAGATTACATTCGTCATGATGAGCTCATCGACAATTTGACCAGCAGTGATGCTAAAAAACCATTAACTGCAAAACAGGGGAAAGCTTTACAAGACAATAAACTAGATAAAACTGCTACGGCAGTAGCTGCCAAGAAATTAGAAATTGAAACAACGTCATTTGAGAATGATACTGACTTTATTAAGTACTTCGCAGATAAACCAAAAAGTTTTTTTGACAATCAAACCGGCAAGTTCTTTGCTCAATATTCTGTTGGGTTAGTCTCATCGTTAAAGGGAGGTGGAACTTTAATAATTGGTAATGACGTTGTTACCGGTAAAACTAAAATTATTAGTTGCGTTTTACGAGATGACGGGGTCATCGATTTTTTAAATAAAAAAGAGCTTGCATATACAGATTCTAGTATTACTGGTAATGCAGCTACTGCGACAAAGCTCCAAACAGCTAGAAAGATTAACAGTATTAATTTTGATGGTACTCAGGATATTAATATTGAAGCTCCTTTGCGACTAAACGGAAGTATCTCTAATGGATCACAGCTAGATGCAGCCATAAATGATGGCAAATATACTGTAGCTGAAGTTGCAATAGCAGGTTTATATGGTTACGGAGTTCTTGTTGTTTTAAGAAGTGGAGGCACATGTCATCAAATATATTATCCTCATCAAGCTAGTGGGGTTAATAACGGCACAATGGCAATGCGCCAGACATGGAATATGAATGGTACAACGGCATCATGGACAGAGTGGCGTGTAGTTGGAACTCGGGACGATTCAAAGTTGCCACTTTCGGGTGGAACTGTCACAGGGGATTTACGGGTTAATGGGATTACATATATCAGTAAAATCCGTAGTAATAGTGATATTTGGTTTACGGATGAAGCTGAACAATATGGCCAACGGGTATTAACTGGTGGATTGTTAGTATCAAGTACCTTTAGTCTAAGTAATTTAGTTCCAGTGAATGGGATTTATTCGCAAGGGGATATTAGAACTGCCGGAAAGCTTGTTGCAGCCCAGTTAGAAGGCAATGCAGCTACAGCATCCAAACTTGCAACGGCACGAACCGTGAGCTTTTCAGGCGCAGCAACAGGCGCGTTTAATTATGATGGTTCTAGCAATTCAACATGTATTTTGACACTTGCGAATAGTGGGGTAGTTGCTGGAACGTATGCATCAACGATTCAGATCCCATCAATAACAGTTAATGACAAAGGCCAAATCACAGGCATATCTCAGCAAAATATTCGAGCAGCATCAACAAATCAAAGTGGTGTTGTACAACTTGCTGATGATTTACAAACTGATGATGCAAATAAGGCTTTAACTGCAAAACAGGGGAAAGCTTTACAAGATAATAAACTTGATAAAAATGCTACGGCAGTAGCTGCTGATAAACTTGAAATAGAATGGACAGGTTTTACATCAGATCAAGAGTTTATTCATCACTATAGCAATAAATCTACGGCATTTTTTGACGATGGTCAGGGTAAATTTTTCCCTCAATATTCTGTTGGGTTAGTCTCATCTCTATCTACTGGTGGGACTTTTATTATTGCAAGTGATCCCGTGTCGGGTAAAACAAGGGTAATGACTTGTGTTGAACGCAGTGATGGAACAATCGAATTATTGATCAAAAAAGAGCTTGCATATACAGATTCTAATATTACTGGTAATGCGGCTACTGCGACAAAGCTTCAGATTGCTAGAAATATTGCATTAACTGGTGCAATTTCCGGCTCAGCTAACTTTGACGGTTCTGGAAATATTTCGATTAATACGACTTCAAATAATGCGATAGGTATTGGTCAGACTTGGCAAGATGTAAAAGCTAATCGATCGTTAGAAACAACTTATTTAAATTCGACGGGTCGGCCCATCCAGTTATGTCTCACTTTTCCAGACACTAATAGTGCAACAATGGTTATTGAAGCAATTGTAGATGGAGTTAGCATTTTTAAACACACGTATGATGCGGCAGGGCCTAACTATGGCTCCGGCTTCTATTCTTTTATTGTCCCTGCGGGTAGCACATACAAAATTAGTGCAAGTAGTGCAATACAGCCGTTATATTGGAGTGAATTACGATGAAATATTTTAGAAACACAAAAACGAGTGAAGTCTTTGCTTTAGAAGACGATTTAATTGAAATGACAGCTGAAGAAGTTGATCGTCATTTAAATCCGCAAAATTATCTTTCTGATGAAGAAAAAGAGCAGCTACATCTTGCTGAGTTTAAACCACTTACAAGGCGCCAATTTAAGCTTGCTCTTCTTCAGTACCAGCTTTTAGAAAAAGTTGAACAGGCTATAGCTGACATTGAAGATCCTGCGCTAAAAACACGAGTCCAGATCGAATATAACGAATCTGAAAAGTTTGAACGCACAAATGATTCAGTCAAATATATGCTTCCACTTTTGAACATTTCTAATGATGAAATTGATGAAATGTGGCGTTATGCACAAGCGTTATAAATTTAAAAAAGAATTATGGCCGCAGTTAGCGGTTTTTTTATTGCCAAAAATCTGGAGTAAAAGGCATGGAACCAGTTTCAACAAGCGGTTTTACAGCACTATTAAAATTCTATGGGGCTGCAATTATGGTGACTTTAGCGGTCGGCTTGGTTGCAGCAGTTGTATTAATGACACGTATGCCTCGCTCACCACAAGAATGGGCAGTTGGTCTGATTTGTACGGTTGTATCAAGTTTGGCTGGTGGCTCATTCATTATTGTGAAGTGGGGGCTTCATGAATGGGTTACTGATGTATGGGGGATGATTGCACTTGGTGGTTTCTTCTTTGTGTGTGGATTACCCGGTTGGGCTTTGGTCCGTTGGATTTTTAACTTTATTGATAAACAGGAAGGTAAAACGATCGTTGAAGTGATCAAAGAGTTTAAGAAAGCCAAAAACGATATTACGAACAGTTAATACCGCCTTCGGGCGGTTTTTTACATCCAAAGGAAACCGAAATGAACATTGAACAATATCTTGAAGAACTCATTAAACGCGAAGGCGGGTATGTAAATAATCCTGCGGATCGAGGAGGGGCAACAAAGTACGGTATTACTGAAGCTGTGGCACGGGAAAATGGCTACAAGGGCAATATGAAAGATTTGCCGCTTGAAGTAGCCAAAGCGGTTTACAAGAAGCAGTACTGGACAGCCCCACGATTTGATCAGGTGAATACAATTAGCTCTGCTGTAGCTGAAGAACTTTTAGATACTGGTGTGAACTGCGGTATCAACTTTGCAAAACCACTTTTACAGCGTGCATTAAATTTGCTGAATAACCAAGGTAAAGCCGGGTATGCAGACTTGAAGGTTGATGGCGTTTATGGTTCTAACACTTTAGGTGCTCTAAAAACTTATCTGGCAAAACGCGGGAAAGAAGGCGAGAAGGTTCTGGTGCGTGTGCTCAATATTATGCAAGGGCAGCGTTACATTGAAATCTGTGAGCGTAATCCAAAGCAGAAACAGTTTTTCTATGGCTGGATTGCTAACCGGATCAGCTAGTATGAAAGTCTTCCATTGCAGACGTTCAAAGATAGCTTTCACAATTACATTGCTGTGCATTCTATTTTCAGGGTGCACAGCTCATACAATCAATAGTAATGTGAATGTGGGTATTTGTGTTAAAGCCCTCTGAGGAGGGCTTTAATTGAGAAAATATTTGCACAGTTTTAATAAAAAAATCAGCTTTTGAGCAAAATTATTCTCATATATTAATTTTAAGCATTTAATTAGGTGAGTTGTTACTCAAGTATCGTAGTACTGCTTAAACAATTAGATTTTAGATTTGGCTCTTAAGTTTTATAACCTCTCTACTCAATTTATGAATAGTTTCATTAATTTCTTTTGAATAATCATGCCTGTCTACATTTTCTTTTCGCCCCATAATATAATTACAATGACTATCAAATTTGTCACAAATTTTACGCATTTCAGTTTCAGATTTTATTTCGTGTTCACTACCATATTTTAGGTTTACCAGTTCCTGACGGAAACTATATAAGTCATCCATATTGTTTTCTAAAGTGAGTTTTATGTTTTCATTAATTTCATCGAGTCCGCTGAAGTCTAAGTCACATTCAAGGGATAGTTTGTCACTAAGAAACAGTAAATCATTAAAAATAAGAATATTTTTTTGATTTCTTTTTTCTGTAATTTGAAATAAATCTAACTCATCAAAATTCTTAGTTCCGAAAATTTCCCTTGCACAATATTGCTGAAATAAACTGAAATCCTCATAATCTCGGCTTGCATGCCAACATCTTTGTAAATCACGAATTTTATCAAGAATCATTTCAATAAGTTCTTGAGATTTTTTATATGTTTCTTGATTACGCCATGAAAGAAAACCAATAATTGCTACAATTGGAGTAATTACATAAGCCGTTGTGGTAATAATAGTATTTATTCCATTCATACTAAAATTGCATTCTAAAGATTTCCCTTGGCACACAACCATATACTGAAAAAAGCCGCACACTACAAGAACACAAATATATACAAGCAAATAATATCCAACATATTTTTCAATTTCTTTCATATTTCTCTTCATAAAAAATAAACTCATTATTCCTAATATATTGTATTTTAGTCTTTTATAATTATTAGTTCATCAAAGCTAAATGGATTTCTACTTAATTTATCTCTCGACATCGACCAGTTTCGACCGGGTATAAAGCAGGGACCTACACCAATCTTTTTCTTTCCAAACTTACTGTGGATACCATCCATAGCCTGCATTAAACACTCCTTTTTCTCTATGTCCTCAAAGTCGGTAAGTAGGTCATAGGTATGTCCAGATTTTGGTTCAAGCCCCGTTAGCACTACGCCACACTTCTTATATTTAATTCCTTCCTTATAAATCTCATCTACCATCCTTGTTGCTGCTCTTACAAAATCAATAGCGCAATCCGTAGGCTCAGAGAACGAACCTGTGATTGATTTGTTGTAGAAAGGCACATTTGGGTCGAAAGGATTTGACTGTACAAAAGCAATCATGCAACCGCATAGTAACTTTTCATCTCTTAAGCGCTTACAAGCATCTTGAGCATACATTGAGATAGCTTCTTTAAGATCATTCAATTCTGTTACACGACCGCCAAAAGACCGGCTTGCAACAATCTGTTTTTTTGATGGGGGAGTATGCTCGATCTCAATGCATGAGATACCTTGTAGCTCATAGATTGTTCTTGCCATCACAATTGAAAACTTTTTCTGCATCTCTCTCGGCTCAGCACAGGCTAAATCAAGCACTGTATTAATTCCCATGTTTTGCAACTTTTTTGAGTGCTTACGACCAACGCCCCAAACTTCCGACACATCAATTAAAGAAAAATAATATTCTTTATTGCACGGATCCATATTCACCAGATCACAAACGCCGTTAAAGCCTTGATTTTTCTTAGCTATATGGTTGGATATCTTTGCCTCCGTCTTACTGCGACCAATTCCCACGCACACGGGCAAACCAAGCCATTTCCATATTTGTTGGCGCATTTGCTGACCGACTTTTTCTAAATCAAAGTTCTTTTCATAAGCTGTGAAATCAACAAAGCATTCATCTATAGAGTACGGTTCAACTTCTTCTGCAGTTACGTACGAACTCAGAATCTTATGAAAACGCCTCGACATTTCTGCATACATTGCATAATTACTAGAAAGTACGATTACGTTATGCTGCTGAACAATGTCTTTAATTTGAAAAAGAGGCACACCCATTTTTATATTTAGGGCTTTTGACTCATTGCTACGCGCCACGGCGCACCCATCGTTATTTGACAAAACAATTACGGGCTTATCATTCAAAGATGGGTCAAAGACTCTCTCACATGAAACGTACATGTTGTTGACGTCTATCAAGAAAAAGACTTTGTTTTCGTGTTTCATGACTTTCTTATCATTTTAATTACGCAGGTAACAACACCCCAGATAATTAATTCTTGGCCATCCGAAAGGTAAATATTTTTATAATCCGGATTTTCTGCTTTTAGCCATTTTCCTTTTTCATCGATCATTAGCCGCTTAACCGTAAATTCATTATCGATTAGTGCAACAACAATATCGCCGTGCTTTGCATCAAGACTTCGATCAACAATTAGCTCGTCATCAATATCTATACCTGCATTGAGCATCGAAAGCGAAGCAACTTTAACAATAAACGTTGAAGTTTCGTTCTTAATTAAGTGCTCATTCATATCGAGCACTTTGTCTATGTAATCTTGTGCAGGACTGGGGAAGCCTGCTGAAATCTTTTCGAGTGCGTAGGGGATAAGCATGTGAGTTGAAGGTACAACTTGCTTAAATGATAAAGCTTCAGATAAAACAATACTTTGTGTGATGTACGGTTTTATCTGAATAATGGACGGTGCAATTTCGCTCATAAGTTTCCCCTAGCTTGATTTTGTAACATATTCAAGATGATATTCTAGGGATGAGCTTAAATTCAAATTTAAAAAGCTGTGGATAAACAAATAGAAGTCAAAAATTGACGTAGTCAAAAGTGCATTTGGTCGGAAATTAGTCAGCCCAACTATCTACAATATTAGCCCAGTCTTGCAGCATTTTACGTCTGCTTTCTAGGTATTTTGCATGGTTATATGTTGCTCTGGTTTTATTTCCATCTGCATGTGCCAATTGCTTTTCAATCCACTTGTCGTCGTAATCCTTTTCATTTAGAAGGGTAGATGCGGTAGCACGAAAATCATGGGCAGTCACATCAGATAAGCCTATATAGTCAAGCATTTTATTAAGCGTTGTTGCTGACAGCATTCCATCTTGATAAATCGCAGGGAACACATATTCACGATTGCCGACAATATTGCGTTGCTCTTGAAGAATATTGAAAACTTGGTCAGACATTGGAACGATGTGAATGCGCTTCTTTTTCATCATCTCTTTTGGAAATGTGATTGTTCTTGCTTCAAAATCTACATATTCCCACTTCATGCGGCGGATCTCGATAGTCCTAAGCATAGAGTAGAGCATTACTAGCCCAGCATTTTTTACTGTAGTAGATCCACCATAGCTATTTAATTTATTTCGAAGTTGTACGGCCTCATGTTTTTCCATAGGTCTTGCGTGCTCTATTTCTGGACGCTCAACTACATTTTTAACTGCATATGTAGGATCATAATCAGCTCTAAGTGTGGCGATTGCATAACGCATTACACCGCCAATAAAAGTACGGTTCTGAATTGCTGATACTTCGCCGGTACCATGATTTTTTTGGCGCTTAACTCGTGCAATGGTTTTTTTCATTATTGTCAAAACATCTGCCGAGGTAACTTCTTTAATATCTTTATCGCCAATAACTTTTAAAATATCTTTATCGAGCGCTCGCTGAAAAGCTTCTTGATATCGCTCTGATCGATTATTTAATTTTTCTTTTTTAAATTCTGCAGCTACATCTTTAAATAGAACTCTATTGTCATATTCTTCATGTTTAGCTTTTTTCTGGTTTTCTTTTTCTTCTATTGGATTTATACCACTCGCTACTAATGATTTAGCTTCATCTCTTTTTGTTCGAGCTTCGGCTAAGCCAACAATAGGGTATTCACCCAAACTCATCATTTGTGTTTTTTTGAGCCACTGAAAACGATAGCGCCAATACTTCTTACCATTGGGTTTAATTTCAACACATAAACCGTCGGAATCACCAAGTCGATAAAGCTTTTCTTTTGGTTTTGCACTTCTGATTTTTGAGTCACTTAACATGAAATCTTGAGTATCCGATTTGATTTTTGAGGCGGTACTCAAAATGATACTCAAGATTGGTGATTTTGCATAGTTTGCCTAGATTTGCTTAGATTTGTATTTTTAATATTTTTCAATAATTTGAGGATTTTAAAATTTTGCTAGATTTTTTTAGATTTGCTCAATACTTCTTTTCGATCATTAGAAGCATGATGAACTTAACCTCATGATAATTAAAATATATTTAATGAGTAGTTAGAATATTACTCACATTCATACTCACTGTTTAGAAAAGACTTTTTAGGTTTGAAAAATAAGAAGCCGTTTTCTAATGGGCTAATATAGCAAAAAAAGAAGTAACCAGTTTAACTATTTCATTCGTTAGAAATTTGCAGAAAAAACGGCTTTAAAAAGTGAGGTTTTTTGAAATTATAGATAAGTACAAATAAGGCAGAATAAGCTTCTATTGTAAATAAAAAAACTATTCTGCCTTGGTCATACAAGAAGATTAAATCTTACGTGTGTTATAAATCAACCAATCTAAAACATCGCCAGATAAATGTTCAGCCAGTCTTTCTTGAACAGTTTGATGATAACTATTTAACCAGTCTTTCTCTTCATCCGTTAGCATGTCAACGACAATACAATCTAAATGAATCGGGCAAAGGGTCAGCGTTTCAAACTCTAAGAAATCGCCGTAGGTTTTCTCAAACCCTGAGTGAAGTCTGTTTGCAACCAGATTTTCAATACGAATACCGTATTGTCCCTCATGGTATAAGCCCGGCTCGTTGGAAAGAATCATACCTTCACGCAACTTACTATAGGCATGAATAGGTGCGTAATAAGAAAGCACTTGCGGCCCTTCATGTACGTTAAGCGCAAAGCCTACGCCGTGACCTGTGCCGTGGCGATAATCTAAACCATGTTGCCATAAAGTATGGCGACAAATTGAATCGAGTAGAGGAGCGGCTAAACCTTCTGGATAAATCGTTTTTGCCAAAGCAATATGACATTTTAAAACCAGAGTATAGTCACGTTTTTGTTGCTCTGTTGGTGTTCCTACAGGAACAACACGGGTAATGTCGGTAGTGCCGTCTACGTATTGTCCACCAGAGTCAATCAGTAATAGGCCATCGCCTTCAATGAATGAGTAATGTTCTTCAGTTGCACGGTAGTGAGGTAGAGCACCATTGGCATTAAAGCCGGCAATCGTTGAAAAGCTTGGGCCTATAAATCCGTTTTGCTCAGCACGGAAAGCTGTAATCTTCTCATCAATAGTGAGTTCTGAAATGCTTTCACCATGATGAAGGGCTCTCTCTAACCAGTAAAAAAAGTGGCAAAGCGCGACTCCATCTTTAACCATTGCGTGACGGATATGAGCTATTTCACTTTCATGCTTACGCGATTTAAAAAGTGTACTTGGGTTGATGTCGTAGACAACCTGAATATCTTTTGCGATAGCTTGCTCATGAAAAATCGAGACTTTGGCGGGATCTAACAGCACAGATGCATTAGAAATATTTGCTAAAAACTGAGCTGAATCTTGATAGTCACGAATCTCAATGCCATCAGCTTTGAAAGCCTGTTGAGTGGTTAAATCGACTTTGTTGCTATCAATGAATAAAACAGCCTGTTGAGCACTGATATATAAATGAGAAAGGAATACAGGGTTGTATTCTACATCTTGTCCACGTGCATTTAAGACCCAAGCAATATCATCTAAAGATGAAATGAAATGTCCTTCAATCGCTTTAGTTTTTAATGTTTCGCGTATTGCCTGAATTTTTTCTTTACGAGATAGGGCATTTAATCCTTCAGGCATTAAATGAATCTGCTCTAAAGGAAGTTCTGGACGATTAGACCAGATTGAACCAATTAAATCTTGCTGTGTTTCAAGCTTAAAGCCACGTTGCTTTGCTGTATTTTCCAACGCTTTAAATTGCTGGATTGAAAGTGTTTGCCCATTTACTGAAATAACCGAACCAGCCGGTAGATTTTTCTCAATCCATGCAAGATGTGTAGAAGATTCATCACTGGTCAGTTTTTGTAACTGAAAGCCAGTTCCAGCGAGTTGTTGTTCGGCTTGTACCCAATAGCGTCCATCGGCCCAGAGTCCTGCAAAGTTTTGGGTCACAACTAAAGTGCCAACAGAGCCACTAAAACCGCTTAACCACTGCCTTGCTTTCCAATAGTCTGGTAAATATTCAGACATATGGGGATCTGCACTCATAACAACCAAAACATCAATACTTTGATTGATCATGAGTTCTCGAAGTTTCGCTAGTTTTTCTGGAACAGTTAAGTCGTTCATATCGTTTCCAAATCAGGTTGAACTTTGTTGGTACTTTTGTCCATTAATTTATTCATTGGTTTCTTTAATAAAAATAACACGATTGCGCCAATAACCAAGGCTAATACACAGCGCATAAATAGGCTAGGTAAATGATTAATACCATCTGCCGAGACTTGCCCGCCAATTAAACCTGCCATGAGGTTGCCAAGAGCTGTACCTGTAAACCATAAACCCATAATTTGACTACGTATGACATCAGGTGCAAGTTTGGTCATGGTTGATAAGCCAATTGGGCTTAAGCAAAGTTCACCTATGGTAAGAAGAAATAAAGTACCGACTAACCAAAATGGTGAAACTACTCCACTATGAATAGCAAAATGACTGGCTAGAGACATAAGTAAAAAGCCACCTGCTGCGAATAACAACGCAATAATAAATTTGCTGATATAGCTTGGATCTTTATTCGCTTTACCTAGCTTCGCCCATAGCCAAGCTGCAACTGGAGCAAAGATAATAATAAAAAGAGCATTGATTGATTCAAACCATACAGTCGGGATTTCAAATCCGAAAACAATACGGTCGGTATAATCTTGCGCAAATAAAGTAAAAGTTGTGGGTTTTTGTTCGAAAGCTGACCAGAATAGGGCAGAGGCTGCTAATAAAACGAAGCAAATAATTATTTTAAATTTTTCATGTTGCTCTAAATTCAGGAAAAGTAGTAAATATGCAAAATAAGCAATAATCCCAATGCTAATTCCTACGGTTAAATAGGTCGCGACAGCCACGGGATTGATGTGAATGATACCAAGGAAGGTTAGCGCAATAACGACTGCAACTGCGAATAAAAAGCTAAATACAATTTTAGGCGCATTTTTATTTTCTACGACAGGTTTGCTACAGCTATTGGCTTCTTGGCGTAGCTCATTAAATGTTTGGAGCTGAGGCATTGCCATAAAACGGAAAATTAATAAAGCAATTAACATCCCAATGCCACCAATACCAAAGCCTAAATGCCAGCCATGGTCTTTCGCCAAAAGCCCTGTAATAAGTGGGGCAATAAATGACCCCATGTTAATTCCCATATAGAAAATGGAAAAACCTGCATCACGTCTTGAATCATTGGCTTTATATAGTGTTCCCACAATCACAGAAATACATGTTTTAAATAATCCGGTACCTAAAACAATCAGTACTAAACCTAAGTAAAAGAAAGATTGATCAAATACAGATGTAAGGGCAATTGATAAGTGACCTAAGGCAATAATAATTGAACCGTACCAGACAGCACGTGCTTGGCCTAACCAGTTATCAGCAACCCACCCCCCAAAAACGGTCATTAAATACATGGAGCCTGCAAATAATCCAACAATCGCTGCGGCAGTTGGTCGATCAAGTGCTAGACCGCCGTCATTGACCATCGCAATCATATAAAGAACGAGTAAGGGTCGGATTCCATAATAAGAAAATCTTTCCCAAAGCTCTGTAAAAAATAGCGTTTGTAATGGTTTAGGATGGCCGAAAAAAGCTTTATCCGATTGTTCAAAGTCATATTTCATTATTCAAATCCTTGAATGCTTTTAAGTTTTTTATAAACATAACTTTTGGTTTGTTTATTTATAACAAAAATTTATGCATATAGTTTTTAGTTTTTTTTAATAATAAAAGCAAGTTTGGCCTGTATAAAAAAAGTGAATGAAAAAGAACATGAATAGTAAAATTTATTTTTTGCTGAGTAATGTGAGATCTACTATATGTGGTCTTATTAACTGCTTAGATAGCGACTAAATAGTGCGTTTATTTAGAGAAATTCATAAAAAAGAAAAATAATTATTAGATTTTAACTAAAGCAGAAGGCATTTAACTGATGGTTTAAGTCATAAATTTAAGTTGCTGAAATAAACCAAAGGAACTCATTGGGGAAGATCGATGTCAAAGGAGTGATTATTTTCAAGTAATCCGATAAGAATCTCAGCATTATATATAAGAAAGTATTATGATCATGGACGACTGTTAGAAATTGATGCAGCGGTTTATATCAGTGCAACAATTTTGCACTAAATTAGGGCAATAATGAGCTATTTAAATATGCCATAATTTGAAAATGTGTGAATATGGTGCATTTACACAAGCAAACAGTATAATGGGTTCAAGACAAGGGGCCTAAAGCATGAATACTTATAAGCAATTCAATGTTTTAGGTAAGTCTTATAAAGTTGGTATGAGAATTGCTTAATAAATACCAGCAACTAACACGCACTCAACAAGTGCAACAAAATTTCATTGGAGCAAAATGAGCATGGCGAACAAGGTCCTTCAACTCATACAAGAAAGTGGCGCAAAATGGGTCGATTTTCGCTTTACTGATACTAAGGGTAAAGAACAGCACGTAACTTACCCAGCTGATTCTATTGATGAAGATACTTTTGAAGACGGTAAAATGTTCGATGGTTCTTCAATCGCTGGTTGGAAAGGTATTGAAGCATCTGACATGATTTTACGTCCGGATGCAGAAACTGGTTTCATCGACCCGTTCTTTGCTGAGCCAACAGTAGTTGTGACTTGTGACGTTATTGAACCTTCAACTGGTCAAGGTTATGAACGTGACCCACGTTCGATTGCTCGCCGTGCAGAAGAATACTTAAAATCTACAGGTATCGGTGATACTGCATTCTTTGGTCCAGAGCCAGAATTCTTTGTATTTGACGAAGTGAAATGGGACATCGATATGTCTGGCGCTCGTCATACATTAATCGCTGAAGAAGCTGCTTGGTCTACTGGTAAAGATTACGAGTCTGGTAACTCAGGTCACCGTCCACGTGTTAAAGGTGGTTACTTCCCAGTTCCTCCAGTTGACTCTGCACAAGATATGCGTGCAGAAATGTGTGCAAAAATTGAAGACATCATGGGCCCAGGTCGTGTAGAAGTACACCACCACGAAGTTGCTTCTTGCCAATTAGAAATTGGTGTGAGCTTCAATACGCTTGTACGTAAAGCTGACGAAGTTCAACAGTTCAAATATGCTGTTTGGAACGTTGCACATCAATATGCAAAAACAGCTACGTTTATGCCTAAACCAATGGTAGGTGATAACGGTTCTGGTATGCACGTTCACATGTCTATCTCTAAAGATGGCAAGAACTTGTTTGCTGGTGATGAATATGCAGGCCTTTCAGAAATGGCGTTGTACTTCATCGGTGGTATCATCAAGCACGCTCGTGCATTGAATGCAATCACAAACCCATCTACAAACTCATACAAGCGTTTGGTTCCTCACTTCGAAGCACCAATTATGCTTGCTTACTCAGCGCGTAACCGTTCTGCGTCTATCCGTATTCCTTACGTTTCTAACCCTAAAGGCAAACGTATCGAAGCTCGTTTCCCAGACCCAATGATGAACCCGTACTTAGGTTTCGCTGCGTTATTAATGGCTGGTATCGACGGTATCCAAAACAAGATCCATCCGGGCGAAGCTGCTGACAAAAACTTGTACGATCTTCCTCCAGAAGAAGAAGCAAAAATCCCAACAGTTGCTCATAGCCTAGATATGGCTCTTGAAGCACTTCAGGCAGATCACGAATTCTTGTTAAAAGGCGGCGTGTTCACTAAAGAAATGCTTGATGCATACATCGAACTTAAAACTGAAGATGTACGTCGTCTTAACACGACTACTCACCCAGTTGAATTCGATATGTACTATAGCCTGTAATACATACTTCATAAAAAAGCCTGCTTATGCAGGCTTTTTTATTGCTTGGAATGTTGATTGAATTCTCTACGTTTTTTATCAAAAAATTGGGGTAAACTAGGTGCGAGTTTTCATGTGAGCAGATTATGCGTAAACGACAACCAGTACTTAAGCAGGAAAAGACTTTAAATCCTGAATTGAAAACATGGTTGTATGCGTCTGGTTCTCTGACACAACAACTCACTGAGCTGGGTGGGGGGAAGTTCAGCGTAAAGCCTTTCAAAGAACATTTCCAGCGTTTAACTTTTGCCGACAGTCAATGGATGAACATGCCTCATACCCACACTTCTTGGGTAAGGGAAACCTATTTATATGGCAGTGATGTAGAGCCGTGGGTGAAAGCAAAAAGTATTTTTCCCATTCAAAGTTTACAAAAAAAAGCCCGTATATTTCAGCATATTGGTTCTAAGCCGATAGGTCTTTTTTTATTTCAAAGAACAACACCACTTTGTGATCGCCGGGTTATTCGTTTACCAGAAGGCTGGACGCGACAAAGTTGCTATACTTGGCATGGATGTAAATTTATTGTTCAAGAAACATTCTTACCGGCTTTTGAAGCTTTTTTATATCAGCAGCACGACAAGGAATTACTATGACGACTGCAACAGGTACAACATGGCGTCAGCGTTTAGAAGCTTATTATTATCTATGCCGATTTGATAAGCCAATTGGTACTGAACTGGTGTTTTGGCCAACCATGTGGGCACTTTGGGTTGCATCAAAAGGAATACCGAATTTAGGTATTTTATTCGTCATGATTTTAGGCGTCATTTTTATGCGCGCTGCTGGATGTGCCATTAATGACTTTGCTGATCGTAAAGTAGATGGTCATGTAGAGCGTACAAAAACACGCCCTTTAGCAACAGGGGTTATTCGAGCAAGAGAAGCAGTATATGTATTCTTGGGTCTTGTTTTAGCAAGTGCATGTTTGTTGTTCTTTTTACCCATAGAAACTTTCTACTGGTCATTTGGAGCATTATTTTTAGCTTTCATTTATCCATTCATGAAACGCTATACCAACTTACCGCAAGTTTTTTTAGGAGCAGCATTTTCATGGTCAATTCCAATGGCCTTTACTGCGGTAGGTAAAACTCCGGATCTGACTTGCTGGTTGCTCTATTTTGGTAATTTGGCTTGGACAGTGGCTTATGACACTCAATATGCAATTACAGACCGTGAATATGATTTAAAGATTGGTGTGAAATCTACCGCTATTCTTTTTGGTCGATATGACATCCAGATTATTGCGCTTTTACAAGCAATAAGTCTTGTTTTGATTGGTACAGCGCTATATTTAGAAAATATCTTATTTCCTTGGGCCATTATTGCTTTAGTTGTAGTGGCATTCGATTTTGTATATCAAACAATTAAAACCAAAGACCGCAACCCTCAGGTATGTTTTTGGGCATTCCGTCACAATCGTTGGGTTGGATTAATCATTTTTCTAGGAATATTTTTAAATTTCATATAGTAAAAATGACCGTGAGGTTGAAAAGTGTTCTATGCAGAGCACTTTTTTTATGTCTTAATATTTGTGCATGAAAAATATGCGGAATAAATAACACATAAAAAGGATATTCTATGAAACGGTCAAAAATTGCTTTAGCTATAGCATTATCAATTTCAGCATTATTTCTTACAGCATGTAATGACGATGATGATGACTACACAGGGGTAGACACAAATAAAGCTTATGTCTCTGAAAGTAATTATGCTATTGATAAAGTTGATAATGCTTCATCAATTAAAGTCATGACTTATAACATGACAAATGTTCAAGGAAAAACCGCAACTGCTACAGCAATGGTACTGTTTCCAAAAGCAACACAACCGAAAGATGGTTATCGTGTAGTAGTATGGGAACACGGAACTGTTGGGGTGGGTGATGGTTGCGCACCAAGTAAAAATGCAATTAATCCGAGATTTAAAATCCTTGCTGAGACTTTGTTGGCAGCAGGTTATGTGATTGTGGCACCAGATTATGAGGGTTTAGGCACCCCAGGGGTACATCCGTACTTAAACTTATCTAGCGAAGCAAAATCAGCATTAGCTGCAGTTAAAGCAGTAAAAGAGCATTATGGTGCCCAGTTAAAAGGTGATTGGATGTCAATTGGTCAGTCTCAAGGTGGACATGCATCATTGGGTACTGCTGAATTTGCCAATACGGATGCGAGTTATAAAGGTGCGGTAGCCGGAGCACCTGCTTCAAGTTTGGGAACAATCATTCAAATTTATATTGATCCGCAATTTAATCTTGATTCAAACGGAAAACCTAAAGAAGTAAATAAATTGGATGAAAACTTGCTGCAAGTTCGTTATGCAGTGGCTAATAAATTGATTACAGAAGCTGAAGGTCAGGCGATGATTGACCAAATTGCTGATGGTTATGCTGAATTATTAGCATATGCAGCCTTGGCAAGTGCGGGTATTAAAGCACAGCAACCAGACTATGATTTGAAGGCAATTTTTACGTCAGGAGCGGGTGATATTGCAGAATTGGCTTATGGTCGTACAGGGGATGATGGTGCTTGTTTAAGTTACCCTACACCTGATAGTGCAAATGGTTTACAAGCGAAGTTTAAGGCGGGTATTTTAGCTTACTTGGCAGATCCTACCCACCAAATTGCACAGTATGGTATTGATCTAAGTAAATTTAAGACAGATCAAGTTGTTCAAAACTTTTTGACAGCAACTCAACCTGCAACAAATGCTACAGCCGAGAAAGTTATTAAAACACCGGTATTTATTATTCAAGGCGAAAAAGATCAAGCAGTATTGCCTGTGGTGACACAAGGCTTATTCGCGAATATGAAAGCGAATGCTTTGAAGTTTTTCCCTCAAGCAGGCTACGATCAAGGTTATAAGCTAACCATTGTACCGAATGCGACCCATACCCAAGCAATCGTATGTCAAAATGCCAATGCTGTAGATTTCATTCAAGCTAAAATGTCAGCGGGTACAGGTATTGTGTTAACTGATGCGCAGAAAGATGCCAGCCAAAGCCCTCACTGTACAGGTAAATTTTAAGATCTATTTACTTGATTAAAATTAGTTTTAAAAAGAGTCTCTTTATAGAGGCTCTTTTTGTTATATTGTTACGCATTCTGAAATCGATATTATTTGAGTTTGAAGAACTTATGAGCCAGCAATCTGTTGAAAAAAAATCTGTTCCTTGGTTATTAATGGGATTAGGTTTACTTATTCCTTTTCTGATTATTGGAATACTTTTTTTGGCTGCAAAAAGTGATGCTCAGAATAAGAAACAATATGAACAGCAGCGTTTAGAAATGCAAAAAAGAATAGCTGAGAAAGAAGCTGCCAATTCTGACAAGAAATAACAGTAGTTTTTAATAAATATCTTTTTGTAGCTGGCGTACACTCGGGATGTTTGTATAGCGTCTTACGATATAACCTGCCTCTATGAGCATTTGATCACGAAGACGATCTTCTTCTACTTTCTCAAGGTGAGTAGGGTCATCTAGCTCAATAATGGCTATTACTTCCATGTTTTCATCAAGCAAAACAAAATCAGTGACTTTACGGTTGAACTGACTACGAATCTTATAATCATTACTGGTTATTAATGCGCTAAAAGCCACTTGTGCTAGAACATGATAACTTGGGAAACTCTGTTTTAAGCGTATAAACATTTGAGTTTCAAAATTAGTAATAACAGGACGGGCAAAAAATTTTTGTTTTGGAAATAAATAAGGGCGTAAACAAACAAGAAGAAAAATACAGGTGCTTAAGCAACCTAAAATAATAAAAAATAAGTGACTCGATTCGAACATGTGAAGACATCATACAAATAAAAACCCACTCATGATGAGTGGGTTTTTAAGAATCTTGGCTCTCCCACCTGGGCTCGAACCAGGGACCTGCGGATTAACAGTCCGTCGCTCTACCGACTGAGCTATGGGAGAATCTGGAAAGGGATTTTAGGCAGGAAAGGGGGCGAGGTCAAGGGTTAATAATGGAATTAGTGAGAATATCTAACTGATTGGTTTAAAAATATTCGAAACATTGATTTTATTCAAAATAATAGAAAAATATTAAATGATTAGAAAAGAAAAAGCCCACAATGAATGTGGGCTTTTAGAATCTTGGCTCTCCCACCTGGGCTCGAACCAGGGACCTGCGGATTAACAGTCCGTCGCTCTACCGACTGAGCTATGGGAGATTAGTAGATGGCTCTCCAACCTGGGCTCGAACCAGGGACCTGCGGATTAACAGTCCGTCGCTCTACCGACTGAGCTATTGGAGAATCTGATGCGCATTTTATGGATGAAATCTAAAAGCGTCAATAAGAATATTAAAGAAAATGAATCGTTTGCTTGATTAATATGCTTTTGTTGTACTAAAAATAAAAAAAACCACCCAAAACAGGGTGGTTTTTTATAAAGAAATAAAATTATTTCTCTACACCAGCTGGTTGGCCTGCAAGTTTTGCATTTGCATAGTCCCAGTTCACAAGGTTTTCTAAGAAAGTTGCGATGTATTTAGGACGTAAGTTACGGAAATCGATGTAGTAAGCATGTTCCCATACGTCAATTGTTAATACAGCAATTTGACCATGTGCAAGTGGAGTGTCTGCATTAGAAGTTTTAGTAATAGAAAGTTTACCGTTTACTTCATCAGCAACTAACCAAGCCCAACCTGAACCAAATTGAGTTGTTGCAGCAGCAGTAAATTCTTCTGCAAATTTTTCGTAGCTACCAAAAGCTTCGTCAATTTTAGCAGCGATTGCGCCAGTAGGCTTACCACCACCGTTTGGCTTCATGCTGTTCCAGTAGAAAGTGTGGTTCCAAACTTGAGCAGCATTGTTGAAAATACCAGCTTTAGATGCATCACCAGCAGTTGCTTTAATGATTTCTTCTAAAGTTTTACCTTCAAGGTCAGTACCTTTGATTAAGTTGTTTAAGTTAACAACATAGGTATTGTGGTGTTTATCGTGATGGTATTCTAAAGTTTCTTTACTGATATGTGGCGCTAAATCATCATAGCCATATGGAAGTGCAGGTAAAGTAATGGTTGTCATGTTCCTATTCCTTGCATTTGCTGGGTTATACAATTAAGTGGCTCTATTGTAAATGATTCTGGATGCAATAGGGCAGCCTTTTAAAGAACTATACACAATAAAGATCTAATTAATACGCATAACACAGATTGAAAAAAAGACTTAATTAAATCGGATTATTCAATTCAAAATATTCACTTTCAATAGCAAACTGTTTTGAAATTGCTTGTGCTAAACGTTGAACCCCATAACGTTCGGTTGCATGGTGACCACAGGCAAAATAATGAACGCCTAATTCTTTTGCTTCATAAAAAGTTCGTTCACTGACTTCGCCTGAAATATAAGCATCGCAATTTTGTAAAGCAGCTTTAGCAATAAAATCTTGAGCACCGCCTGTACAGAAGCCCACTTTTTGAATACTTTGTTTTTCAGCCGGTAAATGGATCACTTTAAAATCAAAACTGTTTTGTAGTTTTGCTTTAAATTCCTCTACAGAAAGCGCTTGCTCTAAATAACCAATATTACCAATTGGATGTTTCTCAGTTAGATCAAGTGGCTCTAAATTTTGTAAGTTTAGTTTTTCTGCAATAGCGATATTATTGCCCAAACTCGGATGTGCATCTAAAGGCAGATGATAAGCGACTAATGAGATATTATTTTGAATAAGTTTTTTTATACGGTTACCTCGCATACCAGTGATTGGGTACGGTTCGCCTTTCCAAAAATAACCGTGGTGTACGAGTAAGAGATCGGCATTCTGAGCAATGGCTGCATCAATTGCATCTTCAGAAGCAGTAACCGCACAAAGAATACGTTTTACTTCAGTTGAACCTTCAATTTGCAGGCCATTTGGTGCGTAATCTTTAAATTCTGCTGCTTTTAAGGTTTGGTCGCACCACTGAATAATTTCATGCAAATTTGCCATGATATTTCCTGAATTGAGTAGTAAAAGTTGCTAAAGCTATAGAAACATATTTTGTTGTGTAACTAAAGCTAGACAAATCTTTTTTGACTTTTTTATGTATATCGACATATTTAATTTAAAATGCTTAACTGAAAACTCTTTTTGTTCAATATATTAATTTAATTAAAAACTTCTTTGCGTAGAGGATATGAACGTGCGCCGCACCTTTACATGGTTACCTTGGGTGTTACTTATTATTGTAATTGCCAGTTTTATTGCATGGCAAAAATACCATCAGCCGAAACCAACTGTTGCAGTTGATGGGGTGCAAATGCCAGCTGAGAAAGTTGAGCCACTGGTTGATACTTCTCGAACGGGCGGGGTGGTGTCTTATAGTGCTGCGGTAAAAGTTGCAGCACCAGCAGTAGTTAATATTTTTACGACCCAGAAAGTTAAACAAAATCATCCTTTATTAAGTGATCCAGTATTCCGTGAATTTTTTGGAAATCAGGTTCCTGAGCAACAACAGCAAAATGAAAATAGTTTAGGTTCAGGGGTTATTGTTCGCGCCGATGGTTATATTCTCACCAATAATCATGTGATTGCTCAAGCTGACCAGATTGTGGTGGCATTACATGATGGACGTCGAGCAGAAGCTACAATTGTTGGCACCGACCCTGATACAGATTTGGCAGTTATTAAAATCGATTTAGATAAATTGCCAGTACTGCCTTTTAAGCTCAGTGGTAATGAAGTTGGTGATGTTGTTTTAGCAATTGGTAACCCATTTGGCGTAGGGCAAACTGTAACTCAAGGGATTATTTCAGCAACCGGTCGCTCTGATTTAGGTATTAATACCTATGAAGACTTTATTCAAACTGATGCTGCAATTAACCCAGGTAACTCAGGTGGCGCATTAATCGATGTGGCTGGTAACTTGATTGGTGTGAATACGGCGATTTTCTCACAATCGGGTGGCTCTTTAGGAATTGGCTTCGCGATTCCGGCAAAGGTTTGTCAGCAAGTATTAAACTCGATTTTAAAAGATGGTCGTGTTGTTCGTGGTTGGTTGGGTATTAGTTTACTTCCACCTACACAAGACGATGTATTGGCACCTAAGCAGCAAGTAGGTGTAGTGGTTGCTGATGTCTTAAAAAATGGTCCAGCAGATGCTGCAGGAATTAAAGTTGGCGATAAAATTGTTCAGGTGAATAATGAGCCGATCACTTCAGCTTCTCATTTAATTAATTATGTCGCTTTGCAAGCACCAAATAGCGAAATTAATGTTTTGGTTGAAAGAGAAGGCAAACAACAAAACTATGTTGTGACGGTAGGTGAGCGAAAAGCACAGAATACACAATCTCAGTATATTCCGCTTCCAAGACGTTAAAACCTAAATAAAAAAAGCCTCATTTTGAGGCTTTTTTTATTGTTGTTCATTAGGAGTGACTAAGACTTTGATGCTGATTTTTAAATTCAGCTAAAGCTTCAATTCGATATTGAATAAGCATTTCACCAATTTCAGCACCCTTAATGTTCTCCGGTAAATCTTGAACTTTAATGGAGCGAACAATTTGCATGGCTTCACGCATGTATTGAGCTTGAGGATATGGACGATCTTCTAGTCCTAATCTGCCTTTTGCATCACACTCGCAGGCTTGTACAAAAGCTTCCACTCTTTCTGGACGACGTAAAACATCTAAGCGTTGTAATAGACGCCATAAAGTACCAGGTTTCAAGGACATAATCTGATGACATTTTAAATGTTCTTTGCACACTGATAATGCCAATTGTTTGGTCTGTGTCGGAACTCTTAAACGTTCACATAATTGGGTAACTGGCTTAATCCCGCGTTCTTCATGCATGATATGACGAGGAAGTTCTTCAGCTGGAGTGAGGGCCTTACCAAGATCATGCACTAAAACAGCGAAACGTACATCAAGCGAGTAGTTCGACTTACAAGCTTGCTGTAATGACATTAAAGTATGAATGCCACAATCCACTTCAGGATGATATTCGGGGCGTTGAGGCACACCGAATAAAGCATCAATCTCAGGGAAAAGATGTTTTAAAGCCCCACAATCACGCAAAGTTTGGAAATAAATATCGGCATGATTTTCCATTAAAGCGCGTGAAGTTTCTTTCCAGACGCGCTCTGGTGTTAGTGCATCAAGTTCACCTGAATCTGCCATGGTTTGCATAAGTTGCAATGTCTCTGGCGCAATTTGAAAACCATATGGGAAATATCGGGCGGCAAAACGCGCGACTCGCAATACCCGTAAAGGGTCTTCAGCAAAAGCTTCTGAAACGTGGCGCAGAATTTTATTTTCTAAGTCGTTTTGGCCACCATATGGATCATATATTTTACCATCTTGATCCATTGCAATCGCATTAATGGTTAAGTCTCGACGAATTAAGTCATCTTCTAAACTAACGGTTGTATCAGTAAAGAATTGAAACCCGTGATATCCCTGTCCAGACTTTCGTTCGGTTCGTGCAAGTGCGTATTCTTCTTTGGTTTCGGGATGAAGAAACACAGGGAAATCTTTGCCTACAGGTTGAAAACCTTGGGCGAGCATGTGTTCCGGCGTTGCACCGACCACAACATAGTCTTTTTCTTGATAGGGATGCCCAAGTAAATAATCTCGAACAGCACCGCCTACTAAATACACTTGCATGAAAAAACCTCTATTCTTCAAGCAATCATGCTACAGAATAGAGGTTTTCTCAAGTCATTAGAAAGGCTTTTCGTAAAAAGCGGTTTCTAAATTACTTTTCTTGCTGTTGAATTTCAGCAACAGTTAAAGCAGTCATATTGATAAGACGGCGAGTCGTCGCTGTCGGAGTCAAAATATGAACTGGTTTAGCAGCACCTAGCAAAATTGGACCAATTGTTACGTTGTTACCAGAAGTTGCTTTTAACAAGTTGAACGAAATATTTGCTGCATCTAGGTTCGGCATAATCAACAAGTTCGCTGAACCTTTGAAACGAGAACCAGGGAATGCAAAATGACGAATATTTTCGTCTAATGCTGCATCACCATGCATTTCACCTTCAACTTCAAGCTCTGGAGCTTGCTCAGATAAAATACGATAAACTTCACGCATTTTTTGAGCGCTTGAGTCTGTCTGGTCACTACCGAAGCTTGAATGAGAAAGTAGCGCGACGCGTGGTGTAATACCAAAGCGACGTACTTCTTCAGCCGCTAAAATAGTCATTTCAGCAAGTTGTTCAGCAGTAGGATTAGTGTTTACATAAGTGTCAGCAATAAACAAGTTGCGATCTTCAAGCATTAATGCATTAAGCGTGAAGAAGTTGTTCATGCCTTCTTTAAGACCAATTACATTGCGTACGAAGTCAAGGTGAATGTTATAGCTACTGTAAGTACCACATAACATACCATCTGCTTTGCCAAACTTAACTAGAAGTGCAGCAATGAGTGTTGAACGACGGCGAGCTTCACGTTGAGCATATTCAACAGTGATGCCTTTGCGTTGCATAGTTTGATAGTAGTCTTTCCAGAACTCTTCGTATAACGGATTTTGTTCTTGATCTACAATCTCGATATTTACGCCGTGTTGTAAACGTAAGCCTAATTTTTTGATGTTTGCTTCAATGACTGCTGTACGACCAACTAAGATTGGTTTAGCTAAATCTTCATCAACTGCAATTTGAACAGCACGTAATACGCGCTCATCTTCACCTTCAGCGTATGCAATACGTTTAGGATCTGTTTTTGCTTGAGCAAAAATCGGTTTCATCAAGAATGCTGAGTTATAAACAAACTCAGAAAGTTTTTGACGATATGCAGAGAAATCTTCAATAGGACGAGTTGCAACACCTGAATCCATTGCTGCTTTAGCAACAGCAGGCGCAATTTCTAAAATCAAACGTTGATCAAGTGGGCGTGGAATTAAGTAGTCACGGCCAAATGAAGCAGATTTTTCACCATAAGTAGCTGCGTCAGCTTCTACGTGAGCCATACGTGCAATTGCGTGTACACATGCAATTTTCATATCTTCGTTAATTGTTGTAGCACCTACGTCAAGTGCACCACGGAAGATATAAGGGAAACATAAAGCATTGTTTACTTGGTTCGGGTAGTCCGAACGACCAGTTGCCATGATTACATCTGGACGTACTTCATGTGCATGTTCAGGCAGAATTTCTGGATCTGGGTTTGCTAATGCAAAAATAATCGGATTTTCAGCCATTTGTTTCACCATATCTTTGGTGAGAATACCAGCAGCTGAAAGACCTAAGAACATATCCGCGCCAGCCATTACTTCATGTAATTGAGTCGCTTTAATGTCTTGTACATAACGTTTTTTCGATTCATCCAAGCCTTCACGTGAAGTTGTAAGAAGACCACGAGAATCGGCAACAATGATGTTTTCTTTATTTACGCCTAAAGCACAAAGTAAATCTAAACAAGAAAGGGCAGCAGCACCTGCACCTGAAGCAACGATTTTGATTTCTTCAATTTTCTTATTAACGATTTGTAGAGCATTTAATAATGCTGAACCTACAATAATACTTGTTCCGTGTTGGTCATCATGGAACACAGGAATTTTCATGCGTTCACGAAGTTTCTTTTCAATGTAGAAACATTCAGGCGCTTTGATATCTTCAAGGTTAATACCGCCGAAAGTTGGTTCTAATGAAGCAACAATATCAACGATTTTATCTGGATCGTTTTCAGCAATTTCAATATCAAATACATCGACACCAGCGAACTTTTTGAACAGAACGCCTTTACCTTCCATTACCGGTTTAGAAGCTAATGGACCAATATTACCTAAACCAAGAACCGCAGTACCGTTACTGACAACAGCAACCAAGTTACCACGCGCTGTATATTTTGCAGCAGCTGAAGGATCACGTTCAATCTCTAAACATGGAGCAGCAACCCCTGGTGAATAAGCTAGAGCCAAATCTCGTTGGTTGACAAGTTGCTTACTTGGCGTGACGCTGATTTTCCCTGGATTTGGATATTCGTGGTAATTTAAAGCGGCCTGTTTTAAAGATTGATCGTCCATCTGAGTCTCTATTGATACAAAAAAGCAAACTAGTCAAGTTGCTCACAAAGGTTGGTAATTTATCTGCTTACTATGTACAAAATTATATCAAGTAACATAATAGGTAGACGAATGGCCAATAGCCTCATGGTGAGCTAAATGCTAAAGAATATAACACTACTTCTCTATTTCTCACAGTCAAAAACGCTCATTTTTGGAAAAACCAGCGCATGTAAAATAGACTGTTAAAACAATTATCAAATATGCGTATTTGTTTGTAGATATTGAAGAATCTGATTTGGATGAAGTGGACGGCTAAAGAAAAAGCCTTGTAAAAAATCACATTGCTGCTTTTGTAGGTAAATAACTTGTTCTTCGGTTTCCACACCTTCTGCAACTAGCTTTAATCCCATGCTTTTACCCATCGCAATCATCGCATTCACAATTGCTTCTTGTTTTTGATCACCGATTTTCGAAACAAAGGCTCGGTCAATTTTTAAAACATCGATTGGGTATTCTGTTAAATAAGCTAGCGATGAATATCCAGTGCCAAAATCATCTAGTGCAATTGAAATATTACGTTCTTTAATGGAGTGCAATAGTTTTTTTACATTGTCAGTATTATCTAATAAAGCAGATTCCGTGATTTCTAGTTCTAAATTTGAACCATCAAGATGATATGTGTCTAAAACTTCGTCTAAATCACTGAGTAAAAGACCTCGATGAATTTGTTGAGCAACAATATTTACAGAAACTCGGACATCGGCATAGCCAGCTTTTTTCCATTCTTGTAGCTGTTTGCCAACTTTATCTAAAACAACTTTACCAATATCGGAAATAAGGCTACTACGTTCAGCAAAAGGAATGAACATATTTGGCATAACTAACCCTTTTTCAGGATGCTGCCAGCGAATGAGGGCTTCAAAACCTTTAATCGATTTGTCATTTAAATTAATTTTTGGTTGGTAATACACCACAAATTCATTATTTTGAATGGCTTTACGCAACTCTTGTTCTAAGTCTGCTGTCTTATATGGGTTTGTAGTTTTATTACAATAATAGCTAATAGTGTTGCCACCTAAACGTTTTGCTTCCGACAAGGCTTGTTCGGCATGATTGTTGAGGTGATCAATTTGCCGGCCATGCTCAGGGAAACAAGCAACCCCAATAGAAGCTGTAATGAAATATTCTTGTTCATCAATATAAAAAGGCGCATTTAAAGCTTGTAATATATTTTGGCAATATTGCTCAATGTTGGGATGAATAGGTGATATTTCATAAATAATTGCAAAATCATCGCCGTTTAAGTAAGCCACTAAAATTGCATTGATATTGGTCAGTCGTAGTCGCTGTGCAAATTGTTTAAGTAACTCATCCCCACTATCATTATTTAGAAATTCATTAAATGCTCTAAATCTATCGATATTAATACGTATTAAAGCCAGATTTTTAAAACTATAAGATGGATTAACAAGATATTGATGTAATTGATTATAATAGTAAAAGCGGTTAGGAAGGTGAGTCAAACTATCATAGTTTTTTAAATAAGATAAATGCTGCTCTTGTCGCTTTTGGTCGGTTAAATCACGTGCAAAACCAATATAATTAATAATCTGGTTGTACTCATCTTTAACTGCATTAATATGAAGCCATAAATAGACACTTTTACCCGATGTAAACTTTTCATCAAATTGGCCCATATATTCGCCAGTTTTTAGAAGTTGTTGAGTAATGGAGTCGTGAAATTGTTGTTGCTGTAGCTTCTGATTTATTGTGATATTAAATAGCTGCTGACTTAATAATTCAGATTTTGAAAAGCCAGTTAATTTCTCATAATAGGGGTTAACTTCAATATAGTTGAGTTTTTCATCTAGAATAAAAATTCCTTCAGCTGCCTGCTCAAGCACAATCGCAGAAAGTCTCAAATGTTCTTGATCTTTTTTTTCCTGATGAATATCTCTGGTCATTCCAACCATACGTAAAGCTTTATTGGTTTTAGGATCACGGCTAATGACACGTCCTACGTCATGAATCCAACGCCACGAACCATTACGACGTAGAATACGGAAGGTAATATTGAAGTGATCAGATTTTCCTTCCAAGTGTTCTTTTAAACGTTCATCAAATAACTTTCGGTCATTGGGATGAATGCGCTCTAAAATTGACTTGAGGTGTAAAGGAGTATTTTGAGTTTGTTTTTGTTGATCAAAAAACGTTATTTCTAATTTTTGTTTCTCAATATCCCAATCCCACGGTCGGATACCTGCTGTTTCATGTGCAAATGCTAAATTATGATGATGGCTTTCAAGCCTCTCATTCATTTTAGTGAGGTCATATGTCCTTTCCCGAACCTTTTGTTCGAGCAAATGATTATTAAATTGAAGCTGTGCTTCAATATCTTTAGATTTATTTACTTCTTGTTGGAGCTGTACACATAACTCTTCAGCCCATTGAGTATGCTGTTCTGCTACTTGAACAAGTTGTTTATTTTTAAATAATAGTTGAGAAATTTTTTGATAGTTACGCTGAGTTGCATAAGCACAAAGTAAAGTTGCGACGAAAGCTAAATTATATGCAAAGTAAAAGGGGAGTTGGGTGATTTGAGAATGAGTAAACTGTCCAATAATGAGTGGAACTGTACTTGGAATAAAGAGTAAATAAAAATATCGAGGTTGTTGAGTTAAAAATGTAAGACCAATTATGTGGGCTGAGGTAATAAATAATGCTATGAGGATATGAACATCAGAAACAGATATTAAAGTGTCAGGAAGGGAAAAATGCAGAACAATGATATTTATTCCCATTAAAATTCCAGATGCTAAACAAATGCCTTGTAGCACTAAATCTGTTTTCTTAATGAAATGAATATCACGATAATGTGTTAATAGCTTTGGGACAAATAATAGACAAGTAAGCGTTAAAATAGTAAAGCCAATTGACCAAATAAAGTTTGTAATGTAAGAAGTAAAGTAACAAAAGAAAATAATAGCTGAAATTAGGCACAGTAAAATTAGGCTAACAAGATACCAGCGGATATATTGAATTGAGAGGCGAAGCTGCTCAATTTTTGTTTGATGCTGTAAATATTCTTCCTGAAGGCCAGACATAAGATTTTTCTATCCTATTTTTTTACATTTATACAGAAAGAATCTGATTTATCAGTGGAAAAAAATTTAAATTAATATTCATACCGTAAAAGTAAGTTAACTTTAATTGTTGATTTAATCAATGTTCAATAAGTTTATATGGATAAAAACCGATAATTTAAAATAGATAATGCTACAACAGGTGCAGTTTCAGTACGTAATACACGGTCCCCAATACACCAGTTCATAAATCCAGCTTGATTGGCTTGCGTAATTTCATTGTCACTTAAACCACCCTCAGGACCAATTAAGAGGGCTAGTTCAGGTTGTATCCCTGCCAATACATCTTTTTGTTCTTTTTCAGGAGCTAAAACAAATTTAGATACAGGAAGGTCAGATGAGTTTAACCATTCATGAAGAGAAATAGGGGCTAAAACTTCTGGAACTAAATTGAGTCCACATTGCTCACATGCTGCAATTGCAACAGCTTGCCAATGATCTAGTTTTTTTTGATCGCGGTCGTATTTTAAACGCATTTCGCAACGTTCACTGGTCAAGAGCTGAATCTTACTGACGCCAAGTTCAGTTGCTTTCTGAATGGCATAATCCATTCGGTCACCTTTACTCATGACCTGACCAAGAATGGCTTTAAATGGGGCATTACGGTCTACAGGATTAAAATTCTCAATAGTGACAAACGCATTTTTTTTATTAATTTCGGTCAATGTCGCGAGATACTCACCACCTTGGCCATTAAATAGTATGGCTTGTTCTTGTAATTGTGCGCGTAAAACACGTACCCAATGATGGAAGACTGATTCAGTTAGTTGAATTGTTGAGCCAACTGTAAGTTCAGTTTCGATAAAAAAACGATTCATTGGGTACGCCTTACAAAATTAATTTAAACCAAGGTCAACAACAAGCTGACGAGTTGGTTCGACTTGGTTCATTGAGTAGAAGTGTAAGCTTGGTGCACCACCTGCAATGAGGCGTTCGCATAGCTTAACAACAACTTCATGACCAAAAGCTTTAATACTTTCACTGTCATCGCCATAGGCTTGTAATTGCTTACGAATCCAGCGAGGAATTTCAGCACCAGTACCATCTGCAAAGCGAATTAAATTACTTGCATTGGTAATAGGCATGATACCAGGAGCGACTGGAATGTTAATTCCAGCTTTTTCCAAACGCTCTATAAAATAAAAGTATGAGTCTGGATTAAAGAAGAATTGAGTAATTCCCGCATTGGCACCAGCTTGTACTTTTTCAATAAAACGTTGGATATCTGAGTCGAGGCTTTCGGCTTGAGGATGCATTTCTGGATAAGCCGCAACTTCAATATGAAAGTGGTCGCCTGAGTGCTCACGAATAAAACGTACTAAATCTTGAGCATAAGGAAGTTCGCCAAGACCAACCTGTCCAGATGGTAAGTCGCCACGTAAAGCGACAATACGGTCAATGCCTTGAGCTTTGTATAAATCGAGTAGTTCAGCAATACGCGTCTTATCATCACCAATACAAGAAAGGTGAGGGGCAACAGGAGTGCCTTTACCATTGAAATCTTCAATAGCAGCAAGTGTGCGTTCACGAGTAGAACCACCAGCACCATAAGTAATCGAGAAAAACTCTGGATTTAATTGCTGTAATTCTTGGTGAACAATACGAAGTTTTTCAGCACCGGCATCAGTTTTTGGCGGAAAAAACTCAAAAGAAATAGGTGTACGTTTAGTCATGTCAAATCCTTGTAAACAGCGAAACATTTTTAGAAAAAAGGGCAGTCGGTTCACCGTCTGCCCTTATGTTCTTAGTATTTGTAAGCGTCAGATTTGAATGGCCCCTCAACAGCAACGCCTAAATAATCAGCTTGCTCTTGAGTTAACTGAGTGAGTACACCACCGAAACCTGCAACCATTGCAGCAGCAACTTCTTCGTCAAGTTTCTTAGGAAGAACTTCTACGCGAATTTTTGCAGCCTTTTCACTTGCAGGTAGATCAGCAAATTTCTCTTGGAATAAGTGAATTTGACCTAAAACTTGGTTAGCAAAAGAACCGTCCATTACACGTGATGGGTGACCAGTTGCATTACCTAAGTTTACAAGGCGGCCTTCAGAAAGAAGGATAAGATAGTTGTTTTCGTCTTCTGAACGATAAACTTGGTGAACTTGTGGCTTAACTTCAACCCACTTGTAACCACGTAAATAAGCCGTGTCGATTTCTGTATCGAAATGACCGATGTTACATACAACTGCACCAGCTTTTAAGCTGTCTAACATTGCTGCATCACACACGTGGTAGTTACCAGTTGTTGTTACGACAAGGTCAGTATTGCCAAGAAGATCGTGGTTAATATCTTCTTTTTTACCTGTTTGTACGCCGTTTTTGTATGGAGATACAACTTCATAACCATCCATACATGCTTGCATTGCACAAATTGGGTCAACTTCAGTTACACGAACGATCATGCCTTCTTGACGTAAAGATTGAGCAGAACCTTTACCTACGTCACCGTAACCGATCACAAGCGCACGACGGCCAGATAAAAGCATATCTGTTGCACGTTTGATTGCGTCATTTAATGAGTGACGGCAACCATATTTGTTGTCGTTTTTAGATTTAGTAACAGAGTCATTTACGTTGATTGCAGGTACTTTTAAAGTGCCGTCTTTCCACATTTCGATAAGACGTTGAACACCTGTTGTGGTTTCTTCGGTAATACCATGAATGCGCTCTAAAAGTGCAGGATATTTTTCATGAACAAGAGCAGTTAAGTCACCGCCATCATCCAAGATCATGTTGGCATCCCAAGGTTGGCCATTTACATTAATTTGTTGTTCAAGGCACCATACATATTCTTCTTCAGTTTCACCTTTCCAAGCAAAAACTGGAATACCGCGAGCAGCAATTGCAGCAGCAGCGTGGTCTTGAGTCGAGAAGATATTACAAGATGTCCAGCGAACTTCAGCACCCAATTCAACAAGCGTTTCAATAAGAACCGCTGTTTGAATAGTCATGTGGATACAACCAAGAATTTTTGCACCAGCAAGTGGTTTAGACGCTGCATAACGTTTACGTAAGCCGATCAAAGCTGGCATTTCTGCTTCAGCAAGTTTGATTTCTTTACGACCGTAGTCAGCAAGTGAGATGTCAGCAACTTTGTAATCTGTAAATGAAGCATTAACCGCGTTCATCAGGATCTCCTAGGAAAAAATAGTATTGATCATTCTGTTCGCGGATGCCGTTGTTGGTTAAAACGAGTGTTTAACCGATCGTCGAGCCTGGCAAAATGATCTTTAGTGCCGATCATTTGTCGCAGCATCCCTCGACTAGCGAAACATTGTACTTGGAAAAGCTTTTAGTGCCAATCCAGTTTTGTTTATTATCTGCGTAATTACGACTTTAGATCTAAATTATGGCCTTAAATATTCCCGAATCTTTGGCAACCCTCGAAGCGAACTGTGGCCTTTTTGCAGTTTGGATGGTACTTCAACATCATGGAGTACAAATTGATGTTGCTGAGCTGATTAAAGTTTGCCGCTATGACGATGAAGGAACTTATACGATTGCTTTAGCCGTTGCTTTAAAAAAGTTGGGCTTTGAGGTGTCATTTCACTCAGATCATGATCCTAACATTAGCTCAAGCGAACGCATGAGCTATAAAGAAGCAAAGGTATTAAGAATACCAACTGGGCCAGCGCTGAGCTATCAAGATATTCAAACAGACACGCAAAATGGAAAAATGGTGATTGTGTACTACGACACTTTAGAAGGGGTAGGGAATCAGTCACTCATTTATTCTATAGATCAAAATGAAATCTGCTTTTTTGATAGTTTTGAGCCGATGTCGGCAGCAGTTTTTGAGAATCAACGTAAAGCAGAAGGTATTTGCCGTCAGGCTGTCGTGATTGGTGATCGTAATTTAAATATTCATTCGACTAAATTGAATTAAACTTAAATGAGCCAGTAAAGTGCTGGCTCATACTGAAGTTATTGTTGTTGATATTCTTGAATGACTTCTAACGCAGCCCGGAAAGCTTCCTGAGTAGCAGGGGCACCGCAATATGGCAGGCTATGCAATAAAGTTTCCTGAATTTCTTCAACTGTACAACCATTGTTGAGTGCACCACGAACATGGCCCTTGAGTTCTGTTGGTGATTTGAGTGCAGTTAACATTGCCAAAGTAATTAATGAGCGATATTTACGTGGCAGCACACCTTCACGTTGCCAAGTCGATCCCCATGCATGTTCATTAATCCAGTCTTGTAAAGGCTGGGTAAAGGGCACGGTATTTTCTTGGGCACGTTTTACAAAAGCTTCTCCCATCACTTCTGTGCGAACTTTTAATCCATTTTCGTAATCTTGCTTAGACATTAATTTCTCCTAAAAATAAAAGCGTCGAGTGACGCTTTTATGGCTGTTTATTAATTAATGCGATTCAAAAATGATTGCAATAGTGAATTAGTGGAGGCATCAGTCACACTATTTGATGAGGATTTGATAAAGGTAGGTCTTTATTTAGCTTTTCATCAAAAACATCGGTAAGCATGCTATCGAATCGAATTGCGTTGTACTGCAATAATTGTTGAGCTTCGCTTTCAGAAATAAAGCCTTCTTTTATCGCTTGAGCAATATTCTCTTCAAAAGTAAGACCCGTAAATTTGCCTTTGGATTCAGCTTTCTTAAACTTATCCCAAAGCGGCTCAATGGTTCTTAACATTTGGAATGTGTGCTCTAGACGGCCAGTGACATCATTAGGTTCAGTTGAATAGTACACATGGCGTTTGAGTTGCTCTCTAAACGGATGTTCTTCCATCATGAGTTCAGCAACTTGTTGTTTTAACTCATCGTCAGGTTTTGAAATCACACGACCTAGCGGGAAACATATCCATTTGACAAATGCTGCTGGAAGCTTGGCTGGGAAGTTGTCAAATAGCCCCCAAAATGCTTCCTGAATATTCAAGAATGCTTTTTGCAGTGCTAGTTTTGCATGCAATTGTTCAGCTTCAGTTTTTTGTCCAGCCTCATAAAATTTTAAAATCGCTGTGGCAATAAACAAGTGCGCGTGAATATCTGCCAAGCGGCCTGATAGCATTTCTTTACGCTTTAGGTCTCCTGCGAGTAAGCCAAGTGCCATATCGGAAACAAGTGAAAAATTGGCGCTAAAACGATTGATGGTTTTATAGTAACTTGCAGTGAATTGATCTGCTGATTGAGGTGCATCACTCGAACCACCCGTCCAACCATAAGCAAATGATCTAGCACCGCGGTTAAAGGTATAGGCTAAATGTTTAAACAACAAATCATCGAATTTTTGTACGGCATTGGCTTTGTCATCAGACTGAAGTAATTGCAATTCTTCAAAAAGATAAGGGTGACAGCGCATTGAGCCTTGACCAAAAATCATCAATGAACGGGTTAAAATATTTGCGCCTTCTACCGTAATAGCAATTGGAATCGCTTGATAGGTAAGGGCAAGGAAATTACGTGGCCCAAGTTGAATTGCACGTCCTCCAGCAATATCCATTCCGTGATTGATAACTTTACGCATCGTTTCAGTTGCATAGTATTTTGCCATGGCAGTCATTACAGCAGGGGTTCCACCTTGGTTTAGACCACACGTCACTAAATAACGAAATGCTTCAAGCATATAGGCATCGCTGGCAATTTCACTGCTAGCTTCTTGTACACCTTCAAATTTGCCGACAGAAATATTGAACTGTTGACGAATTCTTGCAAAAGCACCGACAGTGAGATAGCTCATTTCACCTGCGGCTGTGGCCAATGCTGGCAGTGAAATACCTCGGCCAACACCTAGGCATTCCATCAGCATGCGCCAGCCTTTACCGGCATTTTCTTGTCCGCCAATAATCCAGTCAATTGGAATGAAGACATCTTCACCCTCTACTGTCCCATTCATGAATGGAGAGCCCGGATAATGTCGTGCACCTATTTTTACGCCTGCATGATTGGCTGGAATTAAAGCACAGGTAATCCCGTACTCAGTTTTAGTTTTATCTCCAAGTAAACCTTCGGGGTCATAAAGTTTAAATGCTAGACCGACCACTGTGGCAATTGGAGCGAGCGTAATCCAACGTTTAGAGAAATTCATGCGGAGCCCAAGAACTTGAGCACCTTCATATTCGCCATAGCAGACTACACCCGAATCTGGAATTGCACCTGCATCTGAACCTGCTTCCGGACTGGTTAAACCAAAGCATGGAATTTCTTCACCTTTAGCAAGTCCCGGTAGATATTGCTGCTTTTGCGCATCTGTACCATAATGCATGAGTAATTCACCGGGTCCTAATGAGTTAGGAACCATACAACTCACCGCAGCAGTTAATGAACGCGAGGCAATTTTGCTCATAATGCGACTTTGAGCAAATGAGCTGAACTCTTTACCGCCAAAGGATCTTGGAATAATAAGGCCTAAGAAGCCTTTATCTTTAATGAACTGCCAAACTTCAGGAGGAAGGTCTTTTAATTGATGGTGAATTTCCCATTCATCAAGCATGCTACATAGCACTTCAACTTCATTATCGATAAAACTTTGTTCTTCTGGTGAAAGTGTAGGATAGGGATATTTTTCAAATTGCGACCAATCTGGAGCCCCCATAAATAACTCTTTTTCCCACCAGCTTGTTCCTGCTTCTAAGGCTTCTTGTTCAGTGGTACTGATGCTCGGCATTGAGTTGGCCAGAGTTTTATATGCAGGTTGGGTAATTAAGTTAAACCGTAAAGGTTTAAACAAAATAATAATGCTAAGTGCAATAAGGGGAATCCCTAAAAGTAATGCCCACGGCGTTAAAATGAAAGCAGTAAGTATGGCTACAGCAATCGTAATAACACTACCAGCGACTCTATTTAGGTTAAAAAAGAAAATTGCCCATATTGCAACAAGCTGAATGACAATACTTAAAACAAAGAGTAGGAAAATCATACTTGCTCCTTGCTAGATAAGCCCTCAAGTTAGAAATAATAAAAAAGCGAGGAGAGATTTAAGGCTTAACTAGCGAATTTTTTAATGCTGTTTAAATTTGATTTTTTATGTCGCAATTGATGTATATGCTAGAGCAGGGATATATCGTGCTTTTAGGTATAAAATATTTTTGAATGAAAGTGTAATGGCTTGTTTTATCGATTTGTCAAGAAATGTTATTGATTTTCTTGTATAAATAAAAAAGCCCTCATAATCTGAAGGCCTTTTTAATACTTATGGAGTGTTAAGCTTCGATTGCTTGTACCGCAATTTTTTTCGCAGGATCTACCTTGCGACGAACTTCAGGAACAGGTTCACCATAGTATTGGCGATCAGCAAAATAGCTTGAACGAACCATTGGTGCAGACCAAATATTTCTAAAGCCAAGTTTACGGCCATGCTCTGCATAACGTTCAAATTCTTCTGGTGTTACAAAACGGTCAATTGGTGCATGCTGTTTAGAAGGCTGTAAGTATTGACCAATAGTGACATAGTCGACATCGTGAGCACGTAAGTCATCAAGCAATGCAATAACTTCTTCTTCAGTTTCACCAATACCCACCATCAAACCACATTTTGTTGGGATGTCTGGGCAGTATTCTTTAAACATTTTTAATAGGTTTAAAGAGTGCTGATAATCTGAACCTGGACGCATCGCTTTATATAGACGAGGTACAGTCTCAATGTTGTGGTTAAATACGTCTGGTGGACATTCAGTCATAATGCGTAAAGCAATATCCATACGTCCACGGAAGTCCGGTACTAAAATTTCAAGTAATGTATTTGGGCTAAGTGCGCGAGCTTCTTTAATACAGTCCACAAAATGTTGTGCACCGCCGTCAAGCAAGTCATCACGGTCAACCGAAGTGATTACTGCGTATTTGAGCTTAAGATTGGCAATTGTCTCTGCCATGTGGCGTGGTTCATCAGGGTCCAATGCATTTGGACGACCATGCGCTACGTCACAGAAAGGGCAACGACGTGTACAAATATCACCCATGATCATGAATGTTGCTGTACCACCGCCAAAGCATTCTGGAAGGTTCGGACAAGCTGCTTCTTCACAAACGGTATGGAGTTTTTGAGCACGTAAAGTCGTTTTAATACGCTGAACTTCTTCTGGTGCCGTCATCTTGACACGAATCCAGTCAGGTTTACGCGGCACTTCAACCGTAGGTACAACTTTTACAGGAATTCTTGCGACTTTTTCTGCGCCACGAAGTTTTACACCCTGTTCAGGTTTACGGTGTTCTGACATATTTAACTTTTCCACTCGTTTATAGAGACATTGACATTGTATTATAGCGGACTTCTACAAGTAATAGCGGAAAATAACTATTCATATAATAAATGTGGCTATTCAGAAATATAGGGTTGAGAAATACATAAATTCACCGCATATTAGCCATAATTTATTATAAAATATGGTCATTCAACAGAGGAAGGAGCTTTCAATGCCACGTAAAAAAGAGGTCGTTAGTGGGAATTTCGTTAAGTACGATGCGGTAGTTCTCGGTTCTGGACCTGCAGGTGAAGGCGCGGCAATGAAGCTTGCAAAAGCTGGTAAGCGTGTTGCAATTGTAGATGTACGTGATCAACTCGGTGGTAACTGTGCACACGTAGGAACCATTCCAAGTAAAGCATTACGTCAAACAGTTTCTAGCATTATTCGCTATCAGCGTGATCCAATGTTTCAAAAAGTAGGTGAATGGAAACAGTTCACTATGAAACAGGTCTTGCGTAATGCGCACAAAGTGATTCAACAACAGGTTGATACGCATACACGCTTTTATGACCGTAACAAAATTGGTGTCTTCCACGGTCGTGCATATATTCAAGACAAAAACACAGTTTTAGTTTTTAGCCACGAAGGCATTAAAGAAACAATTATCTGTAAGCAAATCGTGATTGCGACAGGTAGCCGTCCTTATCATCCGCAAGGTCTTGATTTTGACCACCCGCGCGTATTTGATTCGGACAAAATTCTTGATCTTGATTACTCAATTCAAAAAATCATTATTTACGGCGCAGGTGTTATTGGCTGTGAATATGCCTCAATCTTTATTGGTTTAGACCATAAAGTTGACTTGATCAATACTCAACAAAAACTCTTAAGTTATCTAGATGATGAAATCGCCGATGCTTTGTCTTATCACTTACGTGAACAGGGCGTGTTGATTCGTCACAATGAACAAATGGATCATCTTGAAACATTTGATGATCACGTTGTTCTACATTTACAAAGTGGTAAAAAGATTAAAGCTGATGCGATTCTTTGGTGTAATGGCCGTTCAGGTAACACAGAAGGTTTAGGTCTTGAAAATGTTGGGTTGGTACCAAATAGTCGTGGTCAACTTTCTGTAAATGATCAATATCAAACTGAAGTTGAAAACATCTATGCGGCTGGTGACGTGATTGGTTGGCCTTCACTTGCTTCGGCTGCCTATGACCAAGGGCGCTGTGCTGGTGCAAACATGAGTGGTGAAGACGCTAAGCCGGTACGTGATATCCCTACAGGTATTTATACCATTCCGGAAATCTCATCTATTGGTAAGAATGAACAGGAATTAACGGAAGAGAAAATTCCGTATGAAGTCGGTCAGGCTTCTTTCCGTCATTTAGCTCGTGCACAAATTACCGGTGATACAGTAGGTGAGTTGAAGATTCTTTTCCATCGTGACACTTTGGAAATTTTAGGTATTCACTGTTTTGGTAATAATGCTGCTGAAATTATCCACATTGGACAAGCAGTTATGCACAGCCCAAACAATACTTTGAAATATTTTGTTGAAACGACATTTAACTATCCAACAATGGCTGAAGCATACCGTGTAGCTGCACTTAATGGTATGAATCGTTTATTTTGATTTTAAATAAGTTTTTCATAAAAAAGCCCGCAAACTTGCGGGCTTTTTTATTTTTATTAGACCATATGTTTTTTATATTTTTATGACAATGTACAGAGTGATTTCAGCGTCACATCTCTCTAGTGTGCACAAAATGCTTGATTAAAATATTCAAACAAATCAGGTGTCTGTTTCCATAAAACAATAGATAAAACCAGAAGAGCTAAGATGAGGAAAGTCATAATTGTTTTCAAAAGTATGGCATTATGCGTCATGAATAACAGCCTCCTCATTTACAAAGAAATGTACGATTACCCCTAATATACTCAATGCGATAGAACAGAGCCAAATCGCATTGTAATTACCTGTTAAATCATGGTTAACACCGCCAAGCCAACCACCAAAGAAAGACCCGACTTGATGGGTGAAAAATACAATACCACTTAACATTGAAAGGTATTTAACACCAAACATATTTGCCACGATACCGTTGGTGAGAGGAACCGTAGAAAGCCATAGAAGTCCCATGATAATACCGAAAGCATATACTGTATAAGTGCTTAGAGGTAATAATAAGAAAGCAATGATTGCGATGCCGCGGCTACCATAAAGTGCCATTAATAACTTAGGTTTCGAAAAACGATCTCCTAACCAGCCTGCGCCATAAGTCCCTACGATATTAAATAATCCGACTAAAGCAAGAAACACCGTACCTGTAGCGGCATCAAAGCCGTGGTCGATTAAATAACCTGGTAGGTGAACACCCAAAAAGACAACTTGGAAGCCACATACTAAAAAGCCTAAAGCTAACCACCAAAAAGGTTTATGTTTTCTAGCAATATTCAGTACTTGTTTAAAGGTGAGCTGAGGTTGGGCAATTGCTTTTGGGGTTTGGTTGCTTGGCCCTTTTAACATCCATGCTAGAGGCATAATAAGAGCGATTAACAGCGCACTTACCATTAAAGCTGATGACCATCCCACTGTCTTAAGTAAGAGAAGGGTAGAAGGCAGCATAATAAATTGGCCAAAAGAACCAGCTGCACTGGCAATACCCATTGCCATACTTCTTTTTTCCGGCGGAGCAGCTCGGCCTACTGCGCTAAGCAAAACTGTAAATGAGGTTGCTGATAAAGCTAAACCAATAATAAGACCTAAGCTTAAATTCAAAATGAGTACACTTGAACTAAAAGCCATTAAGAGTAAGCCAAGGGTATAAAGTAATCCGCCGACTGTTACCACAACTTTACTGCCATATTTATCTGCAATTGCCCCAGTAAAAGGCTGAACTGCACCCCAGATTAGATTTTGCATGGCAATTGCTAGACTAAAAACATGCTGTCCCCAACCGAACTCATGACTCATCGGGACTAAATAAAGCCCAAAACCATGTCGTACACCTAGTGACAAAGCCAAAATAATGGCACTTCCAATGAGCATATAAATGAGTGATTGAGAAAACTGATGGCTTGTTTTAGTCATTGTGAGTAGAAAATTATAAGAATGTGATAAATCATTGTAGAAGATATATCTAATAATATCGATATATCTATAAAATTATTTTAAGAAAAGTTAAAAAGAATCTTAGAGATTTCGGACTATTATGAGAAAGGGGAAGAAGCAAAAATCATTTTTGATTTCTGCTTCTTATCAGAATTAGGCTGCGGAATTGCGTTCAAGTAGAGCCTGTTCAAAAAGTACTTTTTCTTTTTCTTTGTGCTCGGTTGTGAAGCGAATCAAAATTACACTACAGCCTGCAACCATAACCAGTCCACCTAAAATAAATAGACAAGTTTGAATATCAAGTACGCCTTTTAGTAAGAAACCAGCTGCTACTGCGCCCACATTTCCACCTGCGCCAATAATGCCTGCGACGCCGCCTAATGCATTTCGGTCAATAAAAGGGACCAGTGCATATGTTGCTCCGCAAGCCATATGGGTAAACAATGCAAAAACTGTCATGGAAATAATTGCAAGAGCTACGACGTTCATTTGAGAGAAGAGTATTAAGAATAAACCTTCGCCTAAAATCATCAGTACAAGTACTTTAGTACGTCCGTCTAAACCTTTTTTAAGTGCGACTTTATCGGAAATAATACCGCCCAATGCACGTGCAAATAAGGCAAGAAGTCCAAATATACCTGCGGTTAACCCTGCTGTTTTTAAATCCATTTTGAATTGGTCAACATAGTACATTGCGGCAACATTATGGATGAAAATTTCAATACCAAAGCAAGCACCATAAGCGAGGAATAAAATCCAGACACGGTAGTTACGAGCCGCTTGCATTAAGATTGCCATGCCACCTTTTTTACCACTACCCACCTCAATACCTTGTGCACGAACTTCTTTAAAGTTTCCTTGAGGGCAGTCTTGGGTAAGTTTCCAGTAAAGAACCCCAACAATTACCATCATTACGCCTGGTACGATTAATGCAACGCGCCAACCCATAGTTTGCTCGACACCGAACATGACAATTGCACCGAGTAATAAAGGCATTAGAGCTTGTGTTGCACCACCGCCAGCATTACCCCAACCCGCAGCAGCTGCATTTGCTGTGCCTACGACATTTGGCGCAAACATGATACTGGTATGATATTGCGTAATGACAAAGCTTGCGCCAATTGCACCGATGAGTAAACGGAAGAAAAGAAAAGATTCATAGCTGTTGGCAGCGGCAACACCAAATACAGGAATACTGCCAAGTAAGAGAAGGGTGGTGTAAGTAATACGCGGACCATATTTATCACAAAGTGGTCCGACAGCAAGCCGCACTAAAATTGTAATTGCAACGGCGGCAATATTAATATTGGCAATTTGATCTTTGGTTAAGCCGAACTCACCTTTAATAACGGGCATTAATGGAGCGCAAGCAAACCATGCGAAGAAGCAGACAAAGAACGCGAGCCAAGTCATGTGGAAAGCACGCATGGCTGGGGTTGAAAAACTGAATAATTTAATTTCAGTCGCTTTTTTTGCATCTAAATTAATATTTGAAGACATACGCCGTCCCCCTGAACTGAACGAAATTTTAATTTGCACGACAAAATGAATTGTCTATTTGCATACCGATCAGAGCGGACATCTTTGGCCGTCTTGGTTTATCCATTGAATCGCCATTGATTCATCATGTCATACATAAAGCAAAGTGCGTGCCAAAAGATAATTTTTACTAAAAGGAAAATCTTAGTTTTTAATTTTATTAGGTTAGTTGTCTAACATAAAAATGATTAGAGAAAAGGAATTAAAAGAAGAGGTGATAATAAAAAATAAAGAAGGTTGAGCTTAGTAAACATGATCCTAAAAAATGCTCATTTTTTTGGCATTTTGGTTTAAAAAGAAGCAATTTTGGCAGGATAAATAAAAAGCTATAAAAGCTTAAGTAAAGCTTTTATAGCTTGTGTGCTTTTGAGATTTAGAATCGGTAACCCACACCTAAATAAGTAATAAGCGGGTCAATATCAATTTTGCTATTTGCCTGAATTAATTCTTTACCTGTATTTTGATCAGTCACGTAAATTTTTGCTTCGCTATTCATTTTCGAATAAGAAACTGAGCCTACAGCAAACAAGTTCGGATTAAAATCATAAGTTGCTCCTACGGTAACGATAGGTGCAAATGTATCTGTCGCTTCTAGTTTCACAATAGGATTAGCAGAAGATGTTTTACGATCTAATGCTGCACCTGCTTTATTATCATGGATATTCTGGATCATGTGACCCGCTTGAATTAAATCGGCTTCAATACCGGAATTCATTTTTAAATCATTAAAGTATGCATACATCACGCCAGCTCCGATATAAGGACGGAACTTATTTACACCTGTTTTACCAAATTGATAATGTAGCTCAACAGCTGGTAACCATGCACGTGCGGTCGCAGCCTTACCGCCCTGAGAAAGATCAGTAATATGAATGTCTTGCTTTAAAGGAATATCTCCACCCGCTTTGGCAATACCATCTCCGATGATTCCTCCAATCACAGATCCATCTTTTAGTGGAGTCGCTTTTCCAGAGAGGGGAGCGTAAATATTACCTTTTCCATTAATATCTACTTTAGGGGGAATACCACCTTTAATTTCTAAAGATAAATTATCCGTAAAGTTGTAGTTAAACATAAGACCAACGGTATCAACATCAGCAGCTTCTAAGCCAGAACCTTGTTGTTCCCATTGAGAAAGACCATTAATTTCTGCTGTACCCGCAAGTGATGAGGGAAGAGTGTCTGTAAACTTATCAAGAAGGCTAATAGTGCTATGCCAAAATTGTCCTGAAGGTTTACTTTGATCGATTGCGTCTAAAACGGCTTTTGTAGATACATCTCCAACTTTAGATTTTGTACCTTCTGCAACGCTAGTATTGATATTGACAGGGTTTCCTGAGCCTTGAGGCATAGCATGGAGCCAGCCAGCTGAGACTGAAAAACGTTTGAAACCATCACCATCTTTTAAACTAAAATATGGGGAAGCGGCAGAAGTGACTGTTGGCAGAGCAAAAAAGGCAGCTGTCATACAAAATAATGACTTTTTCATCATAAAAGGACTCCATGTCCGAGCATTTGTTTACTGATTTTTATTGAGCCCACCATAACGCGTTTTATTGAAATAATTGTGTATTAAAAATTAATAATTGTAATTTTTTTGAAATATTTGTTTATATTTGGAAATATTTATTAATAAAAAGTACAAAATAAAAAAGAAAAGGCTACATAAAGTAGCCTTTTCTTAATTTTGATTAAATTATTGATTGAAGCGTGAAAGATCTTCTTCTGGGCGAGCTGTTAATACTTCAATCCCTGTTTTAGTGACTAAAATAGTATGTTCATATTGAGCTGAAAGTTTATGGTCTTTGGTTACAACTGTCCATTTGTCACCAAGCAATTTGGTTTGCCAAACACCGGCATTTACCATAGGTTCAATAGTGAAAGTCATACCAGCTTCTAAACGCATGCCCGTACCAGCTTGACCATAGTGCAATACTTGAGGTTCATCATGGAAAACGGTACCAATGCCATGACCACAATATTCACGTACTACGCTAAAACGTTCTGATTCGACATATTTTTGGATGGCATGTCCAATATCGCCTAAATACGAACCATCTCTAACTGTTGCCATTCCGCGATACATCGCTTCTTGAGCTACTTTACATAACCGATTTGCCAGAATAGAGGTTTCACCACCCACGATATACATCATGTTGGTATCGCCATGATAACCATCTTTAATGACGGTCACGTCGATGTTAAGGATATCGCCGTTTTTTAAGATTTTATTTTCAGAAGGAATACCATGACATACAACATGGTTAACCGAAGTACAGATAGAGTGTTGAAAAGCAGGGCGTCCTGGCGCACCACCGTAACCTACACAGGCAGGAATAGCATGCTGTACATTTTCAATATGATTACGACAAATCGTATCAAGCTCGAGTGTGCTTACACCAGCTTTAATATGCGGCTTGATCATATCTAGAACTTCAGCCGCCAGTCGTCCTGCAATGCGCATTTTTTCAATTTCATCTGGAGTTTTGATTAATCGACGTGGAGCTGTATAAGTACTGTTCATGATCTCTAAAAACTTTTGGTAATTTACAAGCGTCTATGGTATAAATAGCCGCCCATTTTATCAAATGCTTTTCGTGAATATCTTTTACGAAGAATTTTGATAGGTGGAGTAAAAATCCGCACATATATCGTCACATTACTCTGGGTGCCCGTAAAAAGGTGGAGAATGCGGATATATGGAGGCCTAACCCAACTTTTAAGGTAAAGAAAATGGCAGATTACAACGTAAGCATGCGCGACCTTCTTCAAGCAGGTGCGCACTTTGGTCACCAAACTCGTTTCTGGAACCCAAAAATGCGTCAATACATTTTTGGCGCGCGTAACAAAATTCACATCATCAACCTTGAGCACACTGTTCCTGCGTTAAATGATGCTTTGAACTTCGCTAACCAATTAGCAAGCAAAAAGAACAAAGTTTTGTTCGTTGGTACAAAACGTGCTGCTTCTAACATCATCCGTGAACAAGCTCAACGCGCTGGTCAACCATACGTAGATCACCGTTGGTTAGGTGGTATGTTGACGAACTGGAAAACACTTCGCCAATCTATCAACCGTTTAAAAGATCTTCAAACTCAATCTCAAGACGGTACTTTTGCTAAGCTTACTAAACGTGAAGCTTTAGAACGTACTCGTGAGATGGAAAAACTTGAGCGCTCTTTAGGCGGCGTTAAAAACATGGGTGGTTTACCTGACGCATTATTTGTAATCGACGTTGATCACGAAGCGATTGCAATCAAAGAAGCGAAAAACTTAGGTATTCCTGTTATCGGTATCGTTGATACAAACTCTAACCCAGACAACGTAGATTACGTTATTCCTGGTAACGACGATGCGATCCGTGCAGTAACTTTATATGCTTCAGCTATGGCTGATGCAATTCTTGCTGGTAAAGAATACGCTCAATCTCAAGCGAACGCTCAAGCAAAAGGCGATGACGCTGCGAAAGACGCTTCTGAGGCTTAATGCGTTTTGACGCAGGCTTGTCATTTTTGCGACATGTAATGGTGGCAAATTAAGCGTCGAGAGTGCAAACGGCCCAGAGTTTCTTTGGGCCGTTTTTGTTGAACAGATTTATTTTCTACCGATTTTAGGAGATCAACATGACTGCAATTACTGCAAGCATGGTAAAAGAATTACGTGACCGTACTGGTCTTGCAATGATGGAATGCAAAAAAGCATTAACAGAAGCGAACGGTGACATCGAACTTGCTATTGATAACCTTCGTAAATCTGGTCAAGCTAAAGCTGCTAAAAAAGCTGGCAACATTGCTGCTGACGGTGCAATCACTATCGTTCAAGACGGTAATAAAGCGATCTTAGTTGAAGTAAACTGTCAAACTGACTTCGTTGCTAAAGACGAAAACTTCTCTAACTTTGCACACACAGTTGCTGCTGCTGCATTAGCTGCTGGCGAAACTGATGCTGCTAAAATTGCTGAATTAAAATTAGCTGATGGCCAATCAGTTGAAGAAGCTCGTATCGCGCTTGTTCAAAAAATCGGTGAAAACATCCAAGTTCGTCGTGCGAAAATCGTTGAAGGCGAACAATTGGCTATCTATAAACACGGTTTAAAAATCGGTGTTGTAGTTTCTTATACTGGTGATGCTGACACTGGTAAAGGTATTGCAATGCACGTTGCTGCATTCAACCCAGTAGCAGTAAATGCTGAAGCTGTTCCAGCTGACCTTATCGCTAAAGAGAAAGAAATTGCTGAAGCGAAAGCGTTAGAATCTGGTAAACCAGCGAACATCGTTGAGAAAATGGTAACTGGTTCTGTTGAGAAATACTTAAACGAAGTTGCTCTTGACCGTCAAATGTACGTTATCGACAACGAGAAAAAAGTTGCTGACGTATTAAAAGCGACTGGTACAAATGTTGCTAACTTCGTACGTTTCGAAGTTGGTGAAGGTATCGAGAAAAAAGCTGAACTTAGCTTTGCTGAAGAAGTTGCTGCTGCTCAAGCTGCTGCGAAGTAATTCGTATCTTCAAAAAAAGCCCCCTATGGGGCTTTTTTTATCTCTGTTGAAAACGGAATCTAAAGATGACAAATAAAAAGAATCTAGGTATTGGCGGCATAATTGTTTTATTGATTGCTGCATATTTGGGTCTGGACTTATCTGGGCATAAAAACAATCCGACACCATCATCAAGCATACCTGCGAATCAGCGTACTGAAACGACGTTTTCAAATGATGGAATAGATACCATAAAGGCTGCTTATGAACGTAGACAAAGTAACGTTCAAGTGCAGGGTAGTGGTCGAGTAAAAGCAATCTTAAGAGAAGATAATGATGGGTCGAGACACCAGAAATTTATTTTGGTATTAAAAAATGGTCTTTCAATTTTAGTAGCACATAATATTGATTTAGCACCAAAAATTGAAGATTTAAGAAAGGGTGATATTGTCGAATTTAACGGGGAATATGAATATAACGAAAAAGGTGGAGTATTACATTGGACGCATCATGATCCACAGAACCGCCATGAAAATGGTTGGCTGAAACATAATGGTCGTATTTATCAATAGAAAATAGGGTATCCATTTCCGCATAACAGCAATTTTGTTCTATGCATCTTTTTAAAACATGCTATGTTTTTTTGTAGATAAATAGATGAGATGTATATATGCACCGGGAACAGGCTGACTACTTGCATTTGCGAGAGTTGGGCGGTTTAGAATTATTAAAAGCACATTATCACCAAACACAATTTTCAAAGCATACTCATGAAGGATATTGTATTGGTGTCATTGAAGAGGGTGCACAGTCTTTTTTTAGGACGGGTCAACTACATGTTGCTCCTAAAGGTGACATTATTTTAGTTAATGCAGATGAAATTCACACAGGCTCATCTGCTGTTGAATCGGGCTGGCGTTACCGTGCAATCTATCCTACACCCGAAATGCTTGCTGAAGTAAGCCAAGATTTTTTTGAACAAGGCCATGGGGCACCTTGGTTTCCGCAAGCTGTAATTCAGGACTTGGGATTATCTCAACAACTGTGTTTATTATTTGATTTATTAGAACAAAAAGACAATTTTTTGCTTAAAGAAACCATGTATTTATCAACATTAGCCTGCTTAATGGTACGTCATGGTAAGTCAAGACACACCTTTTGCGAGTTGCCAGAAGCTTATTCAAAAGTATTAAAAGTTAAAGATTTGTTAGCTGATATGCCTGAAAAGAATTTTTCTTTGCAGGAATTGGCTGATATGGTCGGGTTAAGTGCATGGCATTTTTTAAGACAATTTAAAAAGCATGTGGGTTTACCGCCTCATGCATGGTTAGTACAGGCGCGTTTGCAAAAAGCGAGACAATTATTAAAACAAGGCGTTCAAATTGTAATGGTTGCACAGCAATGTGGTTTTTCTGATCAAAGCCATTTTAATCGTCATTTTAAAAAGGCGATGGGTGTTACACCAACCCAATATGTGGCGAGTCTTAATCTTTAAAATTTATTTGCAGTGCTAACCGCAATTTTGTTCAAGAGAAGCTGAGCTAAGTACCAGAAAATCTATAAATAATAACTGTTATAGATGTCTAGGGATGAATACTCATTTAAATCAATCTATTAGATTTTCTAAAAGCCGACCACCGCATCTTTTTTTACAAGGGGCGATAGATATATTGCCACTATCTATTTCGGTTATACCATGGGCTATTTTAGCTGGATCAATGGCAATTCATGCGGGTTTATCATTTTATAAAGCACTAGCGATGTCAGGAATTGTGTTTGCTGGCGCTGCGCAATTAGTAAGTTTAAGCATGGTGATGGAAGGTGCATCGTTATTAACCATCTATGTCACTATTTTCTTTCTTACTGCTCAACATTTTATTTATGCTTTAACTTTAAGAAATGACGTTTCTATTTTACCTCTCTCAAAAAGACTAACTTTAGGGTTTCTGCTTACCGACGAATTATTTGCAGTAAGTGTTCCTAATGAGAAAAAACATCCTCAATACTTATTCGGAGCAGGTCTTTGCTTTTATTTATTTTGGGTGGTTTTTAGTTTAGTTGGTATTTTATTAGCAACGGCGCTACCTAACTTATTAAATTATCATTTGGATTTTTCCATTATTGCTATTTTTGTTGCCATGATTGTTCCTATGTGTAAAGGGAAGCCTGTAATGGCAGGCATTTTAATGACTTGTGTCAGTGGTTTTGTTCTTAAATTTTTTCATATAGAAGGTGCCATTCTAATTTCTGGTTTATTGGGGATGTTTATTGCGGTAATAGTCGAAAATAAAATGGGAGAAAAATAAAATGTCATGGCTTATGATTTTAGGACTGGCAGCTATCATATTTTTTAATCGTTATTATTTTTTGGAACCAAACGTAAAAGTTAAATTACCAGTACTTATGAATAAAATGTTGAATTATTCAGCTCCTTGTTTATTAAGTGCTATTTGTATTCCAGTAATTTTTTTTGAAAATAATGAATTAAGAGGATTTTTAGATAATCCTTACTTATACGCAACGATATTTTGTACTGTCGTAGCTTTCTATTTTAAAAAAGTGTTACCGAGCGTTCTGCTGAGCCTAGTATTTTTTTATTTTATAAATTTTCTAATAAATCATTAAGTTAAAGCTGAATCTTTTTAGGATTCAGCTTCTTCAAAATTTATTGAGCAGTCAGTTTCTTCTGACGGCTTTTCCAATGAGGTAATATCTTTGCAAGATAAGCATCCATACACCAGACCGGACCAATCAAGAGAAATTGCAAATCTTTAAAGAAAGAAGGTTTTTTGCCTTCAACTTTATGTCCATAAAATTGTCCAATCCAGGCAAACACAAAAAGAGCAATATAAAATCCTACACCTACTGGCAGAACATAAATAAGCCATGCCATCACAACAAGTAGAGCAGCCATTGCTACTGCAAGTACAAGATCAAGCTGAGCATAAAAAATGAGGGTTAGTACTACGAGTAAAGCGGTGAGTAGGGCACTAAAGTGAGCAATAATTCCAATAATCGAAAATAAAATAGCTGGAACACATACCCAGTGAATTTTTTTATTTATCGGGTTTTGATGACTTTCACTATATTCATCAAACCATTCACCGATAGATTTCATAGACCTTGTTCTCCTTGTCTAATTTTGAGTCATTCTTTTTCTGTTTATATTTTATCCTCTCGTTATCGGGAGTGACAAGACAAGTTGTATATCGACATGTTTGTTAAATCAAGTAAGCCTAAAATTTAAAGTTTATTCACTTCGGCACAAAAATGAAAAACAGCACTGAAGAAAGGGGAGGATGAGCTCAAAAATTTCAGGTTATTTATTTGTGATTTTGAGAGAGTCGAATCCTCAAAAAAACCTCATTTTCATGAAGAATGGGAAAATAATAGAAAAATACTCAACTCATCTTGTCTTAAAACGCGTTAAACAACTCTTTTTAGACTAAAGTGGTACTAGGGTAGCGGAATTATTTTAAAATGGCTGTAATCGAAAAATATGCGCAAAAAACGATAAAGAATAAATCAGTGTGTTTTTGGGTTAAAAAATAATCATTTTTGTAATGAAAAAAAGAGTCTAGACACAAAATTTTTATAGGGTTTTTTTGCTCTTTTTATATTAAAAAAGCCACAACTTAACTTGTGGCTTTTTCATGAACTCGAGGAGTAATCGCTTATGAAGTAGGACCGTCTACACGCTCAATACTTACTTTAGCAGTACCAGCATTGGTAATACCAAGGCGTTTAGCTGCACCGTATGATAAATCAAGCACACGATTACCATGGAAAGGACCACGATCGTTTACTTTTACCACTACGCTTTTGCCATTGTCTTTGTTGGTGACACGGATATAACAGTTAAGCGGTAAGCTACGGTGAGCAGCAGTAAGTGCATTCATATCGAATGTTTCACCACTTGCAGTTTTACGGCCATGAAATTGACGACCATACCACGATGCCATGCCAGTTTGGCTAAACTTACGAACAGTATTTGAAGCTACTGTGTTAAGTTTTTCAATCACTGAAGGCTCATCTTCAGGGATTTCAATTTTAGCTGCGATAGCTTGACGACGGATTTGATCGCCAGAACGTTCAGTGATTGAAAGACTGTTAATGTTAGAGAAACGAGAATTAAAGTTTTGAGTATCTTTACTCAACACACGAGCAGCTAAATTTGCATTTGGACCATCTACATCGCTATTTAATGATGATGATTGCATCATTTCAGCGTGCAGTGGGGCCATGCTTAAACTAGCCGTCAGTGCAAGAATGTATTTCAGCGATAACTGCATTTATATAAACTCCTGAGAACATGCACTTTTTCATTTAGCCAAAGAGCTAAAAATTGAAGTGAACATGCCTAATTATTCACTTTTGCAATTGCTTGATTGGGGTGGATAATATTCATCGCTTACGGAGAGTGTCTAGTCTTTAACGAGAAATAGTTACAAAAAGGGCAAAAACTTACAGTTTTAGGTTAAAAAATAACCAAATATGTAACAAGGTATTTAAAATGTATGTATTGTGATCGATTTAACAAAAATATTTATTGACTTTTACATAAACTCATCAAAAAGCTAGCCTATCGGCTAGCTACTTCTGTACCTAACAACCATACGGCAGTCGCATACATTCGGCTTTTGTTATAAGTCGTAATTACTTGAAAGTTCGGATAGGTTAAATAGTAAATTGGACCGTTATAGTCTTGTAATTGAATAACATTTACCATATCTAAGTCATCAATTTTGACTAACGGATTTAAAGGGGAAATCCCTTGATTTTTTAGTGCACCATACGGAGTGGGCTGGGTCAAATCTTTAGCAATGATACTTTCCGGATTTGAACCTGTGTAACGAGCCATAAAACCAATAGGTTGATCGCGTTGCCAGCCTTGTTTTGCTAAGTAATTTGCGATTGAACCAATCGCATCTTCTGCAGAGTTTCGTAGGTCGATATGACCATTACCATCAAAGTCGACCCCGTACTTACTAATGTTGCTTGGCATAAACTGCGGGAAGCCAATGGCACCAGCATAAGAACCTACAATACTATTGGTTGGATAACCTTCTTTGTAAGTCCATGCAATGAGAGCAGCTAACTCATCGCCAAAATATTCAGCACGGCGTGGGTAGCCAAAAGCTAACGTTGCAAGTGCATCACGAGTAATAAACGAGCCTTTATTGGCTCCATAACCTGTTTCAACACCTAAAATGCCTAGAATAACCGCTTGAGAGACACCAAATTGTTGTTCAGCACGATTGAGAGCATCGGCATATTGGTTTTTAAAGCGGACACCACGTTGAATAGTACCTTCGACTAAAAACATAGAGCGATAGTCGTACCAAGGCTTACTTTCACCAGGGCGAGTCATAATATTTATAATGTTTGGTAAATTTTTTGCACCATTCATAGCGGCGTCAACCTGTTCACCGCTTAAGCCATAAGTGCTCATGGCTTTTTGTTTAAAATTTAAATAGTTAGGATGAGTTACAAAATCATTGGCCTGAGCAAAATGACTTGTGCTAATAAGGCCAGTACACAAGGCAAGCACTTTTAAAGTTTTATTAACAAATTGAGACAACATATCTTTTTTAAATTCCAGATTATCGATGTGTATGAATAGACATGACTAAACCAAAAGTGGCCATTAAAGTAATAATAGCGGTACCACCATAACTCATAAAAGGTAAGGGAACACCCACTACAGGTAAAATACCACTGACCATTCCTGCGTTTACAAATACATAAACAAAAAAAGACAAACCAAACGCGCCAGCCACTAATCGGCCATAATTATGAAAGCTTTGTAAACCGATTTGAAATGTTCTAAAAATAATGGCCGAATAAAGAATTACTAATATAAGTACACCAATTAAACCGAATTCTTCTGAGTAAGCAGCAATAATAAAGTCAGTATGGCCTTCTGGTAAGAAGTGTAAATGTGATTGAGTACCTTCGAGGAAACCTTTACCTGAGAACCCACCAGAACCGATTGCTGTTTTGGACTGAATAATGTTCCAGCCTGTTCCTAAAGCATCCGCTTCTGGGTCAAGCAACGTTAATACTCGTTGACGTTGATAGTCGTGTAAAAGGAATTCCCATGCAATTGGAATCACAATAGCTGCACAAGCTGCTGCTGCACCGATCATGCGCCAAGATAGCCCACTTAAGAACAGTACAAAAATCCCACTTGCTAATACTAATAGTGATGTTCCTAGGTCAGGCTGTTCTGCAATAAGTAAAAATGGAACACCAATTAACATTAAAGACAAAATAACCTGCGAGAAGCTAGGAGGAAGAGGTTTACGAGCTAAAAACCATGCAACCATCATTGGCATGCCAATTTTCATAAATTCGCTGGGTTGAACACTCCCGAACCCTGGAATATCGATCCATCGCTGCGCACCCATGCGAACTTCACCAAAAACCATAACGCCAATTAAGGAAAACAGGCCAAATAAATAAAAATAAGGTGAAAAAGCTTGATAAACCTTGGGTGGAATTTGCGCTAGGCTAATCATGACCAGAAAGCCGATACCAAAGCTCATGGCCTGTTTACTGACGAGTCCCACATCTTGTGCAGATGCACTATAAAGTACCGTTAAACCTAACAATGCATTTAGGAATAAAAATAGGCATAACCAAGGGTCAATATGAAGCTGCTGCCAGCGTGAAGGTTGCATGGCAGTACTAAGGCCATCTCGAGGAGCTTGGCGTAAAAATTTATATTGTGGACTAGGAGACATGCGGCTTTAACTAAAGGTCAATCAGTGCTTGGCGCATGCTAACATAAACTTGATTTATGACAATGTATATCAATATTTTGCAATAAAAAAACCTGGCTCTCACCAGGTTTCCGATAGACTATTTTTTATTAGTTAAAGAATAGTCCATCATGATATTCAGCCATCGCTTTTAGTTCAGTGCGATTTAAACTTGGAATGAGTTTGTCGATCGCAATATGAACTGCTTTAGTTACAGCAGCAGCGCCAATATCGGCTGCTTTACGCTTAATCATGCCTAAATCTAATGTTTTATTAAAGTCAGACATAAAATGTCTCACCATAGCATCACCGAACTGTTTATATAGTTCTGCTAATGCTGCTTTATTAATATCATTACCCGCTTGAAGCTCGGCAAAATTATGCTTCAAGTTGGTAACTAGGCCAGCATCTAAAGCTACGCCAACTTTATATTGGCCTTGCGGATCTTTAAATAAGCTTTTCTCTGAAAACTCAACTGACTGTTTAACCACATCGTTTGGCGCTTTGCTGAGTAATTGCTTTAAAAGCACAGCAACTGTTGATTTGACATAACCAGCTAGTTTTTCGGCAGTATCTCTTTTTTCACTCGCTGGGAAATGTTGTACTAACTGAGTAAGTACATTTTCAATAATTTCCTCATTAAGTTGTAAAGCGATTTTGTCTCGAAGTGGATATAACGGTTGACTAGAATTTTTATTCGCAATTCCAGTCTGTATATCGTTCAATAAGCCTTCAGAAGGGGTAAAACCAAAAAACGGCATGGTGTATCCTCAAATTATTCGTTTTATTGTCGTGCCAATCGAATCGGTTTTGGCATCCATGTAAGATCCGATACTCGGCAAGGATTGATATCAAGTCCACCGCGGCGAGTATAAGTTGCATAAACCATCAGCTTTTCAGGTTGCAAATTTTGCCAAATATCGGCAAAGATTTGTTCGACACATTGTTCGTGGAAACCGTTATGCTGACGGTACGAAATAATATAGGCTAAAAGACTACGATAACAAGGTTTTTTGCCCTTAAAACGAATAAAAACTGTCCCCCAATCCGGTTGACCCGTGACTGGGCAGTTACTTCTCAAAAGATGAGAATACAGTTCAACTTCGATTTCTTCATCTGACTCATCAAGTTTTAAGAGAGTAGCATCAGGATGTTGTTCTAAACGCTCTGGCATAAGATCATCAATACAGATCCCTTGAGGTTTAGAAATCTCTAAATCATCTACTTGAAATAGGGTTAATTCAACTTTTGCACCTGCCGCAGCAGATAGATCTTTTTCAACTGTTTCAATGAATGACTGTGTAGAGTCAAACTGAGTGAAGTTAAGACTATTGAAATAAAGTTTTAATGACTTTGATTCAATCAAATTCGGTGAAGAAGCTGGCAGTGTAATTCTGCCGATAGCAACCTGTGGAATACCGTGAGCATTCAACCAAGAAATTTCGAAAACGTGCCACCAATCTTTACCTTGGGTTATACCTTCGATATGAGCATATTTTTCACGAGATTGAGCACGTGCAATTGGAAATAACACATCGGGTTGATAGCTAGTTGGATATTGGGTTTCTTTACCCAATAAAGACTGTTCGACACTCATTCACGCATTCCTGAACCACGAGCAAGTAAATAATAAGCAATTCCGTAAAGTACAGCACAGCATAATGTCACAATGATTAAAGAGAACGAAACGTTCACGTCACTATGACCTAAAATGCCGAAACGGAAAGCATTTACCATATAAACAATAGGATTAATTAAAGAAAGTTTTTGCCAAAAAGGACCAAGTGCACTAATGGCATAAAACACACCACCTAAATAGGTAAGTGGAGTAAGTACAAATGTTGGAATAATAGAAATATCATCAAATGATTTTGCGTAGACTGCATTAATAAAACCGCCTAAAGAAAATAAAACGGATGTAATTAATACTGTATATATAGTTACGAACCAGTTATGGATAAAAAGATCAGTAAAAAACATACTCATCGCGGTAACGATTGCACCAACCAAGACACCTCGACAAATACCACCAATAACATAGCCCCACAAAATAATATGCAGAGGTACAGGGCTCATAATCAGCTCTTCAATGCTTTTTTGAAATTTCACACTAAAGAAACTCGATGATACATTGGCATAACTGTTGGTAATGACAGCCATCATGATGAGGCCAGGTACAATAAATTGCATGTAACTTACGCCACCCATTTCACCAATACGTGAGCCAACTAAATTACCGAAAATGACAAAGTACAAACTCATGGTAATTGCAGGTGGTAATAAGGTTTGTGGCCAAATGCGTAGAAATCGGCGTACTTCTTTACGAACTAGAGTCCAGAGGGCAATTTGCAGTTGGTTAAAGTTCATTTTGCCGCTCCTTCAAGATTTTTCTCGACCATTTTGACAAATAGCTCTTCAAGACGATTCGATTTATTTCGCATGCTGCGAACACGAATACCTTGTGACTCTAAAAGTTGGAATAAATCATTTAATGTATGTGCTTTATCCATTGTTACTTCTAAAGTACTACTATCAATTAAATTGAACTTCACACCAATAATATTGAGCTGGAGTGGGGCAATAGGTTCAGCCAAATCAAAAATAAAAGACTCTTCACTCAGCTGGTTTAAGAAACTTTTCATGCTGGTATCTTCTTTAATGACACCACGGTCAATGATGGCAATTTGACGACACAACATTTCTGCTTCTTCGAGATAATGTGTCGTTAAAATAATAGAAGTACCGTTTTCGTTCATTTCAGTCAGAAAATCCCACATAGAACGGCGTAACTCAATATCTACACCTGCAGTAGGCTCATCTAAAATAAGAAGTTTAGGCTCATGCATCATGGCACGGGCAATCATAAGACGGCGTTTCATACCACCCGACAGCATGCGTGCTTGTATATTACGTTTTTCCCATAGGCCCAGTTTTTCTAAATAATGTTCTGCGCGCTTTTCTGCAATCTTTCTATGGATACCGTAATAACCAGCTTGCGTTACTAAAATATCAAATGCTTTTTCAAACTGCCCAAAGTTAAATTCCTGAGGGACAACGCCAAGCTGCTGTTTTGCCAAGGATGGATGAGTGTCGAGATTATGTCCAAAAATCTCAACTGTTCCTGAGGTCTTTTTCGTGAGGGAGCTGATAATACCAATGGTTGTTGATTTGCCGGCGCCATTTGGACCTAACAACGCATAAAATTCACCTTCAGGCACAGTGAGGTTAATACCTTTTAACGCCTGAAAACCATTACGATATGTTTTGGACAAATCTCTTAAAACCAAAGCATCAGTCATGAAATTCTCACATTATGAAAGAGGGGTATATTTTGAGCGATAATGATTAATAAACCAAGTAAAATAGTCGGAATTTTATAAAATTGAGATAAATTTATGAAGTTATTATATATAAAATGGTGCGCTCGGCGGGGATCGAACCCACGACCCCAGGCTTCGGAAACCTGTACTCTATCCAACTGAGCTACGAGCGCATGTGTGGGGCACATCATAGGAAAAAAACACTTGCAGGTAAAGCACGAAATACGTACCAAGTGAATTTAATGCTTAATTAAACAGCAGCTTGTTATGTTTTAGTTCTTTTGCTGAATGAGCTGAATTGAATAATTAATAGAGTGAAGCGTATGCGCCAGCTCATGAGGGGGAATCCTTGACTCTTGCAAACTGGTAATCCATTGCATTTGGCACATTTTTAGTTCTTGAAGATTTTTAATTTGTTCTATTTTTTGAATAAGTGGTTTGGCCATAAGCCCACAGTATTGGCTTAAGCTTTGTTTCATTAATAGTTGTATTTCTTCAAAAGTAAGTTGTTGAACAGGAATTGGTGGCTGAGTATTTTCAATATTTGAAGAATGGCATGATGGTTCTAGAGAAACTTTAATTTCTCCAGTCAAATCGGCACTTTCATTTTCATCTATGGTGCTTTTTTGTTGCGCTTTTACTTCTAAACTCGTGGTAGGGGATACTGAGAGAGCTATTTGTTCAGTAAATTCTGAATCGTTTTCACTAATAGGGGCAATAAGCTTTAAGTCAATAAGTTGTTGAATGAGTTCTGGTGGAGCAATGCGTTTTTTAAACTCGGTATTGAGACTTTGAAAATCTTCATGATCAATTAATAGAAGTAAACGTCTTTGTTTGGCATTTAAAGCAATATTACGTTGTTGAAGCGCGACTCTTCCCAAATTGGTTCGATAAAAACCAGCCATCATTTTTCCCCAATATAAAAATGAAGCAGCCTGTTTGATTTTTTCTATCAAACAGTACTGTTCTTAATAAAATATAAATGGGGCTAACGATAAAACTCAAAAATGACAATATGATGAAGAATTTATGAATATCATCTATTTAGGCCGTTAAAATGCACTTTCTAATGCTTTACGTAGGTAAACGTCCAGCTCGTCTTGGCGCAATAGCCATTGAATATAGTCTTTAGGGAGTTCAGCAATAGCTGTACCTTTATGCTTGCCAAAGTTAATTGTTGTGGGAATACGTGCTTCTTCAGAAACTCGGTACAACTCTTCAATGTCTTGAATATTTAAATGATAGACAATATGCATCAAGATATTGGCAGTTAAAATAATATCCGCATCGGCACGGTGCGCGCCTTTGAGTAATTCTCGAGCTTTACTACTGCCTTGAGAAATCATATAGATCAGTGCTGAGATATTATGCGCTTCTGCATCAGGCCAGGTTTTACGTGCTAAAGCTAGCGTACAAATCGGTTTGATATGAGAAACATCTACACCGCAACGTGCAATCGCGGCAATATCATAATCAATATTGTGGCCAATAATATAAGTTGTAGTGTCTGGCAATTTAAAAGTTTTATAGTGGGGCTGATTTTCTAAATCTGATTCTAGTATATGGTGTACTGCCATAGCCGCGTAAGAGATAGGGGTCCCAACTTGATAAAGTTGATCAAACAATTTGCTTTTATCTAAGGTGAGCTTGCCTGCATTAATTTCAATTGGGGCATATGCAATTTCAATAGGCAAACCATTTAGTGTATGTGTTTCTGTATCTAAAATAATGGCTTGCATATCCGGCCCTTTAAACAATTACGAGTAATCAAGAATGTTAACAGTTGGCCTCGCACTTTAAAACCTGAAGTGAGGCTGAAAGTGGTGAGAACGACAATTTATATTAAAAATAGAAATTTTCAGGGATTGATTTTGTCGAATAGAACTTGCGGAAAATTAAGATTAGGCGTAATTGTTTTTAAGACATTAGAGAATGTTGATTAAAAAACTAAAGCACAACAAAAATGGAATTTAAGGGAAGATATGCCAATGAAAATGAAACTATTAATGACGAGCGTTCTTAGTACGAGTTTATTTTTAGTCGCTTGTGGAGGAGGGAGTAGTGATGATGGCCCAGCTACTACTAATCCATCCGGAACTCCAACCAATAATATTCAAAATCCAGTGGTTAAAGTTGAAGCCTATACAAGTACTAACTTAGGATCAGTTGCCGCAGAAAGTAGTATTTTAACTTATAAAATGTTAGGTCAAAGTGGACAAGAAGTGCAGGCAACAAGTCTAGTGTTTACACCAAACACTCCACCACCAGTCGGCGGTTGGCCCATTGTAGTCTGGGCGCATGGCACTACGGGTGTGGCAGATGTATGTGCACCAAGTAAAGCAGCTTTAGCAGACAGTACAAAAGATTTAATTAGTAAATTATTAGCAGCAGGTTATGTTGTTGTGGCACCTGATTATGAAGGTTTGGGTACCCCTGGTATACATCCTTTTTTAAATGTTAAAAGTGAGGCTTTTTCAATTACCGATGCTGTGGTTGCAGCGCGTAACTATTTATCGCAACGTAATTTATTAACTTCGAAAAAATGGGTCACTGTGGGCCATTCTCAAGGTGGGCATGCTGCATTAGGAGCTGCACAGTATGCGAGCCGTGCACAACTAGACTATAAAGGTACTGTAGCTGTAGCACCTGCTTCTAATTTGGGAAGTATTTTAGTAGATGGAGAGGCACAAGTTGCGAATGCACCTATAGACATTAAAATTGGAATCTATGCACAGCTTGATACATATACAGCTTTGGTTACAGCTGGTATTCGCAACACACAGCCGAGCTTTGATTATGGACAAGTATTTACTTCACAAATTTCAAGTATTGCTGCCCAAGCAGAAAACCTTTGTTCTGGACCATTGTATGGAGCCTTTTATGAAGGTATGAGTAATTATGCTAAAGACCATAATGGGACACTAGATGGCTTTACACGTACACAACCTAACTTTATGGCTGTACCGTTAGTTAAAACATTTTTAGATAAAGATTCGCAGCCGTTACAAGTAAAAGTTACTACTCCAATCATCATTTATCAAGGGATAGCTGATCCTACAGTACCTAAATTGGCAACTGATCTATTGATATCTAATGCCACTGCTGCAGGCACTAAAATTAATAATTATGTGACGGGTAACTGGGATCATGGGACGGCAATGAGTAGTAATGTAGATAATATTGTTGGAAATGTTCAGACTTTACTATCAGCTCAATAGAGTTTTTGATATTTAAAGACTTTTTAATATTGTTATAAGCTAAAATTAACGATGGATAAATTTAAAATATAAGCTTTAAATCAGCTTTTTAATTGATTTATAAACAATGGCTCATTTTTTATAAAACTTGAGCCATTTTTATTTAAAACTGAGCTAACTTCATTCTGTTTAATTATAAAGTTCATGCTACAATATGCCGCAATCTTAGCACGGCTTAAAAGCCCTAATTTATAGGACCCCCGCTAATGTTTGCCAATATTTCCATTTCTGAATTTGATCCAGAATTAGCTCAAGCAATTGCTTCTGAAGATGAGCGTCAAGAAGCACATATCGAGTTAATTGCATCTGAAAACTATTGCTCTCCTGCGGTAATGGAAGCGCAAGGATCAAAACTTACGAACAAATACGCAGAAGGTTATCCTGGCAAACGCTATTATGGCGGTTGCGAATTTGTAGATGTTATTGAGCAAATGGCGATTGACCGTGCTAAAGAACTTTTTGGTGCAGATTACGCAAACGTTCAACCACACGCTGGCTCACAAGCTAACTCTGCTGTTTATTTAGCGCTTCTTAACCCGGGCGATACAGTTTTAGGTATGAGCTTGGCTCACGGTGGTCACTTGACTCACGGTGCAAAAGTAAGCTTCTCTGGTAAAACGTATAACGCTGTTCAGTATGGTCTAAATGCTGAAACTGGTGAGATTGATTACGAAGAAGTTGAACGTTTAGCATTGGAACACAAGCCACGTATGATCGTTGCTGGTTTCTCTGCTTATAGCCGTGTTGTAGATTGGCAACGTTTCCGTGACATCGCGGACAAAGTTGGTGCTTACCTTTTTGTTGATATGGCTCACGTTGCTGGTCTTGTTGCTGCTGGTGTATATCCAAACCCAGTTCAAATTGCTGACGTAACAACAACGACGACTCACAAAACACTTCGTGGTCCACGTTCTGGTTTAATCCTTGCGAAAGCGAATGAAGAAATCGAGAAAAAACTTCAATCAGCTGTATTCCCTGGTAACCAAGGTGGTCCATTAATGCATGCGATTGCTGCTAAAGCAATCTGCTTCAAAGAAGCAATGTCTGACGACTTTAAAGCTTACCAACAACAAGTTGTGAAAAATGCTCAAGCAATGGCTGAAGTATTCATCGCTCGTGGTTATGATGTTGTTTCTGGTGGTACAGACAACCACTTATTCTTGTTATCTTTAATCAAACAAGACGTAACTGGTAAAGATGCAGACGCTTGGTTAGGTGCTGCTCACATTACTGTGAACAAAAATTCAGTTCCAAATGACCCACGTTCTCCATTTGTGACTTCTGGTATCCGTATCGGTACTCCGGCAGTAACAACTCGTGGTTTTGGTGAAGCTGAAGTTCGTGAACTTGCTGGTTGGATCGCTGACGTGATTGACAGCAAAGGTGACGAAAAAGTTATTGCTGATGTAAAAGCAAAAGTTGAAGCTGTCTGTGCAAAATTCCCTGTATATGCAAAATAATTTGTGTATATAAAAAAAGCGCCGTAAGGCGCTTTTTTTATTAACTACTCCAACCGCCCCCTAAAGCACGGATTAAATTGATGCTTGCAATGATTTGGCTACCTTTCAGCTGAGCTGCTAATTGTTCTTGTTGCAAAATAGTGCGGTCAGAATCAATTACATCAAGATAGCTAATAGCACCTTCTCGATAACGTAAATGAGAAAGTTGATTGGCATGACGAGAAGAGGAGAGTGCTTGGTTTTGAGCCTGAATTTGCTGATCGAGAATTCTTTGATCAGATAAACCATTTTCAACTTCGCGAAATGCATTTAGTACAGTTTGTCTATAGTTGGCGACGCTTTCCTCATAAGCCGCTCTTGCTTGAGCAACGCCTGCTTTACGTTGTCCACCATCAAATAAAGGTAACGACAAAATAGTACCGGCGACAGGTCCTAGTAAAAAAGTCCGACTCGACCATTTGCCCAACTCGCTTAAACTTGAAGATTCATAACCTAAAGCTCCTGTAAGACTGAGTTTTGGGAAAAATGCTGCACGAGCAATTCCAATACGCGCATTATCTGCTGCCATTGCACGCTCTGCAGCCGCAATATCGGGTCGTCTTTCAAGTAAAGTTGACGGCAAACCGGCAGGGAGACGGATACTATTTGCAGTTAAAGGTTGAACTGCCAAGTTAAAGTCTGCTGGTGGTTTTCCTAATAAGACTGCAAGCGCATGTTCTGCACTGGCTCTGTTACGAGCAATATTTAGGGCAGTGGTTTGTGCGGTAGCAAGTTCGGTTTGTGCACGAGAAACATCTAATTCACTGACCAGTCCGTTTTTAAAACGAAGCTGCATTAAATCTCGTGTTTCACCTAATAATTTGATTGTACGGTTATAAATTGCTTGTTCGGTATCAAGTTGACGTATCAGAAAATAACCTTGAGCTACATCCGCTTGTAGAGCTAAAAGTGCCGACTGATATAGTGCCTCTTGTTGCTGTAGATCCGCTGTTGCTGCGTTGACACTACTTGCTACACGACCAAATAAATCGAGCTCATATGAAACATTGGCTTGAGCTCGCCATAAGGTTTGAGCCGAAGTATGTGCATTGTCATCTAAACCGAGTGAAGCCGGAGACGGCTTTTGGCGGGTTGGCCCAAATCCGGCATCAATACTTGGTAAGCGTTCAGCTTGAGCTGCCGAACGTAGTGCACGTGAAGCCTGAATATTTGCTGCCACCGCTTTTAGGTTCTGGTTGCCTGCGATAGCTTGCTGTTCAAGTTCATTCAGTTGAGCATCATTGTAAATGCGCCACCATTCACCACGAGTTTGCTGATCAGCAGGTTGGGCAATCTTCCAGTTATTATCTTCAAGTTTGGGGTCAGATTCTTTGAATTTGACTGGCACTATAACTTTTGCAGGTTGATATTCTGGGGCCAATGAGCAGCCTGCAAGGAGCAGGCTTCCCATGAGTGAGGACAACAACCAGTTTTGTTTTGATGTAATCACCAAATGTCCTCCTTAATGATCGTGTGGGGTAGATAAAGGTGCTTCATGAACGGCTGCTGAATGTAATTTATGTTTACTGTTCAAGGTACGAATCAGCACATAAAAGGCAGGAGTCAGGAATAAACCAAAGAATGTTACACCGATCATGCCGAAGAATACGGCAACACCCATCGCATGTCGCATTTCAGAACCTGCGCCAGTTGAAGTAACCAGTGGTACTACACCCATAATAAATGCAATAGAGGTCATTAAAATTGGGCGTAAACGTAGACGACTTGCTTCAACGGCTGCTTTAAAGGCAGTCGCGCCTTGCATTTCAAGTTCCCTCGCAAATTCGACAATTAAGATGGCATTTTTACAGGCTAGCCCGACCAGTACCATTAGACCGATTTGAGTAAAGATGTTGTTATCTCCAGCAGTCAGCCAGACACCTGTCAGAGCCGCTAAGATTCCCATCGGTACAATTAAGATAACTGCTAATGGTAGGGTTAAGCTTTCATATTGAGCAGCTAAAACCAAGAACACGAGTAATACGCTAATAGGGAATACCCAAAGTCCTGCATTACCAGCCAAGATTTTTTGGTAAGTTAAATCTGTCCATTCAAACTTGATACCACGCGGCAGAGTTTGTGCAGCAATACGTTCAACCGCAGCTTCTGCTTGGCTAGATGAATAACCTGGTGCAGGGCCGCCGTTAATATCTGCTGATGTGTAACCGTTATAACGAACGACCATTTCAGGACCATAGGTTTGAGTTACATTCACCAATGAAGATAATGGCACCATTTGTCCGGCACTATTACGGGTTTTAAGCTGCAAAATATCTTCAGGGTTAGCACGGAAAGGCGCATCGGCTTGTGCACGAACCTGATAAACACGTCCAAAGCGGTTAAAGTCGTTAACGTACTGAGAACCTAAATAAATCTGCATAGTGTTGAAAACATCTGTCACAGCAACGCCTTGCTGTTTAGCTTTTACACGGTCCAGATCTACATTGAGTTGAGGTACGTTAATTTGATAACTTGAGAACATTGGACCAAGTTCAGGGGCTGATTGTGCTGCTTTCATAAAGTTTTGAGCAGCATCGTTCAAGGCTGAATAGCCTAAGGCACCTCGGTCTTCAAGTTGCAGTTTAAAGCCGCCCATCGTGCCTAAGCCCATCACTGGTGGTGGTGGGAAAACCGCGATATAAGCATCTTGAATAGCTGAATATTTCTGGTTGAGTGCACCTGCAATTGCATTTGCAGATAAGTCTTTAGCCTTACGTTCATCGAATGGCTTTAAGGTCACAAAGACAATACCGGCACTCGAGCTATTGGTGAAACCGTTAATTGATAGGCCGGGAAAGGCAACTGCACTTTCTACACCAGGTTGTTTAAGCGCAGTATCACTCATTTTACGAATCACCGCTTCGGTACGATCTAATGACGCGCCGTTTGGTAGCTGCGCAAAGCTAATTAAATATTGTTTGTCCTGCGCAGGAACGAAACCACCTGGAACAATATAGGAAATACCAACGGTTAAACCTAGAAGTGCTGCATAGACACCCATTGCCGAAGCTTTATGGGAAATGACACGGCTGACGCCTTGACTATAACGGTCAGAAGCGCGTGAAAATACACGATTAAACAGTGCAAAGAAACGCCCGAATACACGATTCATAATACGTGTTAAGGCATCCGGTTTAGCATCATGTCCTTTAAGTAACAGCGCTGCCAAAGCAGGAGATAGGGTAAGCGAGTTAAATGCCGAAATAACCGTTGAAATGGCAATGGTCATGGCAAATTGTTTATAGAATTGCCCTGTTAAGCCTGTCATAAAGGCAAGAGGTACGAATACTGCAACAAGTGTTAAAGCAATGGCAATAATCGGTCCACTGACTTCTCGCATGGCACGGTAAGTCGCCTCTCTTGGGTTTAAGCCTGCTTCAATATTCCTCTCGACATTTTCGACGACCACAATCGCGTCATCGACGACAATGCCGATGGCAAGTACCATCCCGAACAGTGATAGCGCATTGATTGAGTAACCAAAAGCGAGCATGAGCGCGAATGTACCAATAATTGAAACTGGTACGGCAAGCAATGGAATGATTGAGGCACGCCATGTTTGCAAGAATAAAATAACGACCACAACAACCAGTGCAATTGCTTCAAGTAAGGTATGAACGACGGCTTTAATACTGGCACGTACGAATTGAGTCGGGTCATAAACAATGTCGTATTTAATTGAAGATGGGAAATCTTTTGAAAGCTCCTTCATCGTGCTACGCACTTGATCGGAAACTTGTAAAGCATTCGCACCCGGAGCTTGGAAAATTGGAATTGCGACAGCTTGTTTATTATCGAGTAATGAACGTAAGCCATATTGTGAAGCTGCGAGTTCAACACGTGCAACATCACCCAATCGGGTGACTGCACCGTCGGGAGCAGTTTTTAAAATGATATCGGCAAATTCTTGCTCAGTGGTTAAACGACCTTGAGCATTGACCGAAAGCTGTAAAGGTGAATTACTTGGTGATGCACCGATTGTACCCGCTGCAACCTGAATGTTTTGTTCACGGATTGCATTCACAATTTCAGTGGCTGTAAGGTTACGCTGTGCTACTTTTTGCGGGTCAAGCCATACACGCATCGCGTAGTCACCAGAACCAAATAATCCGACTTCACCAACCCCTTGTAAACGCGCTAAACGGTCTTTCACGTTGAGCACCGCATAGTTACGTAAGTAGGTCATGTCATAGCGATTATCTGGGGAGGTCAGATGTACCACCATAGTTAGAGTAGGTGAGCTTTTTAGTGTGGTTACACCTAAGCGCTGTACATCTTCAGGTAAACGGGGCATGGCCTGAGACACACGGTTTTGAACCAATTGTTGGGCTTTGTCTGGGTCGATACCGAGCTTAAAGTTCACCGTAATGGTTAGGTTACCGTCGCTGTTTGCTTGAGATTGCATATACAGCATGTCTTCGACGCCGTTGATTGACTCTTCGAGCGGAGAAGCAACCGTTTCAGCAATCACTTTTGGGTTTGCACCCGGATATTGGGCACGTACCACCACAGATGGTGGAACAACCTCCGGATATTCAGAAATCGGTAACTGAAATACCGAAAGGAGACCAGCGAGTAAAATCAAGACTGATAGCACACCAGCAAAGATCGGCCGATCAATAAAAAACTTAGAAATATTCATATGTGATTAACCTTTTGCCGGAGTTGATGTTTTATCTGTTGGCTGAGGTTGAGGAGTAGCGTTAGCAGTGATTTGTGAATTTGGCATAGGAACGAGATGCGGTGTAACAGGGTCACCTGGACGAATTCGCTGTAAACCATTCACTACAATACGATCACCCGCTTGTAATCCGCTATTTACGATTTGCAAGCCATCTTGTTGGGCACCGAGTTTTACTTCGCGATAAGCAGTTTGATTTTTCGCATCAACTACTACGACAAAACGTTTATCTTGGTCGACACCAACCGCGGTTGGACTAATCAGAATCGCTGGTCGAGGTTGGCCTCCACCTAAACGAATTCGTGCATATAGGCCCGGTAATAAAACGCCGTTTGGATTGTCAAAAGTTGCGCGAACACGAATCGTACCTGAGGTTGTATTCAGGTTGTTATCGATTGAGTTGATTGTACCTTCGCGAGTAAAGCCTGTTTCATTGGCAAGTCCCATATAGACAGGTACTTGCGAAGAATTGCGCTGATTACTGATATATTTCAGGTAAGTTTGTTCATCAACATCGAAAGATGCGTATAGGCGTGATACAGACACTAAACTTGTTAAAACCTGTGCGCCGTTACCTGCAGAAACTACATTACCAACGGTGACTTCAGCTCGTGAAATCCGGCCGCTGACTGGTGCAGTAATACGGGTGTATTCCAGATTTAAACGTGCAGATTGGACAGCAGCTCTAGCGGCTTGCAGGTTAGCATTGGCTGAACGTGCATCATTTTCGGCTAAATCCAGTTCTTGGCGAGAAACAGCATTACTCTGAATGAGACGTTGAATACGCGAAAGATTGCTTGCGGTATATGTTACCTGTGCTTCAGCTGAAGCAAGCTGGGCTTTTGCACGGTTCAGTTCTGCTTCAAAAGGACGAGGGTCGATTGTGAAAAGTAAATCACCTTTTTTAACGAGGCTTCCATCTTTGAAATGTACGGCAATGAGTTTTCCTGAAACTTGAGGTCGAATATCAACTTGATCAATTGCTTCTAAACGACCGGAATATTCTTGCCAATCGGTAATGGTTTTGCTTACTACTGGGGCTACATCAACAGTAGCAGCTTGTTGGGCAGCGGTTGGTGCAGCTTTTGCATCGGCATTTTCATGTAACAACATAAAACTGCCACCGGTTGCTAAAATAGCGACAAAGATGGCAGACAGTGCAAACTGTTTGCGGGAAAATGACATGAGGTGCTCCTAGTTATTTGGATACCTGTTTTCAGACTTTTAGTTATGGTCCGTATGGGAGAAACAGGGTTTATGGAATGGACGGAGCATAAAAGTTTGTCAATCACGAATAAATATATTAAATTTGATAACACTATTCGTATTTTTATAACAATTGATGTGTTTGCACTAGAAAATGCATTAATAGGAGTGTGCGTGTGGATCTATTTCATGCCATGAGAGTATTCAACAAAGTTGTTGAAACAAATAGTTTCAGTTTAGCAGCTGATAGTTTGGGTTTACCGCGTGCTTCTGTGACCACAACCATTCAGGCTTTAGAGAAGCATTTGCAAGTTCGATTGCTTAATCGGACAACACGAAAAATTAGTCTCACACCGGATGGCGCCGTATATTATGATCGGACAGCCCGTATTTTAGCGGATGTTGCCGATATTGAATCTTCTTTTCATGATGCAGAGCGGGGGCCAAGAGGTCAGCTTCGTATTGATGTGCCTGTATCGATTGGACGTTTAATTTTAATTCCAAGGCTCCGCGATTTTCATGCACGCTATCCTGATATTGATTTAGTAATTGGTCTGAACGACCGACCTGTAGACTTGGTTGGAGAAGCGGTTGATTGTGCAATTCGGGTGGGTGAATTAAAAGATTCAAGCTTAATTGCGCGTCGTATCGGAACTTTCCAGTGTGCAACTGCTGCTTCACCGATTTATTTAGAAAAATATGGCGAACCTACCTCAATTGAAGATTTGCAAAAAAATCATAAAGCGATTCACTTCTTTTCAAGCCGTACCGGACGCAACTTCGATTGGGACTTTGTGGTTGATGATTTAATTAAAAGTGTGTCAGTACGTGGACGTGTTTCGGTAAATGACGGTGATGCTTATATCGACTTGGCTTTGCAAGGTTTTGGTATAATTCAAGGCCCACGTTATATGCTCACCAACCATTTAGAATCAGGTTTATTAAAAGAGGTATTGCCTCAGTGGACGCCAGCGCCGATGCCGATTTCAGCAGTTTATCTTCAAAATCGTCATTTATCGCTTAAAGTAAAAGTGTTTGTAGATTGGGTCGCTGAACTTTTTGCAGGCTGTCCATTACTTGGCGGTACAGCTTTACCTTTCGACCAGAAATGTGAATTTGCCTGTGATAAAGAAACTGGTCATGAATATACAATTCGTACTTTGGTCGAGCAGCATAATATTGCTGAAGCAAGAGTATTAAAAACTTAAACTTATTGTTTATTGTAGTTTAAAGATGAAAGCACCCTAGACCAAAAAGGTACTAGGAGTACTTTTTAATTATATTTTATAGATGGGTGTTTTTAGAAAACACATTAATAATCACAATGCCTGCGATCATTAAAGCTAAACCAATGCAGGCAGCTAAGTCTAAATGCTGTTTGTAAAATATCCAGCCAATTGCAGAAATTAAAATAATACCTGCGCCTGACCAAATGGCATAGGCAATCCCGATCGGAATTGTTTTGAGCGTAAGAGATAATAAATAAAAAGCAACTGCATAACCCACAACCGTAATAATAGACGGAATTGGAACAGTAAAACCTTGAGATGCTTTTAATGCTGAAGTTGCAATAACTTCACAAGCAATCGCAATTGCTAAATAAAGATAAGACATGGGAAGCTGCGCCAGAAAGGGTTTTAATCAATCTACATGAGATGTTGATATAGTTTGACCAGTTTTAACGATTGTTCAATTTTTTTGGTACAAAAGTACCAGTAAATGGAACTAAACTGATAAATTGATTTTATCACTAGCAATATGCTCTAGACCATTTCTTCGTTTATTTAATAGCTGGTCAGCATAGTCATAAAAAGAGGATCAGCGATTTTAACTTGATCCTCTAAATGGTTTTAAAAAGAGAATGAGCCAATTAAATTCAGGCCTTTAAATTTCTCTAATAATTGTTCTTTGTTTTCAATATGCGCAGGGTCTTGTTTAATGCAATCGATTGGACAAACCGCCTTACATGTTGGTGCATCATAAAAACCTACACATTCTGTACAACGAAGTGGATCGATTTCATAAACTTTGTTGCCTTCAAAAATAGCCGTATTGGGGCATTCTGCTAAGCACATATCACAATTGATGCAGTCATTTGTAATTAAAAGTGCCATATTTAACTCGCTGAATAAGCCAATGTCGATGCAGTAATACTTTCTTTTGCATGCGGCAAATTGCGTATGAGTAGGGCATAACTGATATCAACATCTTGTGAGAGCGGAATTTCAACAAAATGTCCCGAACCTTTAGCATCTGTAATTGGGTTGCCTTTTAAATCGCGCATTTCGGTTAAGTTAAAGGTGATATTGCCTTGAGGCGTCATCAGCTCAAGTGAGTCACCCACCACAAAACGGTTTTTAACTTCAATCCGAATATAATTATCGTGACGTTCTACAACCTCTCCACAAAATTGTTGGTAGTCGAAATGTGATGATCCATCAGCATAGTTTTGATATTCGCTATGTACATGCCGTCTTAAAAAGCCTTCGGTATAACCGCGATTTGCCAACCCTTCGAGTTGGGTCATTAAGCTTGGGTCAAAAGGTTTACCTGCTAAAGCATCATCAATGGCTTTTCGATAAATTTGAGCAGTACGGGCACAGTAAAAATAGGATTTAGTACGGCCTTCAATTTTGAGTGAGGCGATGCCCATTTTTGTTAAACGATCTACATGTTGTACCGCACGTAAATCTTTGGAGTTCATAAAATAGGTGCCGTGTTCATCTTCTTCGGCAGCAAACATTTCTTCATCATTACGTTGTACGAGTAAAGTTTGAACCGAGGTTGTTTCTGATTGTCCTGATGAGCAGCAAGACTTTTCTGGTGTATTTAGTTGAGTGACTGGAATTACATCGCCGTTTAAATCTTCTTGAGCTTCATGCAGTTTATAGTCCCAACGGCAAGCATTGGTACAAGCACCTTGGTTGGCATCACGCTTGTTCATATATCCAGAAAGTAAACAGCGGCCTGAGTAGGCCATGCATAGAGCGCCATGTACAAAAACTTCGAGTTCAATATCTGGTACGTGTTGCTGGATTTCTTCTATTTCTTCTAAAGATAATTCACGAGATAAAATTACACGGCTTAGGCCGTAGTCTTTCCAAAATTTAACAGTGGCCCAGTTAATAGCGTTGGCTTGAACCGATAGATGAATTTGCACTTCTGGAAAATGCTCACGTACCATCATAATTAAGCCGGGATCAGACATAATCAAAGCATCTGGCTGCATAGCCACAATCGGCTCAAGATCACGAATAAAGTTTTTTAATTTGCTATTATGTGGCTGGATATTCACCACAACATAAAACTTTTTACCCAAAGCGTGGGCTTCATCAATTCCGATTTTTAAATTGTCATGGTCAAAAGCATTATTACGTACACGTAAGCTATAACGTGGTTGTCCTGCATATACGGCATCTGCACCATAGGCAAATGCATAGCGCATGTTTTTAAGTGAACCTGCGGGAGAGAGAAGTTCGGTTTTCATAAAATAAAAGGCATAAAAAATATATGGTTTTATTTTATTAACTCTATATTTTCGATTCAACCTACTGAATTAGTAGGGATTTGATCTATATCTTTTTGTACAGGTAGCATATTTTTTGCTAACTCTCCTAAACGCATCAAAGCATTTAACATTTTAGGATTTAACTCAAAACAAGCTGCAATACGTAAACAATGACTAAAACGTTTATCAGCCGAGCACAAAATTCCCGGCATACATAAGATTTTTTCATCCATGGCCTGATGAAACAGTTCTAGGGTATCAATTGATTCGGGTAGCTCTAACCATAAAATAAATCCTGCTTGTGGACGACTGACTCGAGTACCGACTGGAAAATAACGACAAATATAAGATTTGATGGTGTCAATTTGTTGTTGATAGCGTTTTTTGAGCTGACGTAAATGTAGATCATATCCGCCATTTTCTAAAAAAAGTCCCAACGTTTCTGTGAGTAAAGCTGGCTCGGCAACAGTGGTTGTAAATTTAAGCTGCTGTACAATATTACGGAAGCGTCCAGCTTCTAGCCAACCAATTCGATAGTCGGGTGCCACAGTTTTGGTGTAGCTGCCACAGACCAAAACCCATCCATTTTGGTCAAATGCCTTAATGTTGGGCAAAAGAGGCTCGGTGAGTTGTAATTCGGCATACATCGCATCTTCAATAACAGGAATTTGGAATTGATTAGCGAGCTCTGCTAAACGACGTCGGTTGTTTTCAGGCATGCTAAAACCAAGAGGATTATGTCCCGTTGGAATAGTTAATATGGCTTGTACGCTTTGAGATTTTAAGAGTTCTTCAAGTGCGTCTAGACACATCCCTGTATGCGGCGAAGTCGGCACTTCTACAATTTTTCGTCCTAAATTCTGAAGAAGTGGATATAAGTTATGAAAAGTAGGGATCTCAAGCGCTATGCTGTCACCTGCTTGGGTGGTTGCCATAATCGCGAGACTTAAAGCCTCCATGGTGCCATGAGTCAGCACAATGTCATCTGCGGATAGAAACATACCAAGCTGTAAACTACGTCTAGCAATTTGAGTACGTAAACGTATAGAGCCGGGCGGTAAAGTATAGCTTTTAAAAATATCCGGCTGTGTCCGTAAAACTTGAGCAGTTAAGCGTTTTAAGCGTTCAATCGGGTAGAAGTTTTCACCAGATGGGCAAGCTAGGGCCAAATTGATATAGTCGGGGTCCATCTGCTTTTTAACAATTTGAGCGAGAAAACAGCTAATTCCTGAAAGGGGCACTTTTTCTTCACTGATATAACGCTCCTCAAGATCTGGCAAGTTTGAAGGTGCATGACAAACATAGTAGCCAGACTGTGGGCGAACAGAAATTAAACCTTGGTCTTCAAGCTTCCGATAAGCTTCCTTTACGGTGTTAATACTAACTTGATAATGTTGGGCACAGTCTCGAATTGATGGCAACCGAGAACCCACAGGTTGCCTGCCATTCTGAATTTGAAGAGTAAGGTCATCACTCACTTTTTATATTTGTACATATCAATTTATTAAAAAGCAAAAGCAATGGATACACTTTATAGTGATCTCATATTTAACTCAAATATTGTGATTAATTTAGATTAATGCTTTTAATGGAGGATTTAGTTTTAAGAACTGTGTCTGTTATTTTTCATATTAACTGATACTGTGACCATTAAAAATAAAACAGTAAGATCAAAAAATGGTGAGGATTTAAAGCCATATTTTAAATTACAAAATCAGTAGGAGTGGTCTATGTCTGTTGTTGCATTTAAACAAGTTGATGTTTTTACTTCACAAGCATTTAAAGGAAACCCCGTTGCGGTCATTATGGACGCCAGTACCTTAACGTCTGAGCAGATGCAAGCCATTGCGAACTGGACCAATCTTTCTGAAACCACATTTGTATTGCCAGCCACTGATTCACAAGCTGACTATCAGGTTCGAATCTTTACTCCACAAAGTGAGTTGCCGTTTGCAGGACACCCTACCATTGGTACAGCCTATGCTTTGCTTGAGGCAGGTCTAATTAAAGCGAAAGAAGGTCAGCTGGTACAGCAGTGCGCTGCTGGTTTGGTGACGCTGACCGTGAATGACTCAAATCATATTTCCTTTGAGTTACCTAAACCTAAAATTACACTATTAGATGCACTGCAAACTGAGAAGTTGGCCGAGATTTTAAAATGTAAAATCAATACTCAATGGAATGCCGCATTGGTGGATGTCGGAGCCCGCTGGGTTGTATTGCAAGCTGTTAATGCTAAGGCTGTTTTGGCAAGTCAGCCTGATCTAAATGCTTTAAAGCAATTTAGTTTAGAGATGAAAGTAACAGGCTCTACAATTTATGGATTTTATGAAGAAAGTAATGAGCAAAAGCGCATAGAAGTTCGTTCATTTGCTCCGGCATATGGAGTTAACGAAGATCCTGTTTGTGGTAGCGGTAATGGTAGCGTGGCATCTTTCATTCGTTACCATGGTATTTTGCCTGCGCAAAATGATGTGGTGCTTTCTTCTCAGGGGCAAGCTTTAGGGCGTGAAGGACAGCTTCAACTTGAATTACATCAAGATAAAATTTTAGTGGGTGGAGCTGCTGTTACTTGTATCGACGGTACGATTAAGTTGTAAAAACAGAAATAAAAAACCGAGGCCTTTGCCTCGGTTTTTTAATTAGAAAAAATCTTATTTTTCTACGAACGCACGTTCAATGACATAGTCGCCCATTTCACCCATACGAGGTGATTCAACTAAACCGTGTTGGTCAAGTAACGCAGCAACATCTTTCAAGAATGCAGGGCTACCACAAAGCATTGCGCGGTCAGTTTCACGGTTGAAACGTGGTAAACCAATTTTTTCAAATAAAGCACCAGTTTCAATTGCAGTTGTTACACGGCCTTGAGTATGGAAAGGTTCACGAGTAACGGTAGGGTAGTAAACAAGTTTGTCTTTAATACCTAATTCTTCAAAGAACTCATTGTTTGGTAATTCGTTCAAGATTAGGTCTTGATAAGCTAATTCAGAAATATAACGTGTACCGTGAACTACGATTACTTTTTCAAAGCGTTCGTAAGTTTCTGGGTCACGAATAATTGACAAGAATGGAGCAAGACCAGTACCAGAAGATAATAGGTACAAGTTTTTACCAGGTAAAAGGTCATCATGAACCAATGTACCTGTTGGTTTTTTAGAAACTAAAATTTCGTCGCCAACTTGTACTTTTTGCAAAATCGAAGTTAAAGGACCGTCTTGTACTTTAATCGAGAAGAATTCTAACTCTTCTTCGTAGTTCGCACTTGCAATCGAATATGCACGCATTAACGGTTTGCCATTCACTTCAAGTCCGATCATCACGAACTGACCATTTTTAAAACGTAAGCTAGCGTCGCGTGTAGTTTTAAAACTGAAAAGGGTGTCATTCCAGTGGTGCACATGAGTAATGCGTTCAACGTTAAAAGCAGCCATTAAAGGTCTCGATCACGATTAAAAGAAAACAGGTTGCTATTCTAATCTAATTTCATTCCCGATAAACTGAATATATTTAATTGTGTTTATAAGAAAAAGTGATGATGAATTCTGTCACCCTCCCAATAGTCGGGCACATGTGCTCACCTTTTCGAGAAAAATTTGGTATTCCACGTCAGCCTAATTTGGTCAATATCGAGTCTTATATCAAAATGGTAGAACCTTATAATGACTTATTAGCTTTTGAGGGAATCGAACAATTTAGTCATCTTTGGCTCATCTGGCAGTTTCATGACAATAAAAATCAGGAGACTGCAACTAAATTTCGGCCTCAAGTTCGCCCACCACGTCTAGGGGGCAATGAAAAAATTGGTGTGTTTGCAACACGTAGTATGTATCGTCCAGCACCTATAGGCTTATCTGTAGTACGTTTAAACAAGGTTGAAAAAGTCGGTAAATCATTAAGAGTTTATGTTACTGGCAGTGATTTATTAAATGGCACGCCAATTTTAGATATTAAGCCTTATATTCAATATTCAGATGCTATTGTTGATGCTCAAAGTGGTTATGCGCAGGCCGAACCAGAACGAAAATCGGTCTTATGGTCTGAAAATGCATTGTCTACCCAGCAGTCTCTTTTTAAAAATAAAGAAATTAATGCACAATATCTTGATGAATTAGAACAAGTATTGTCATTAGATCCTAGACCTGCCTATCAAGAAGACCCTGAACGAGTCTATAAAATGAAATTTTCGAATTTTGATATTCATTTTAAAGTTAATGGCAATGTCATTACAGTTGTTGATATGGTGAAAGACACATCGCTCGTGTAATAAATTTTAGAACCAATGTATGTTCATCCAGAGCAAGCTAATAAATATTGTCATATGCAAAATTTGGGCAGGTATGAAAGCAAGGGCATAATGCAGTCCACCCGAAATGGCAGAGTTAATGCTCTTGGCAATTGCATGAACAGCAAAGCCACCCATGAACGCGATTAATAACGACGTCTGAGAGTTATTTGGTTCACCTTGTACAATCACTGCTGCAATAGCGGCATGTATTTCGAACAAAGAGGCAAGTAGTGTCCCTGCGATTAAGCCTGCATTACCTAAATATAGGCTTAGACCATAAACCCCTGCCTGAATGAGCGTAAGTGTCCCAGCAATAATAATCGCTTCTTTTAAGCTGAACATTCTGGTATCGAGTTCAGATGAAGTCGTACTGGGTTCTGCCTTACGTAATAGAATGAAGGCCCATACCGCTAAAAAAGCCAATGCAATGAGCGTTGGAAATATAATGAGTTTGAACCACGCCAAACTTATACCGATGACAATAATTAAGGTTTGTACCAATGTGGAAACACATGACATTAACGCTGCACCTGCATTTGTTTTTGCATTCGCGCGACCAGAGCGTACTTCTAAGCCTAGACTCGCGATGGTGGCAGTACTTGAAACAAAACCCGAGGCTAAAGAAGAAAGTAATAAGGCATTTTTAGAGGATAAAAGCCGCTTTGCAATATGTGCGAGGGCTTGTACAAATAAAATCAACGTCAGTAACTTTAAAATCACATGAGGGTTTAGAACGGGTCCCCAAAAAGGTTTATTGGGAACTAAGGGTAAAGCAATTAGAAGTAGAGCAAGTAAAAAAATCCCGTCGCGCAACTCTGATTCGGTAATCCATTGACTGGCAATGCCGTGCATTGATTGTTTTGCTAATAAAATAATCGTCATGATGACGGCGAGTCCCGCAGCTAAAGAAATATTCCAGATACAAAGTGCCCCAATAAAGTAAGTCATAATAAAGGCAAGTTCTGTGGTGACACCGGGGTCATTTGGTTGATTTTTAAGAGATACAATACTGATCGCGCCTATAAGTAGAGCGCCTACAATCCCGATTGCGGGACCAAATAAAAAACAAATTGCTCCGAGTAGAGAACTAATTGCAAAAGATCGAAAACCTGCGAAAGTTTTATATTCGTGTTTTAACTTACTTCGTTCGCGCTCCAGACCTACCAATAAGCCGCAGCCTAATGCAGCCGCAATGGTGGTAATAAACTCTTCAAAAGATACGGTTTGTAATGACATTGTCATTGGAAGATTCATAATACTTCCTCTTTGGTTTATTGTTATATGTAGATGTCAGTCATTTAAAAATCATGTATTCCATTTTAGTTTATGCTTTTTCTTGTATTGAGCCTAGTCTCTTTTTTAATCAAACTATCACAATAAGCATCTTTATAAATATGATCTACGACACAAAAAAATACTAAGTTGAGAATTGGATTAATTATTTGAAGTTCAAAGATATTTAAAAGCTAAACTTGGGTTTTTTAGACGGGCTAAATCTAAACCTTCTCTGATATATTATAAAAATATATTGGGGAAAACACATGAATATACATGTAGAAATAGACACACATTGGTGTCTAGAACAACTATTACAAGAAGGCCGTATCACTGAACGAGATAAGTTACTTGTACAAACCACAAATAGGCAAAAAGATCAGTTGAAATGGCATCCATTACAGTGGATTGCACATTTTAATTTAAAAGACCAACACCATGTACAAGCACATTTAAGTTTAAACCGTCTGTGCCAATGGTTTGCAGATCGGGCGCAATTACCTTTATTTGTGATTGATCCTTTAAAGGCAGATGTGAGTGCTTTAACTCAAGTCATGTCGCAAGAGTTTGCGATCCGTAATCATATTTTAGCTGTAGAAGTCCATGCGGACCGAATTGTGATAGGAACAGACCAGCCTTTTCAAACAGACTGGCTAAATAATCTAGAGAAGAGTTTAGCACCAAAAAAAATTGAACGTGTATTTCTCAACCCCGAGCAATTACAACGTTATTTACGAGAATATTATCAAGTCAGCCGAGCAGTAAACTCAGCTCAAAAAGATGCGGCTCATGACCGTGATAACAAAGGTGTAGAGGCGCTTTTACAACTTGGTGATAGCCAAAACCCTGATGCCAATGATCAGCATATTGTGAAATTGGTCGACTGGATATTGCAATTTGCATTTGAACAGAGCGCCAGTGACATTCACATGGAACCGCGTAAAGACAATGGCAAAGTTCGGTTCCGTATCGATGGTGTTTTACATACCATTTATAACATGCCTTCAAATACTCTGACCGCCGTGATTTCTCGGATTAAAATTTTAGGGCGGCTAAATGTAGCAGAAAAGCGTAAACCGCAAGATGGTCGATTAAAAACACGTACGCCGAAAGGCCAAGAAACCGAACTACGTCTATCTACCTTACCAACAGCGTTTGGTGAAAAACTGGTTATGCGTATTTTTGATCCAGATGTGTTAGTACGTTCCTTTCAGCAATTGGGTTTTGACCAGTCTTTATTACAGCAATGGCAGCGTATTACGCAAAATAGTCACGGCATTATTTTAGTTACGGGGCCAACAGGTTCTGGTAAAACTACAACGTTATATTCTTCTTTAAAACAGCTTGCAACCGAGCAGGTCAATGTCTGTACCATTGAAGATCCGATTGAAATGCTAGAGCCTAGTTTTAACCAAATGCAGGTCAATCATGCAATTGAACTGGGCTTTGCAGATGGTGTGCGTGCGCTTATGCGACAAGACCCAGACATTATTATGATTGGGGAAATTCGTGACCAAGATACTGCGAATATGGCCATTCAGGCTGCACTCACAGGCCACTTGGTATTATCAACTTTACACACCAATGATGCGCCGTCTAGTTTGACCCGTTTACATGATTTAGGTGTACAACCATTTTTAACAGCCGCGACTATTTTAGGTGTATTGGCACAGCGCTTAGTGCGTAAGCTTTGCCCAAACTGCAAACAACAAACTCATATTAATGAAGATGAATGGCAGCACCTAACATTTGACTACATTATGGAAATGCCAGAAAAAGTTTATCGGGCGGTAGGTTGTGAAGAGTGCCGGCATACGGGTTATAAAGGTCGAATCGGCATTTATGAGTTTATGCCAGTTAGTCTTGAGCTTAAGCATCTTATTAGCAGTCATGCGACATTAAATGAATTAAGAAGTCAAACTAAAAAAGAAAGTGTAGAGCCTTTAAGAATTGCAGGAGCTCGCAAAGTTATTGAAGGTTTGACCACCTTGGAAGAGGTATTGCGAGTTGTTCCATTAAATTAAATTTTTCTTAAGATTCACCTCATCTATCGATGGCGTAATTGTTTTATTCCAAGGGTAAACCAAATAACAGAGGGTAATTTTATGAAAATGCTTAAAGTAATTTTGATGACTACGGGTATGGCAACTGCGGGTGTGGTTGTAGCAAATACGCCTGTGAATCAGGCAGCTATTGCTCCAGCGACAGTTACTACAGTGAAACAAGCGTTAGCATCAAAAGATAATACGCCTGTAAAATTACATGGTCAGGTCGTAAAATCTTTAGGTGATGAAAAATATCAATTCCGCGATAAGAGCGGTAGCATTACAATTGATGTAGATGATGAGCTTTGGCAAGGACGTCCTGTTTCAGCCAATACAAATGTGACTTTAATTGGTGAAGTAGACATAGATTATAAGCCTTTAAAACGTGTAGAAATTGATGTGGATCAGGTCCAGTTCTAATAAATTAATTTCTACATTTATTCCTTTTAGCCGCATTTAAATCATGCGGCTTTGCTTTTTTTATAAAGACTTGGCAACATCCAATCAGGATATAACAGGAAAAACAGATGAGAATTTTGCTTGCAGAAGATGATCGCTCTCAAGCTGAAAGTATTCAATCATGGTTAGAATTAGACGGTTATCAAGTAGACTGGGTCGAAAGAGGTGATTATGCCCTTACAGCAATTGAGCAGCATGATTATGACTGCATTTTGCTTGATAGGGGCTTGCCCCAACTGGCTGGTGAAAAAGTTTTAACAACCATCCGCCACAAACAAAAAAACGTTCCCGTGATTTTTATTACTGCACGTGACAGTATTCATGACCGCGTAGAAGGGCTTGATTTAGGTGCAAATGATTATTTGGTTAAACCATTTAGCCTAGAAGAATTATCGGCTCGCATCCGTGCTCAATTACGTAAACAAACTCTGAGTCAGCAATCGATTTTAACTTGGGGTGATTTGCAACTTGATACACAAGCGAAAGTTGTATTATGTGCTGGTAAAACTATCGATTTAACAGCAAAAGAATTTCAAATATTACGTAAACTTATGGTTCATCCTGAGCATATTATTACCCGTGATCAATTAGAAGAAGCACTTTATGCATGGGGCGAGGAAATCGAGAGTAACGCAATCGAAGTTTTTATTTACCAACTTCGAAAGAAAATCGGAAGCAGCAGTATTAAAACCATACGGGGGCTAGGCTACCGTATGGGAGACTTAAAATGAGATCAAATCGTTCATCCTTGCAGTCACAACTGGTTAAAACCACCATGTGGAGCAGTATTGTGGTGGGGCTACTGGCATTAAGTTTACTCACTATATTTTCGATTTATCACAACATGTCAGTACAAGATGAAATCATGGATGAAATTTCAGATACCTTACTGGTTTCTGACCTTTCTAAACACTCGATGAAGCAGTTTGATGAGCTGAGTGATGAGTTTGATATTCAATATGAGTTATTAGATACAGGTCAGGTGCTTACCCATTCTCATACCTATCAGCATGAACTTTTTGAAAAAGGTAACTTATCAGAAGGTTTTTCATATTTTTGGTTTGATGGCCAATTATGGCGTAGTCTGGCTGCACAACAAGAAGATTCTCAACTACAAGTTGAAGTTTTTCAGCCCATTAGTACACGCATTGAAGAGGTATTGAAAGCACTTGCTGGATATAGTGGCCTTATGGTGCTGTTCTGGTTACTACAGTGGGTTATTGTAAGTTGGCGTACCGAACAACAATTGGCTGCGCTGAATTTACTCTCTAAACGTATTGCTCAAAAAACTGCCTCAAACTTAGAGCCAATTCAAGAACCAGATGTTATTACAGAAATTCAGCCTGTGATTGATGCTTTAAATCAGCTACTTGCAAGGCTACAAAGGGCACTGGTTGCTGAACAGCGTTTTACTGCAGATGCTTCACATGAATTACGTTCACCTTTATCAGCCATACAAATGCGTCTTCAGGTGTTGCAACGGAAATATCAGCATATTCCAGAGCTTGATCATGATTTTGAGCGTATTCAAGAAGACGTTTCAAGAAGTACAAAAATACTGGAAAATTTATTGTTACTCGCTCGCTTGGAACCTAATGAAACAGAGCAATTAGAACTCTCTAAGAGTGTCGTTGATTTAAATCATGTATTAGCTAGAGTGATAGATACAGTAAATATTGATGCACAAGCCAAACACATGGTAATTGAGACAAACATTCTGTCAAATGAAACCAAAACATTTGCAAATGAAGAGCTCATGTTTATTGCTTTTAGAAATCTATTTGATAACGCTATTCGTTATAGTCCGGCTTTGGGTGCTATTCATGTTGAGCTAAGCCAGTACCAGCAAAAGCTGAAGATTTCTATAGAAGATACGGGGAATGGTGTGGATGATGAGGTCTTAAGGCGTTTAGGACAGCGTTTTTTTCGTGTATTAGGGACAAAGCAACAAGGCTCAGGGTTAGGGTTATCAATTACTAAAAAAATTATTCAACTCCATGGTGGGGAATTACATTTTATGCATGCAAGCCAAGGTGGCTTAAAAGTTGAAGTAATACTACCTTTTAACCGTGAAATACAAAAATAGCATGGTTGCCCATGCTATCCATTTTTTGTTTTCCCACGAATATTATTGAAACGCGAGGATCGTTCTTATTTAGTTAAAATGAGACGGTTATTGCGAGTAAGGCGTAAACGATATTCCTCGCCAGCATGCATAATTCGAATTTCACGACCTAAGGCGAATAGGTTGTTAGAATGCAGCATTGGTAAGGCATGAGCTGAATCTGTATTGCGTGTAAATAAGCTAAAAGGTGCGTTCATTTGTTGTGCTCCGTGGTATATTCTTGAACGATTTAAATGATAATCATTATCGAATAGATCTGTCAATGAGATTTTAAAGATTTTATAAATTGATAAAATTTGCTTACACTTGTGAAAAATTTTAGTGAGTAGAAAAATGCCCAAACCGATTGTCGATGTCGCAATAGCTATCTTAATTCATCGTGGAAAAATATTAGTGGGATGGCGTGGTGAACAGCAGCATCAAGGTGGAAAGCATGAGTTTCCTGGTGGAAAGGTAGAGCAGGGTGAAATGCCTGAAGAAGCCTGCCGCCGTGAAATTTATGAAGAAGTCGGTATTGGTTTAAAAGATTGGCATCAATTTGATTATATTCACCATGAATATGATGACATTATCGTCAACCTTCATTTGTTCCATAGTTATGTACCTGATGAGTTATTAAATCTTATTCATCAGCCTTGGACATGGTACACACGTGAACAGCTACTTCACCTAAACTTCCCGAAAGCTAATAAAGACATTATTAAAAGATTATATTGGCCTCATTTTATTAAAATTAGCCATACACTTACATCTGTAGCAAATAGTAATGCTTTATTGTATTGGCGTATAGAAGATGAATTTGGCCCGCGAGAAGTAGAACAATTAACGGCCTTAGATGAAGGGCAACGATCAAATTTAATTATAAATGTAGATATTTGGCAGCAATTGAACCCCGAGTTAAAAAAACAGATCAAGACTGTTCATTTAAAACAATCTCAGCTCATGAGTTTACATAAAGGTGACTTAGAGGTAGGAGTACGTTTTATTGCTGCTTGTCACGATGCAGTTTCTTTACAACATGCTCAGCAAATTGGCTGTGATGCCGTTTTTGTTAGTCCTGTAAAAGTGACGGCTACTCATCCGGAAGTTAGTGCATTAGGATGGGATCGTTTTGCTGATTTAGTTGAGAAGTGCCAAATTCCCGTATTTGCTTTGGGAGGCATGAGTCCTGAGGATTTAGCCACAGCACAACAACATGGTGCATATGGCTTGGCGGGTATTCGTAATTTTTAATAAGAAATAAAGCATTAAAAGCTAGAAAGCTTTCAATGCTTGTTGTGCTTCTTGAACAGTTTTTGGGTTATTGCGCTGTTGTCCAGCTTTTAAAATGACCAACCAAAGTTGTTTTTTCATGGCTTGACTCTGCGCAAAGCTTAAACCACGTCTTGCAAGAGACTCAGCGTTAGAATATTGCTGTTTATGATTTGCAGTTAATGCCAGAAATAAATAGGTCTCGGCTGCCTGTGGCGCTAAACGCTGTGCTTGAAGAGCGTAGCGCTCAGCCTCGGACCATTGTTGGTTTTTGTAAGCCTGCTCGGTTTTTTGCATTAAAGTTTTAAAAGCGGGTAACTGGCTTCCATCATCATTAAAGCGTTGCGGCTTTTTCTGCTGAGGAACAATTACTTGTAAGCTTTTTCGTTGAATTTCCGGATGATCATAAGGTGTAATTTTTACACCAGATGAGGACTCGGACTTCTTCTTTTCAGAAACAGGAGGTGTTTTCTCTTTTGGAGCTGAATGATCTGGTAAAGTTGTACAGCCGACCATAAGTACAGCACCAATATAAAAAACACCTTTCTTTAACATATCCTGTTTCCTGTTAACGCTTAGTTGTTATAACTACCACTTGAAATGATTCGTGTGTTATTCGACAGATCTTGTTCCATCTGGTTTTCACTTTCACGAATATAACTGTCGGTATTATCATCCTGAGGCTCAGGAATTGTGTTATCACTTTGTGGCGTATATGTTGGATCAACTTGATAATACGGTGCTCCACATGGCGTAGCACGATGTGGGACTGTATGCGCTAGCATTGGAATATACATGGCACCATCACAAGCTTGTGCCGATAAGTCACCCGATGCACGGTCAATCCATTGCCATTGTACAGAGTCTGGTTGACGTAAGTTTACTGGTGTCTGGCGTAATTGTTTCATCACATTAATCCATACTGGTAATGCACCAGATGAACCTGTTAAACCAGTTACTTTATTGTCATCTAAACCTAACCATACTACTGCAACATGATTACCTGAATAGCCAGCAAACCATGAGTCACGTGTATCGTTAGTCGTACCTGATTTACCCGCTAATTTTAAAGCTGGAGATAAGCTGTTATAGGCTGCACGTCCTGTACCTGATGACATGACCTGTTGTAAACCATAGTTCATGATATAACCGACAGATGGATCAATGGTTTGTTGTACGTTTAGACCATAACGATCAAGTAAACGTCCATTTGCATCTACAACAGAACGAATCGCACGAGTCGGATATTTGAAACCGCCTGTAGCAAAGTTTTCATAAATACCAAGTACTTCCATTGGTGACATATTAACTGCACCCAGGAAAATAGAAGGGTAGGCCGGGATTGTCGATTCAACACCAAATTTTCTTAAGTTATTGGTAAATGTAGATAACCCGAACTCTTGACCTAAGCGCACAGCAGAAAGGTTATAAGAATTTGCTAAGGCTTCACTTAAACTCACAATTCCATGTCCACCGCCGCTATAATTCTTCGGTGTCCAACTTTTACCGCCGTCTACTGGAACGCTAATTGGAGCGTCTTCAATCTGGCTTGCCCAGTTATAACGTCCAGATTCAATTGCGCTCAAATAAATGACAGGTTTCAATAAAGAACCGACTTGGCGTTTTGCATCTAAGGCACGGTTAAAACCAGTAAAGTCTTGCGTTGACCCGACAGCTGCAATTAATTCGCCATTTTCAGGATGGGCAATCAGTACAGCCCCTTGAAGGTTTTTCAAGCGAGCAGGGTTGCTATTAGCTAAGCGCTCTACAGAAGCTTTAAAGGCGTTTTGAACTTGTGTTTGAGCAATTGGGTCCAAGGTCGTAAAAATACGTAATCCTTGATTGGTTAAATCACTTTCCTGATATTCGGTACGTAATTGACGACGCACAATATCTAAAAAGTCAGGGAATTTTGCTGGACCTAGGCTTGGCTTGCTTAGAACATTTAAAGGGCGCGCAATTTCAGTTTCATACTCTGCTTGAGTTAAATACCCCATGACACGCATGTTATTTAATACTGTATCGCGACGATTTTTTGCCCCTTCAGGGTTTTTCCAAGGGTTATATAAAGATGGACCTTGAACCAAACCGACTAAATAAGCTTGTTGTGCAACATTAAGCTCACGTAGTGGTAAACCGAAATAAAACTGAGAGGCCAATCCATAACCATTGATTGAATAGTTACCGTTTTGACCTAAATTCACTTCATTTAAATATGCTTCTAAAATTTCATCTTTGCTGTAATGCAACTCAATAAGTAAAGCCATTAATGCTTCATTAACTTTACGTTTAAGTGTGCGTTCAGGAGTTAGATAGAAGTTTTTGACTAACTGTTGGGTGAGGGTCGAACCACCTTGGCGACGTCCTCCAGTTACATTACTTACCAAAGCACGTGCTGTACCACGAATTGAAATACCGTGGTGATGATAAAAGTTACGGTCTTCTGTAGAAATTAAAGCTTCAATAAGTGGTTTAGGAACACTATTAAGCTTAATCAAAACGCGGTCTTCATTATGTTGAGGATAAATGCCCCCAATTAATAAAGGTTCTAAACGGGCAACCCCAGTTGATGACGGTTTTGTACTGCGAACTTCTACAACTTGGTCGTTTGCAAAACTCAGTTCTAAAACCTGTTCAGGCTCTACGCTGTCGCCATAGTCGAAACCACGTGTATGGACATACATGTTGCTGCCTTGAGCAACATAGGTTCCAGACTTGTCATAATTACTTGAAGTTTTGTAACCTAGTAATTTTAATTCTTGGGTGAAATTTGCTTGAGTAATTGGCGCATTATTATAAATTTCCAAAGGTCGAGCAAACACCTTGGCCGGAATGTCCCAGCGCTGTCCTTCAAATTTTTCACGTATAATATTATCTAAACGAATCAGATAGATACTAAGAGCAATAAAAGCACCAATCACCAAAATGGAAAAAATTAGCGCGAAGAAACCGATACCACGTTCAAACTTCATATAAATGAGATAAAACCCTAAACAATGCGTTAATGATGCGATAGCTTGTCATCAATTTGCAATGATAAAACTGTGAATAAATGGAAAACTTAGATTGAATTTTACAGTATCTTGTTGTTATGTTTTTTTAAATTAATCTGGTTAATGTTATGATAGCGTAGAATCGCAGCGGAGCTTACTCATTCGTGCAAATTTCACATAAGTCCTTCAGAAACGTCGGGTTAATTGGTCGACCAGATAAATCATCAGTTGTAGAAACACTATGTTTAATTCATGACCATTTGCTAAGTTTAGGCCTAAACCCCATTTTTGATCAGGAAACTGCCGAATTAGTGCCCTATGATCATGCGCAAGTCGTTAGTCGTCACTTATTAGGTGAAGTCGCTGATTTGGTGATTGTTGTAGGCGGTGACGGTTCATTGCTTCATGCAGCCAGAGCTTTAGTGCGCTACAATACGCCTGTAATCGGGATTAACCGTGGACGTTTAGGTTTTTTAACCGATATTAAGCCTTCGGAAGCTATTTTTAAGCTTGATCAGGTTTTACAAGGTCATTTCCAGCTTGATCGCCGTTTCTTGCTTGAAATGGAAGTACGTACCAATGGTGAAGTCATTTATGATGCAATTGCTTTAAATGATGTCGTACTACACTCTGGTAAGTCGGTACATATGATCGATTTTGAACTCAATATCGATGGGCAATATGTTTATCGCCAGCATAGTGATGGTTTAATTGTTTCGACACCAACCGGTTCAACTGCTTATGCTTTATCAGGTGGTGGTCCAATTTTACATCCAAGTATGGATGCTATTGCATTAGTTCCTATGCATCCCCATACATTATCTTCACGCCCAATCGTAGTTGGTGGGCAAAGTGAAATTAAAATCGTCATTCGCGAAAATCGGGTATTACCGATGGTAAGTGCAGATGGACAACATAGTGTCTCTCTCAATGTCGGTGATAGTTTGCACATCCGCAAACACCCATTTAAATTAAGTTTATTACACCCACCTGGTTATGATTTCTATATGGCTTGTCGTACCAAATTGGGTTGGAACCAAGATTTTGAATCTTTTCAAAGAGATGAATCATGAATATTGAACAAATGCTATCTGTTTTAAACCCTGAGATTGTAGAGCGTTTAAAAACAGCAGTAGAAATTGGTAAATGGCCAAATGGTGTTGCTTTAACGAAAGAACAGCGTGAAACATGTATGCAAGCTGTTATTGCTTGGGAGTTAAAGAACTTACCAGAAGAACAGCGTAGTGGTTATATTGACCGTGGTACAAAAGAAGAGGGCGAGGTTTGTGAAGATGATCATCACAAGCATGAGCCTGAATTTAAACCGATTCGTTTTGTTTAAAATCACTTTTAGAATAAATCTTAGTTAGTATTTGCTATCGTGTGGGCGACATGGATGTCGCCCGTATCACTGCGATACAAGGAAGTATCGTCAGTGATACAGAGGATTTTTGGTTACTTTTGATCCTTCAAAAGTAATAAAAGCCTATATGCAGTGATATAGGAAAAACATGCTATATAAGGCTGTATGGACTATATTTAGCTTTCTGAGTTTATATTTCGTGTTTCCCATAATACTTTTGCTTTTTGCATCGCTTCCTCGAAATTAGAAACCACACCCATGGTATATAACGCAATACCCATGGTTTCTGTTACGGCCATTTCCCCATATTCATGATGCTGTTGCCCAAGCCAGACAGCTTTAAAGGTTGCTAAGTCTAACTCTTCTTCAATTGGGCTACGTTCAGGCGTAAGCTTTGGCAACTCATGCTCATAGAGTTCACCATTTTTAATTCCGCAAATCAGCGTTTTTGCGTCTGGGTTTCGCTCAAATTCGCCGCCTTCGCCCTTAATAACTGCGCTATTTTGATAGCCTAAGCGAAGTGCACTATGCTGATGGGAAGTTCTGTAAGCAGGATGGAATATGGCTTGTAAGGTGGCTTTAGCGTTAAAAGGATTAATTAAACGGGCTAAAGTATGAATAGGCGAACGCAAACCCATGACATTTCTTAGAGAAATTAGTTCGCTTAAAACCGGTGAAATTACTTCTAAGGGTAGGTAAGCGAAATTTTGTTCTGCCAATTGGGTGCAAACTTCTTGTTCAGAATGGCAAATTTTATAATCTAAATATTCCAAAACTTGTTCGGTATAAACTCGGTTAATGGTATGTCCGGAAGCGCCATGCATTACGATTTTATAACCGTGATGAGCAAGGGTAAGAGCCGCTAATAAAAACCAAGGATAATGTTTACGTTTACCAGCATAAGATGACCAATCTAAGTCAACTTCTAAAGATGCAAAATGAAGCTGGTCTTTGGTGGCTTGTACAAAACCTGCAAGTTCATCAATCGATTCTTCTTTAACACGTAGCAGCATTAAAAAAGCACCTAACTGAACGTCAAGAACTTCGCCTTTTAAAATCATAGTAAAAGCCTGATAGGCTTCTTCATAACTCAGTGAGCGAGATCCAGTTTTCCCCTTACCTAAAATACGGACATATTGAGCAAAGGGATGTTCGGCATCTTTATAGATATTACGTTTAGTATTCATGGCAATTCAAAACAGTAAAAATAAGGGGAGTAGGCAGCTCAAAATGAAATGTCTACAAGGACTTATCAATATGACATAAAAAACTGATGAAAAAATATCAAAAGTGTTTCTCATACTAAAGTCTTAAGGCTGCATGAGTATTTTTTGTGCGTATTAGCCAAAATTTTAATCGAATCGTTATTTAATTCGAGTAAACTTCATGTGCTTTTTTGAGCACTCATATCATAATTTTCTGTGATTCTCCTATATCTTCAGCTTTTTATTGAAAAAGTAAGAGGTTATTTCTAGCTACTCAAAGTAGTTAGAAACTTCAGGTATTCTCCTGTTTTAGAAAACAGTTTTTTGTTTTCATTGAGGTAGTAGGAAGGTTTTTTGTTTCTAAAAAACCATTTCCCTTTTGCGGTGTTCATGTGAAAGGTTAGGGCTGTGTATTCGTAAAGAATAGACGTTTCATTTTGATATTTCCAACGGACTTGGAAATATAGATTGAAGTAAAGTTATGGCTAAAAAACCGATTTATAAATCACTTTATTTTCAAGTGATTATTGCGATTATTGCGGGTGTTTTGGTAGGGCATTTCTCACCAAGTACAACGCAAATTGTTAATGGTGTTGAACAACATATTCCAGGTTTAGGTGAGCAACTCAAGCCATTAGGTGATGCTTTTATTCGTTTGATTAAAATGATCATCGCACCTGTTATTTTCTGTACAGTAGTAAGTGGTATTGCTGGTATGGAAAGTATGAAGTCAGTTGGTAAAACTGGCGGTGTTGCATTGTTATACTTCGAGATCGTTTCAACAATCGCGCTTCTGATTGGCCTTGTGGTGATTAACATTGCAAAGCCAGGCGTAGGAATGAATGTTGATCCTGCAACTCTGGACACTTCAGGTATCCAAAAATACGTCACTTCTGGTGAGTCACAATCTACCATTGATTTCTTGATGCACATCATCCCGGATACGGTGGTTGGTGCATTTGCAAATGGTGAAATCTTACAGGTCCTTCTTTTTGCAATCCTATTTGGTTTCGCGCTTCATAAGTTAGGTGATGCAGGACGCCCAGTTTTAAAGTTAATTGATCAAATTGCACACGTGTTCTTTAACATTGTGAATATGATTATGAAGCTTGCGCCAATTGGTGCATTTGGGGCAATGGCGTTTACTATCGGTAAATATGGTGTAGGTTCACTGGTACAGTTAGGCCAGCTCATTATCTGCTTCTATATTACGTGTTTACTCTTTATTTTCTTAATTTTGGGTACAATCAGCCGCATTAGTGGATTCAGTATTCTGAAAATGATTCGCCTGATTCGTGAAGAGTTATTAATTGTACTTGGTACATCTTCTTCTGAGTCGGTCTTACCACGCATGCTCCGTAAACTTGAAATTGCAGGTTGTGAAAAGTCGGTTGTTGGTTTAGTTATTCCAACAGGTTATTCATTTAACCTTGATGGTACGTCAATCTATTTGACTATGGCTGCAATCTTTATTGCTCAGGCAACGAATACACAGCTTGATATTCAACATCAAATTACTTTGTTGTTGGTACTTCTAATCTCATCTAAAGGTGCAGCGGGTGTAACAGGCTCTGGCTTTATTGTTATGGCAGCAACTTTATCTGCAGTAGGACATATTCCGGTAGCTGGTTTGGCATTGATTTTAGGTATTGACCGCTTCATGTCAGAAGCACGTGCTTTAACCAATCTTGTTGGTAACTCTTTGGCAACGATTGTAGTTGCAAAATGGGTGGGTGCTTTAGACAAAGATAAGCTCAATGATGCTTTAAACAACCCAGATGAAGTTGACAGAAAAATGTTGGCTCCAAAAAATCCTCAGGTTGCAGAAGGTTTAGATTAATTCGGATCTACCTATATAAAAAAAGGAAGCTTTGGCTTCCTTTTTTATTGGCTGACTGAAAAGTACAGTTTAAATGAGCAGCTAAGCCATGACAGTTGTGTAAAAAATGATTAGCATGCACAGCAATGAGATTCGATAAAACAATAAAGCCGAAGGAAAATATTATGTTGGCATATGATGCAGATTTAGAATTATTCCGTGATAATTTTAAACGTTTTATGAATGAGCATATTGCTCCACATTATGACCAATGGGAACGTGAAGGAATTATGCCACGTTCAGTTTGGTCTCAACTGGGCGAAAATGGCTTTTTATGTGTGGATGTACCAGAAGAATATGGTGGTTATGGCGTCCCAACGTATTATTCATTAATGTTAGTTGAAGAATCGGCTCGTGCTGGATTTTGCGCATTATCAACTGCTATTTCTTGTCACTCTGAGATTGCTGCACCGTATATTTTGCACATCGGGACAGAAGAGCAAAAACAATATTGGTTACCGAAAATGGTGACAGGTGAAGTGGTTGGTGCAATTGGTATGACTGAACCTGGAGCGGGTTCGGATTTACAATCAATGCGTACTAGCGCCATTTTGCAAGATGACCATTATTTGCTAAATGGTTCAAAAACATTTATTTCAAATGGACAACATGCTGACCTTGTGGTGCTTGCAGTAAAAACTGATCCCCAAGCACGTGCAAAAGGTGTGTCGTTATTATTGGTAGATACTCATCTAGAAGGTTTTAAAAAAGGTACCAACCTCGACAAAATCGGTCTGCATTCTCAAGACACATCTGAGCTATTTTTTGATAATGTTAAGGTTCCTAAAAACCAGTTACTCGGACAAGCTGGACAAGGTTTTGCTTATTTAATGCAAGAATTACCGCGCGAACGTACGGCTATCGCATCGACAGCGGTCGGCGCTATTCGTGGTGCAATTGATTTGGCAACCGCTTATGTAAAAGAACGTCATGCATTTGGTCAACCTATTTCACAGTTCCAAAATACTCGTTTTGTTTTAGCACAAGCAAAAATTGATGAGCTTGCGACAACAGCTTTCTATGAGCGAAATGTTGCTTTATATCAAGAAGGTAAACTTGATGTTGAGACGGCTGCAGCACTGAAAAGTTTTAGTACAGATATGCAAATGAAGGTGGCGGATAACCTATTACAACTGTTTGGTGGTTATGGTTATATGACTGAATATCCAATTTCACGCTTCTTTGTAGATGCCCGTATCCAACGTATTTACGGCGGTACAAATGAAATTATGAAAGAAATCGTAGCACGTGGATTAATCGGTAAAGCTTAATAATAGCTTCAAAAAAAGCCTACCTTTGAGTAGGCTTTTTTATTATTTAGCTGTTTTCTGCGATGGTTCATCGAATAAAGATTTACAGCTTTCTAGATTTTGGCATGAAGCAAACATAAGCGCTTTAGGTAAGCTCGCATACAAATTGGTGATATGCTGTTCAGCAGGATTATTGAAATGCCAATAAGTAAATTGGTCTGAACGTTTATTTTCTAAGACTTTAAAGAAATCGTCTTTATTAATTCTTTGATTAAACTGGGTATGTGGCCCACCTTGTTCATGTGTACCGACTGTCGTCATCAGCATTGGGAACACGGTTTGCTTTTGACTTTGCCATTGTTCTAATTCTCGAAATAACATGCCTTGATCAAACCAGAGAGAAGGGCTTGCAGCAAAGTAACGTTGGAAGGCAGTAGGTTTTTGAAAAAAATGATAAAGCACAAACAATCCTCCAAAAGAATGCCCATAGAGACTTTGCTGTTGGCTATTAATTGGAAACTGTTTAGCGATTTCAGGCTTAAGCTCATTATTTAAAAAAGCAATAAACTGGTCAGCACCACCATATTTATATTTACCTTGTGCTTGAAACTCGGCAGAAGGTTTTGGGGTGTAATCATAAGCGCGTTTTTGCACATCAAAGGTTTTTTGCTGAGGATAGCCCACAGCTACAATAATGAGCGGATCTAAACCTAATTTTGCAGAGCCTGATCCAATCGACTGGGCAATATTCATTGCGCTTGGAAATGTTGCATTACCATCTAATATATAAAGTACCGGATAACCATGTTGGGGTGGGGCAACAGGTGGTTTATAAATTTGAATAAGGTATTCATGTCCAGTATTTTTAGATTTGATTTGGAACTGGGCCTGATTGTTGTGAAAATCGATTTTTGATTGATTTTTTACAGGGGCTTGAGCCAAAACGGAACTACTTATTAAAGAGCCTAGAAAGAAATTACAAGATAAAAAGAAAAAAGATTTAAGCATAATAAAGTTAAGAAAATGTTATAAGTCAAATAATAAATGAAAATCATTATCAAATAAAGTGATCTTATACAAAGGTTCGAGCCGGATTAATGAAAAAAGCCCATACACCCATATTGCCTAACAAATCAAAGCCGACTATTGTTATACTCTCGTTTAAAAGATGATTTTGCTGAGGCTGCCTTCCAATGATCAACGATGATCAAAACAAAACGACTTCTCTTAGTTTAGAACAAATTCGCGAAGATATTGATAGCGTAGATCAACAGATTCAAGAGTTATTAAATCGCCGCGCAAGCCTTGCTGAAGCTGTTGCGAAAGCTAAATTTGCTTCTGAAGAGAATCCTTTGTTTTATCGTCCTGAACGTGAAGCACAAGTTTTACGTAAAGTTATGGAGCGCAATCAAGGGCCTTTATCTGACGTAACTATGGCCCGTTTGTTCCGTGAAATTATGTCTGCTTGCCTTGCTCTAGAAGCTCCGCAAAGTATTGCATTTTTAGGACCAGAAGGTACTTTTACTCAATCTGCCGTACTTAAACATTTTGGTAAAGATGCGGTTGTCCGTCCGCTACCCACTATTGATGAAGTATTCCGTGAAGTAGAAGCGGGTAGTGCGCATTACGGTGTAGTTCCGGTTGAAAACTCATCTGAAGGTATCGTAAACCATACTTTAGATTGTTTTAAAACTTCGAATTTAAATGTGATTGGTGAAGTTGAATTACGTATTCATCATCAATTCCTTGTTTCTGAAAATACACGTAAAGATAGTATTAAGCAGATTTATGCGCATCAGCAAACTTTGGCTCAATGTCGTCAGTGGTTAGACGCACATTATCCGGGTGTTGAACGTGTTGCCTTAAACTCAAACGCAGAAGCTGCACGCCGTATTCGCAATGAATGGCATTCAGCAGCGATCGCGTCTGATATTGCAGCAGGCATGTATAACCTTGAAATCTTGCATAGCAATATTGAAGATAATCCGGAAAATACTACTCGTTTCTTAGTGATTGGCCGTGAAAAAATTCCACAAAGTGGCAATGACAAAACATCGTTATTAATTTCAGCGCATGACCGTGCAGGTGCTTTATTAGAAATTTTAGCGCCGTTTGCAAAACATAATATCAGCTTAACGAGTATTGAAACTCGCCCAGCACTACCTGAAAAATGGGCATATGTATTCTTTATTGACTTAGAAGGCCATATCGATCAGGAAAATGTGGCTGCGGCAATTAATGAGATTCGTCCAATGGTAAAAGAACTTCGTATTTTAGGTTCTTATCCTGCTGCTGTTCTTTAATCACTCATGTTGGAATAATGACATGTATCAAGATGGACATGTCATTATGCTTAAAAAACAAATTGCTCAAAGCTTTAAATAACGTTGAGCAAAAGCAAAGTTGAAGTTATGTCACAACCCCTATTTAAAAAAGTTGCATTTATTGGTTTAGGACTCATTGGGTCGAGTTTGGCTCGCGTTATTGTTGCAGAAAAGTTGGCGACAACTATTGTGGCATCTACACGTTCGCAGAAAACTTTAGAAGATGCAAAATCACTTGGCTTAATACAAGAAGGGTTTTCCGATCCTGTAGAAGCTGTGAAAGGGGCGGATTTAGTTGTTTTAGCCTTGCCAGTGCGTGCCACTCAAAAAGTGCTTGAGCAAATTAAACCTTATTTGTCAGAAACCACAATTGTAACTGACGTGGGAAGTACAAAAGGTAATGTCGTAGATGCAGCAAAAGCTGTATTTGGTGAAGATTTACCAGCAGGGTTTGTTCCTGGGCATCCGATTGCGGGAAGTGAACACACGGGTGTCCACGCAGGTAAGGTCGATCTCTTTGCAAATCACAAAGTGATTTTGACGCCATTACCAACCAGTGCAGAATGGGCAGTTGAGAAACTGATTCAACTTTGGTCAGCTGCTAAAGCTGAAGTGATATGTATGGATGTTGCCAAACATGATGAGGTTTTGGCGCATACCAGCCATTTACCGCACTTAATGGCATTTAATCTGGTCGAGCAACTTGCAAACCGTGAAGATAATCTTGATATTTTCCGTTATGCAGCGGGTGGTTTTCGTGACTTTTCACGAATTGCTGCCAGTGATCCTCAAATGTGGCATGACATTTTCTTTGCCAATAAAACAGCCATATTAAATGCTGTAGATGGCTTCGAGAAACAACTTACCGTACTTAGAAAATTGATTGAAAACGAAGATTCTCATGCATTAATGGGTTTACTCGGCCATGCTCAGGCAGCACGTCAGCATTTCAATCATATGTTAGCCAAAAAACCTTTAATGGAGAAAAATAAGGTGACACAGCAATTCAGTATCTTACCGGGAAATAAGGCTTTTAAAGGTAAATTTACCGTACCGGGTGACAAATCTGTGTCACATCGCTCCATTATGTTTGGTGCTATTGCAGAAGGCACGACTCATGTAACTGGCTTCCTTGAAGGTGAAGATGCTTTAGCAACTTTACAAGCTTTCCGTGATATGGGTGTAAGCATTGAAGGCCCTAAGAATGGCGAAGTAACCATCCATGGTGTAGGCATGCATGGCTTAAAAGCACCAGCAAGTGCGTTGTATATGGGTAATTCTGGAACAAGCATGCGTTTGCTTTCAGGTATGCTTTCTGCACAAAAGTTTGATTCTGTTATGACAGGTGATGCTTCGCTCTCTAAACGTCCAATGGAGCGTATTGCTAAGCCATTACGTTTAATGGGTGCGCAAATCCAAACAACAGGTGAGAAAGGTACACCACCTGTAAGCATTACTGGTGGTCAGCAATTAAAAGGTATTCAATACGATTTACCTATGGCATCTGCTCAGGTGAAGTCGGGTATTTTACTAGCTGGTTTATGGGCTGAAGGTGAAACTTCGGTAACTGAGCCGGAACCAACACGTGATCATACAGAGCGTATGCTTCGTGCATTTGGCTATGATGTTAAAACTGAAGGCAATAAAATTTCCCTTGTGGGCGGCGGTAAGTTAGTGGGTACTAATATTCAAGTACCATCTGATATTTCATCTGCTGCTTTCTTCATGGTGGGTGCTGCAATTACTGAAGGTGCAGACGTTGTTTTGGAAGCGGTAGGTATTAATCCAACACGTACTGGCGTAATTGAAATTTTAAAACAGATGGGTGCTGACCTGACTGTTGAAAATGAGCGTATCGCTGGTGGAGAGCCTATTGCTGATATTCATATTAAAGGTTCACGCACGCTTAAAGGCATTCACATGCCTGAAGACCAAGTGCCTTTAGCAATTGATGAATTCCCAGCCTTATTTATTGCAGCGGCTTGTGCTGAAGGCCAAACAGTATTAACAGGTGCAGCAGAGCTTCGCGTGAAAGAATCTGACCGTATTCAAGTTATGGCAGATGGTTTAAAAATCATGGGCATTGATTGCACACCTACTGAAGATGGCATCATTATCGAAGGTAAAGGCAAATCTGGTGATTGGTCACCAATCTTTGCTGGTGGTGAAATTGAATCACACCATGACCACCGTATTGCCATGAGTTTTAGTATGGCAGGTCTTCGTACTTCTGGTCCGATTACAATTCACGGTACTGAGACTGTTGCTACAAGTTTCCCAACTTTTACTGAGTTGGCGAATCGTGCAGGCTTAACGATTGAAGTTAGCCAATAACTTTTTACCTAACACATTTTATAATTGCTAACACAATAGCAACGGCAGCAGCGAGCTAAAGGCTTGGCTGCTGTTTGTTTATTGCTTATGCTAAGTGCAGATAATGATAAAAGTGTTAGGACAAAGGATGAAAAAATTACAATTTATTGCCAGTTGCCCACAACATGGGGTGCTTGATCATCCACCAAATGAATGCCATATCACTCAAGAATATGTAGCGGCTTTACTGTTTAAACAACTGGGGAATTATGGTTTTGATGCACAGCATATTGTGCATGAACATGAAAAGGTGGAAGTAAGTATTGATAATCACCTTTTACCATTGTCTATTACTTGCCAGCAAACAGACCATGATGGGCATTTAATGTGTGAAATCTCTGCCAATCCTGATGAAGAACAAGACTGGTTTGAGAAAATCGAAACACAAAGTATTATTCGTCAGCTTGCACAGGCTGTTGAAAATAGCTTGAAAGCCGATCATAGCTTTTCAGCATTTGAGTGGAAAAGCTAAATATATTATTGTTAAGACTTATTTGTGAAGTACGGCTTTTTAGAAAAGTCGTACAATTTCTTTAAATTAAATATAAAAATACAAAATCTTTCCCGAAATCGCTACCTATCTTTAATGCTTTGTGTATATTGAAATTATTAAGATATTTACATAATTAGAGTGTAGTTTTCATGACACAAGTTGATATTGCCGCATTATCTCCTCAAGTCGTTTGGCAGCATTTTCAAACACTTTGTACTATTCCTCGTCCGTCAAAGCATGAACAGCAACTTCGTGAGTTTTTACAAAACTGGGCCGAAAGTCGGAATTTAGAAACTTATGTAGATGAAGTTGGTAATTTGATTATCCGCAAAAATGCGACTCTGGGTAAAGAACATGTGTCTGGAGTTATTCTTCAGGGCCATTTAGATATGGTTACACAAGCCAATATTGGTACGGTACATGACTTCTTTAAAGACCCGATTCGTCCAGTTCTTGAGGATGGCTGGTTAATTGCCAAAGACACTACTTTAGGCGCTGATAATGGCATTGGGGTAGCTTTGGCCTTAGCTGTTTTAGATTCAAATGATATTGCTCATGGCCCAATAGAAGTTCTTCTAACAGTTGATGAAGAAGCAGGGATGAGTGGTGCGCGACTTTTACAGGCAGGTGTACTAAAAGGGAAGTGGCTATTTAATATTGATACAGAAGAGTGGGGCGAGTTGTATCTCGGATGTGCTGGTAGTATTGATGTTGAAGTTGAGCAACCGCTTAATTATGAACCAATTTCTGAAAATTTTACGGTAGTGAATATTCAGGTGGCTGGCCTTAAAGGTGGTCACTCTGGCGTAGATATTCATTTAGGACGTGGCAATGCCAACGTTATTCTGTCCCGTTTTTTAAATCAATATTTAGCCTCTCTAGGTGGGCATCTTGTTGAGTTTACAGGTGGTACGGCCCGTAATGCTTTACCGCGAGAAGCAGTGGCAACTATTGCAATTTCGCCTAATCAGTTATCAAGCCTAGAAAAGTTACTTGCTGAATATCAAACGGCATGGAAAGAACAGCTAAAGGGTATTGATGACAACTTGCAATTAAGTATTCAATCCACTGGTGTTGAAGTGACTGAAGTGATTACTCAACAACAGCAAAATGAATGGTTGCAAGCTTTGGCAACAAGTCCTTATGGTGTTGCAAGTATGAGTCAGGTTCTACCAGATGTAGTTGAAACCTCAAATAACATTGGGGTGGTGAGACTAAATCGAGAAGGTGGAAAAGCTGTCTTAATGGTTCGTTCAATGGTGAACCAAGAAGCTCAAGATTTTGCAGAAAAAATTCAGGCACATTTTAGCCAGTTTAATATCGGCTCTACACTTACGCCGTTAGTGTCGGGTTGGACACCAAATCCAGATTCGGCTGCTCTAAAGTGCTTACAACAAGCCTATCAAAATGCATTTAATATTGAGCCAAATCTAAAAGTAATTCATGCAGGCTTAGAATGTGGGATTATTGCTGAACATTACCCACATTTACAGATGGTTTCGTTTGGACCGGATATTCAAGGTGCACATGCACCGGGCGAACGAGTTAAAGTTGATACTGTAGAGAAATGCTGGAAGCTACTAGTAACCGCTTTGGCATCTGTAGAGTAATTTTTTAAGAGATAAGAAGCTCAATTATGAGCTTCTTAAACTTTAACTTTTACATGAAAATGATGTGGATTTAACTCGACAAATTCGATTTCACAATCAATAAATTTTTTAATCATGGCTGCTTGAGTACGAGTGTGTTCGCTAATACATTGTGCGGTGAATTCACCACCTTGACCTAGAGCTAAAGGTAGAAGTAATTGATCTGCCAAATACTCATCTACAACAGCCTGCGAAGATAAATATAGATTTACATCTTTTGCTAAATGATCAGCGATTTGCTCTGCACTTTTGCGCATCTCACCTAAAGCTGTAAACAGTTGAGTGTGATATTGATGAGTAACTTTCACATAGACTGTATTGCCTTGGCTAATTCCATTTAAATGAAATTGTTGCTGAGAGCTTAAGTTTAGTTTTTTACTTAATGTGATTAATTCACGTTGTGCTATCTGTGCTTCTTCTGAAAGATTTAATACTGCTGCAAAAGCTTCATTGCATTGCAAAGCACCACGATCTAATAACTTTAAGCTGTTTCGATGTTGCCATGGCTGAATGGTAACTTGAATTTCACCCGCACCAATTGGAAAAAAGCCAGCTTTATTTAATCTAAAATCGACGTTAATTCCAATCTTTGTTAGAGCAGGTAAAAAGCAGTGTTCAATAAAATCTGCCGTTGGTGCAAGTGGGTTATGTGTACCCCCTGAAATGGTGAGTTCGGTAGCTTCATTTTGTAATAACAAAACAGGTAGAAGCGTTTGTAAAACCAGTGTTGTACTACCCGCTGAACCGATTTGAAATTGATATTTACCACTTTGAACATGCTGAGGTGCGAAATATAAACGTTGGCTATGTAATTCAGCACCCTCTACATAAGCTTGGCTAATTTGTTGAGATGCTTGTACACAAACCAAATGTTGACGCATTAAACCTGGTTTTTTACGCCCAGCACGTATATTAATTAATTCAAACGGCTGACCTGTAATCATTGAAAGGGCAAGGGCGGTTCTTAAAATCTGTCCACCACCTTCACCTTGCGAGCCATCAATTTGAATGGCTTTTGGCATATTTGCCAAAACTGTATTCACTTATATTTTCCTTATTTTCTAATTTAATGAACATACTGTCAGTACATGGTAATGCGAAGTAACGCGTGACTTTGCTTTTGACAAAGGTTTAGTAGGTGCATAGTGCTGAGCCTGATAAGTGAATATCGATGCACGGCTCACATGCTGCCATAGCCGCCTGAATTATTTTCAATCCCTCAGATCGGAGTAATGCAGGATCTTGTACTCGCCCAGTATGTCCAAACTTTGATTGTGAAAATGATTTCACAAAATCTATTGTTTAATCGATTAGATCAATTTGCCAATTAGCAGCCTGAATTTTAACGTTTAAGTCACGGAGTTTCGCACTGATATCATCCGCCTGCTTTTGTAAGCTAGAAACAGGAATGACTTTCTTCCACTTAATTTCACGTGAGCTATAACGATCAGGTTCTCGATGTGTATTGGCAATCGCATCGATTAAAATCTTATGCTGTTCAGCATAACTATCGCGTAAGCTTAATAGGGACAACAATACTTTGCCATCTTCCAGTTTTGCTTTTGCATTGGTCAAATGAATACGACAAATCAATTGATTGCTTTCCTGAGTTAAAGCGAATACTTGTTTGATGAGCTCATTTGGATCTTCACTAGGTTCATCACCTTCTTGTACCAATACATTGGCATTAATTCGTTGTTTTAACGAAGCAAGCTTTTTTTGTTGATCGCTTCGAAGTAAAAGTGCTTCTGCGAGTTTCATTTTATTTACCTTTTATTCAATATGTACAATTACTAAGTTCGAAATATCTTTTAATTGCATAGTAATTTTTGCACATTCAGTAATGTCTTCTAACGTTTCATCTTCATACCAAGTTGTCATAAAGCAATGATCGACTGGTGGTTGATAGTTATAAAGAACTAGATAGTTTTCATCTAGGACATCATCCCAAATAGAACACTCATATTCTGTAACCATCGCTTGAATACAATGTTTGGAATAGACAATCTGCTCACACATTCAATTACGCCATTCAGGCAGAATTTGAGTACTTTCCACTACTAAGATGATGTAATAGGGCTGCTCAGGTAGAATCAGATGCTTTTCTTCATTTGCCCTGATTCTATAACTTCGAATATCTGAACAATCTTTTTTCCATGATTAACCCTTAACACACACCACTTGTCGTAAGGTATATACCACTTCAACCAAATCGCTTTGAGCTTTCATTACATCCTCAATTGGTTTATATGCTGATGGAATCTCATCAATAACAGCAGCATCTTTACGGCATTCCACACCTTCAGTTTGTGCAATCTGATCTTCAACAGTAAAGCGTCGTTTGGCTTCAGTACGGCTCATAACACGGCCTGCACCATGCGAACATGAGCAGAAAGCCTCCTGATTTCCAAGCCCCCGAACAATAAATGATTTCGCACCCATTGAACCTGGAATAATTCCATATTCACCTAAGCGCGCACGGACCGCACCTTTACGGGTGACCATCACTTCTTCACCGTAGTGTTCTTCCTTTTCCACATAGTTATGGTGACAGTTCACTGCTTCCAAACGTGCTTGAAAAGGCTTTGGTACAATCGTAGCCAAGGCTTTAATTGCAGATTGCATCATGATTTCTCGGTTCTTCATCGCAAAGCGTTGAGCCCAACCTACCGCAAACCAGTAATCATCAAAATGTTCAGTTCCTTCCACTAGGTATGCTAAATCTTTATTTGGCAAATTAATGAAATGTTTCTGCATGTCTTTACGTGCAAGTTCAATAAAATGATTACCGATAGCATTTCCTACACCACGAGAACCTGAGTGCAACATAATCCAGACATGATCATGCTCATCTAAACAGATTTCTACAAAGTGGTTTCCAGTACCTAAAGTTCCCAAATGTTTGTGGTTGTTGGTGTTTTTTAAACGTGGGTGTTTTGCGCAAATATATTCAAAATCTGCAACCAGATCAGCCCAAGCTTGATCTACCATTTCTGGTGGAGTTTCCCATGAACCACGATCACGTCCGCGCTTAGTCATTCCATGGGGAATTAATCGTTCAAGTTCACTACGTAGAGCATGTAAGTTATCTGGTAAATCTGAAGCAGTTAAGCTTGTACGGGTTGCCATCATTCCACAACCAATATCTACACCCACAGCAGCAGGAATAATTGCCCCTTTAGTTGGAATTACGCTACCAATAGTTGCTCCTAAACCGAAGTGTACATCTGGCATAACAGCCATCCATTTATAAATAAAAGGCATTTGAGCTGTTTGTAATAATTGTTGTTTTGAGTTGTCATCAACAAGCACGCCTTTAGTCCACATTTTGACTGGCATACTTTTTTCATTTTGCAGAACTTCATAAGATCGTTGTTGCTGCTTTTGTTCAAACTGAGCTTGTTGGTTAATTTCTTCAATGACAGACATTTTCTTTTCCTTTCAAAGCCTGCCTGCCAAGCGTTTGCAGGCAGGTGTTATTCACAATATCCCAATGATGTTGTGTGCTTTGTACGATTGCACTGAGTGTGCCAACTTTTAAAAATACACTTAATTTAAAATATAAGTTATTGAAAATTATATATAAAAATAATTATTCTTTCTGTGTAACTAATTTCTGTTGGAAATTTTAATATTTAAAAGATATCTAAAAATATATTTAAATATCTTTTTGGATATATTTATTTAATGGGTCTTCTCGTTTTTATCAACTTTTAAAAGCTGTCCAGCTTCACTTAAAGTAAATTCATCAAAATCATTTGCTAAATAAAAATGACCTTTATAAAACTGACGAACTTCTTCAGTAATAGCTTGCTGCCCAGCTTTATCCTGATGTCGGGGGCTAAAATGCGTCAGAATTAAATTGTCTAGAGATTGCTGCTCAGCAAATTCAGCCACCATTTTTGCTGAGCTGTGCATTGGTCCTTTACCTACTTTATCTAAGACTGTTTGCAAATAAGTTGCTTCATGAATAAGTAATTGAGCATCCTTACAAGCATCGGCTAATAATTCTGGCCGATCATTATCACCACCTATAATTGCATGAATCTGCTGATTTTGAATTTTGATAAAGTCTTGAGATTTTAAAATTCGCCCTTCAAACTCAACATCATAGCCTCGTTTTAAATGGCCCCACATATCGCCTTTAGGTACGCCAAGCTGAGTTAAAGCTTGGGTATCTAACTTCTTCTGAATAGATTTGATATAAATGCTAAAAGCAAAACTTGGAACACGATGGCTTAGAGGGTGTGCCTGAACAATGAATTCGTCAATGATCTGTTGTGGCTGCGTTGCTTCATTTACATCAATAAATTGAAGGGAATAGGGCAAATATAAATCTGTAAGCTGGGCAGTGATTTCAAACCATTGCTGAATTTCTTTCGGTGCAATCACGATTAAGGGTTTGCTACGGGCATTCATGCCTGCACTTGCCAATAAACCAACTAGACCATAACAATGGTCGCCGTGAACATGTGTAATACAAATGGCAACTAGGTTTTGTAGTGAAAGTTTGGCTTGTTGAATGCGGTGCTGTGTCCCTTCGCCAGCATCAATTAAAATCCAGTCCTTATTTTTACTGTTACGAACTGCTAATCCTGAAACATTACGTGTCAGGGTGGGTACACCTGAAGATGTGCCTAAAAAAGTAAAATGAAGCATATTCTTGGAATTTTTGGGGCAAATGCGTATTGTATATTATAGACACTTATAAAATTTTATAGAAATTATGGCGGATGCAAAGAAAACAGTCGTTATTGGTTTTGTCGGTTCTACACTTGATCAGGGGAGAAAGCCAGATCGTTGGCAGCGTTGGCGTCCTACGATTAGCCTGTTAATGCATGAAGATTTGCTTGTAGATGAATTGGTACTTTTACACGATCGACAACATCATAATTTAGTTAAATCTATAGCAGCAGACGCGAAAGAAATTTCTCCACAAACACAGGTTTCTGGACATAGGATCAGTATTAAAGATCCTTGGGATTTTGCTGAAGTTTATGGAGCACTTTATGATTTTGTAAAAACCTATCCGTTTGATGTTGAAAAAAATAACTATTTACTGCATATCACAACGGGAACGCATGTTGCTCAAATTTGTTGGTATTTATTGGTAGATGCACATTACTTACCAGCTCAACTCATTCAAAGTTCACCTAATCAACAAAAGACATCAGAAGGTGAATATAGAATTATTGATTTGGATTTGTCTCGATACGATGTTTTAAAACAGCGCTTCGATGATGAACAAAAACAAAATTGGCAGCAACTTAAAGCAAATATCTCTACTCATAATAAAGCATTTAATCAGCTTATTGAGGAGGTTGAGTTAGTCGCAACCCGATCTAGCGCGCCTATTTTAATCATGGGTGCGACAGGGGTTGGTAAGTCTCATTTGGCAAAACAAATTTTTCAGTTAAAGAAAGATAAATTTCAATTAAGTGGCCGTTTTATCGATGTTAACTGTGCAACCTTACGTGGAGATAGTGCCATGTCGACCTTATTTGGTCATATAAAAGGTGCATTTACGGGAGCCGCTGCCTCTCGTGCTGGTTTATTAAAAAGTGCTGACCAAGGTATTTTATTTTTAGATGAAATTGGTGAATTAGGACTTGATGAACAAGCCATGCTGCTAAAAGCTTTAGAAGACAAAAGCTTTTTTCCTGTTGGAAGTGATAAAGAAATCCAGGCCGACTTTCAGCTAATTGCAGGTACTAACCGTGATTTACGTAATGAAGTTCAAGCTGGTCGATTCCGTGAAGATTTATGGGCCCGTTTGAATACATGGACATTCTTCTTGCCAAATTTAAAAGACCGTGTAGAAGATATTGCGCCCAATATTGATTTTGAGCTACAGCGTTTTGCTGCAATTCATCAAAGACAATTACGTTTTCAACGTGATGCCTTAGAAATATATTTAAAATTTGCTAAATCAGCAGATGCATCGTGGCAAGGGAATTTTAGAGATTTAGCAGCGAGCGTAACTCGGTTGGCAACTTTATCTCAAGGTGAGTTAATTCGTCGTGATGCTGTAGAAAAAGAAATTCAACGTCTAAAGCAGCTTTGGCTTATTCAGGATGAATCTTACAATGATAAAGATGCAGATATTCTGTTGAGGTATTTAAGTCCTGAGCAGCTGGAACAAATAGATGAATTTGATCAGATTCAATTACGAGGTGTACTCAAAGTCTGCGAAAATTCAAAATCAATGGCAGAGGCAGGAAGACAACTCTTTTCAGTATCACGCCAACAACGTAATACAACAAATGATAGCGACCGAGTGAAAAAATATTTAGCGCGTTTTGGATTAAGTTGGAATAATTTTCAATAATGACACGGTATATAACATGATGGGCATAGACTCAATCTATGCCCATCATGTTACCGTTTATTTCATGATAATAAAACGTGTAATGATTTGGCGAAGCTGTTTTAAATAACCTGTAAAGAAGTGGTTAGCGCCCGGCAAAATCGTAATTGGATGCTTTTGTGGTTTTGCCCACTCAATTGCATCTGAAAGTAAGGTAATGTCATCTTGCTCACCATGAATGAGTAGAATATCACCTTGAATTTCAGGTGTTTTATAGTGACGTAATCCCACAACAGTAGCTGTTGGTAAACCACATAAAATTAACTGTACCGGCTGTAATTCAGGGCTAAGCTGCGCATGACATTTTGCCAAAACATGTGAGCCAAAGCTAAAGCCACCAGCATAAAATGGCAAACCTGCATGAAGCTTACGAACATGCTCAATCACAGCTAAAATATCTTCAGTTTCTCCATGACCTTCATCATGAACACCTTCACTGCCGCCTAAACCACGGAAACTAGGACGGTAAACAATACAGCCATATTCATTAAAGATTTGGGTTAAAAGAGCAGGGACTTTATGTTGAGGGGTTCCACCTTGTAATGGGTGGGGGTGACAAACAACTGCAAAGCCTTTGATTTCACCTTCAGGGCGGTCAACGAAAAGTTCAATTTTACCTACTGGACCCTGGATGAAAATTTGCTCAGACATAGAAGAACCGCTAAATAACAATACGTAAGTGCTATTTTACCGATAGTCGTCATTGAAAACACGAGTTAGCATTAAAAAATATCTACTGTTATAGTTGGCATTAATAATAATTTTTTCAGGTTGTCTATGCTTGCTTTAATTTCTCCTGCAAAAACTTTAGATTATGAAACAGCGTTACCTACAGATGAGTTCACTCAGCCGCGCTTGTTAGAAAACTCCGCACAATTAATTGATGTTTGTCGCAAACTTTCTGCTTCGGAAATTGCGAGTCTAATGAGTGTCAGTGAAAAAATTGCCACACTTAATGCTGATCGTTTTAGAGACTGGAAGCCAGAATTTGATTTTTCAAATGCTCGTCAGGCAATTTATGCATTTAAAGGGGATGTTTATACTGGTTTAGATGCTTATCACTTAAAAGATAAAGATATTGATTTTGCTCAGCAGCATTTGCGTATGCTCTCTGGTTTATATGGTTTATTGCGTCCTTTAGATTTAATGATGCCTTATCGTTTAGAGATGGGCACTAAATTAAAAAATACGCGCGGTCATAATTTGTATGAATTTTGGGATGATATTATCACCAATCAGATTAATGAAGATCTAGCGGCAATTAAATCTGAATTGCTGGTAAATCTGGCTTCAGATGAATATTACAAGTCTGTTAATGAAAAGAAAATTAAGGCTGAAATTGTAAAGCCTGTTTTCCTTGACCAGAAAAATGGCAAATATAAAGTCATTAGTTTCTATGCGAAAAAAGCACGTGGTTTAATGGCTCGTTTTATTATTGAAAACCAATTAAATAAAGCTGAAGACATCAAAGCGTTTAATACCGAGGGTTACTACTTTGATGCTGATAACTCATCGGCAAAAGAGTTGGTGTTTAAGCGTGATGAACAATAATCCTAAGCGTGGTTAATAGATGCTGATACAGCTTTACTTATTAAAACTGGAACTTTTTTGGTTTGAGCTGCATCAGCATTATCATTTTTCTGAACCGCAGAAAATTTTAAATGAACTTATTGCTGCTTATAGTGAAAAGCAGCGAGCCTACCACACCGTACAACATTTATATGAATGTTTGAGTTTAATTGAGACGATTCAGTCCGAATTAAATGATCCGTATGCTGTTGCATTGGCTCTCTGGTTCCATGATGTAGTCTACGAACCTCAAGCGCTAGATAATGAACTTAAAAGTGCCGAGTTATTTGAGCAATTAATGGCTCAAGATTTACAGCTCGATACAATGCAGAAAATAAAGCGTTGGATTCTTGCGACTCAAAAGCATGCACCAACCGGTGAAACAGATTTGCAATTTTTGTTAGATATCGATTTAGCTATTTTGGCAGCAACACCTGAACGTTTTATCCAGTATGAACAGCAAATTCAGCAAGAATATGCTTGGGTTGATCCAGAAGTATATGCGATTAAGCGAAAAGAAGTTTTAAAGCATTTTTATCAGTCTGAGCCGCTTTATCAAACTGCATATTTCCAAAAGAATTTTGAGTTAAACGCCAAGCAAAATTTAAAGAAAATATTGGAATAGCCTAAGCTAAATATAAAATTTAGATCTGTTGATTGAATAAAGTGATATAGATTTTTAATCTTTTTTGAAAAGTGAAAATGGTTACATGAGAGGAGAGAGGAACCACTGAAAAAAACAGTGATTCCTTAGAAATAAATTATTTAAAGAAATAACCTGTTTCTGGTGAACTTGCATTTGCCATGCGTTTGCGTGGCATACGCCCAGCTAAAAATGCTTCACGTCCTGCTTCAACAGCTTTCTTCATTGCAGAAGCCATCAAAATAGGATTTTGAGCAGCTGCAATCGCGGTGTTCATCAATACGCCATCACAACCAAGCTCCATCGCAATCGCAGCGTCACTTGCTGTACCAACACCTGCATCTACTAAAACCGGTACTTTGGCATTTTCTTTAATAATTGAAATGGTATGCGGGTTTAAAATACCTAGGCCTGAACCAATCAAACTACCTAAAGGCATAATTGCAACACAGCCCATACTTTCAAGTTCTTGAGCAATGATTGGGTCGTCAGAGGTATAGACCATAATCTCAAAACCGTCATCAATCAAAGTGCGAGCGGCTTTTAAAGTCTCGGTTACATTTGGATATAAAGTTTTTTCATCACCCAACACTTCAAGTTTTACTAGGTTGTGACCATCAAGTAGCTCGCGCGCTAGCATACACGTGCGTACTGCGCTGTCAGCGTCAAAACAACCTGCAGTATTTGGCAAGATTGTATATTTTTCTGGTGGAATGACAGAAAGTAAATTCGGTTGATCTGGATTTTGTCCAATATTCACACGGCGGATTGCGACAGTTACGATTTCTGCACCACTAGCCTGAATGGCTAAATCCGTTTCATTTAAGTCTTTATATTTCCCTGTTCCTACCAATAAACGAGATTGAAAAGAACGTGAACCAATAATGAGAGGGGTGTCTTGCATGGATAACTCCGACTTAGCCGCCGCCAACAGCGTGAATAATTTCGATACGGTCATGTTGAGCAATCGTAATTTGCTCTAATTTGCTTTTAGGCACGATTTGCTGATTGTGTTCAACAGCAAAACGTTTCCCTTCAAGTGCCAGTTCCTGAATGAGTTGCAACAGGTTTTGGCTAGGCGTGTCCGTTAATTCGCCATTTAAATAAATTTGCATGATCACATTCCGATTATTTTGCGTATTTGAAAGCATTCCAAGCCAAGATTAGCCATCCAGCAATCATTAAAGCTCCACCTATTGGCGTAATTGCGCCTAATATCCGCGGTAAACCCAATGCCATGATATAAAGCGAACCACAAAAGAACAGAATGCCAATCTGAATAAGCAAGAAAGATAACTTGATTGGGAAATGAGGAAGAACCTTGCTTAAAATACCAAGCGCTAACAATCCAAGCGCATGATAAAAAAAGTAGTCGGTTGCAGTCTGCCACCAAGCAAGTTGTTCAGGGCTCGCGTGAGCTTTAAGACCATGTGCTCCAAAAGCACCCAACATGACTGCGAAAGCAAGATTAAGGGCTGAAATGGCAATCCACATAACAAAAAACGCAACTGAATAATGAAAGGCAACGTTACCATAGAATAGGTTGGCTAAACATAGCCAGATAAAACAAAAGGGCTTATCGCCCTTTTATTTTTTCATTTTCTTTAGCTTGCAGACATTGCGACTTTAATTTTTTCCATCGCATTCTTTTCAAGCTGACGAATACGTTCGGCAGAAACATTATATTCGGCAGCAAGCTCATGGAGGGTAGATTTATCGTCATCTAACCAACGGCGCTGCAAAATATTACGTGAACGGTCATCTAGCTGGTTCATTGCGTCATGCAAAGCAGATGTACTTTGTTCTTCCCAATCCTCATTTTCTACTAAACGAGCAGGGTCATAACGATTATCTTCAAGATATAACACTGGCGCAGTGTGCGGGGTGTCATCATCGTCATCGCCTTGAGCTTCAAAAGCAGCATCATATGCTGTTAAACGCCCTTCCATTTCCAAAACTTGTTCTGGAGTAACATTTAAGTCGTTTGCAATAGATTGTGCTTCTTCTAATGTGAGCTTTTTACTCGATTTTTTTAAGCTGCGTAAATTGAAGAAAAGTTTACGCTGAGCTTTGGTTGTTGCAATTTTTACAATACGCCAGTTACGAATAACATATTCGTGGATTTCTGCCTTAATCCAGTGGACGGCAAAAGATACAAGACGTACGCCCATATTTGGGTCAAAACGTTTTACGGCTTTCATTAAGCCTAAGTTACCTTCTTGAATAAGGTCACCTTGAGGTAGGCCATAACCTGCATAGCTGCGCGCAATGTGAACGACGAAGCGTAAATGCGACATTACCAGCATTTTTGCGGCATCAAGATCTTGGTCATAATAATAACGCTCAGCAAGCTCTTTTTCTTGCTCAGCCGTTAAAATAGGAATCTGATTGACAGTACTGATATATGCACCAAGGTTTACACCGGGCGCAGACAATGACAGGGGCATCAATTGATTGCTGCTGTCACTCATGAGTTCTCCTTATAGGATAGGATGGATTAACCAATAAGTTCATCTTAATTTGAATCGGCTTCATAATTAAGGAAAATTGGGTATAGAAATGTAAAATTTTATGCAGTTTCTAATCTTTTAGTTTAGCAAAGAATTATTGAGTTTCAATTAAATAGTGAAATTCTCTTTCTGAAATCTGCATGGTTTGACACGTAAAATGATGTAATTGGCAATAACGTGTTACATCAATTTCACTATGCGGGTCAGATGATTTTAATAAGAATAGTTGTTTTCCCGATAATTTTTTAAGTTCACGTTTCAACATTAATAATGGCATTGGACAAGGTTGGCCAAGGGCATTAATTTCAATAGGCGTCGTAGCGGAAGAAGTAGTGCTCATTCATCATCAAAACAACTAAAAAAATTATTTTAACAAATTTTTGTAAACACTACATAACTTTATATAAAGAACAACTAATCAATACTGATAAAAATTATTGTAATAAGCTGTTTAAAAAAACAGCTAAAAATAGGGGAAATAAATGAAAAAAATTCTATTAATTGTCATAAACCCGTGTTAAGCTCGAACCGTTTTAGGAATTACCACACAGTTAAATTGTTTTAATAACCCTATAACAAATGGATGTAACCGGAAATTGTTGATAGTTTTACAGAATGATTACAAGCTTTAAGATTATAAAAATTTTAAAACCTTGTTTGCTCTGCTGTTTGCAACACCGGAAGGTCCTTTTTTCATCATCTGAGGATTGACTTATGACAGCTCGTGAACAAGGCGTAGTAAAGTGGTTTAATGACACTAAAGGCTTTGGTTTTATTCAACGTAACGGCGGCGACGATGTATTCGTTCACTTCCGTGCAATCGTAGGTGACGGTCACCGTTCTCTACGTGACGGTCAACGTGTAGAATTTAGCGTTGTACAAGGTCAAAAAGGTTTTCAAGCTGAAAACGTTCAGCCTTTAGACTAATTCATCTTTTTGATGAATCATGGACGCTCCAATTTTTGAATTGGGGCGTTTTTGTTTATAATGATCTTCTCATTCGAGAGATTGTTTGTTAGAGCGCGTATTTATGACATCTGGTTTTGAAACCTTGAATTTACATCCGCAACTTAAAAAGGCGATTGATGCTTTAGGGTTTACTCAAATGACCCCAATTCAGCAAAAGGTTTTAAAATATACATTAGCCGGGCATGATGCAATTGGGCGAGCACAGACAGGAACAGGTAAGACTGCTGCCTTTCTGATTAGTGTAATTAATGATTTGCTCAATAATCCGGTTCAGGAGCAACGCTTCCGTGGTGAGCCTCGTGCTTTAATCTTAGCACCTACTCGTGAGTTGGCATTGCAGATTGAAAGTGATGCAAAATCTCTCACAAAATTTTCTAATTTACACCTAGTGACCCTATTAGGTGGCGTTGATTTCGATAAGCAGAAGAAGCAACTTGATGCTAATTTTGTCGATATCATGGTTGCCACACCAGGGCGTTTAATTGATTTTGTAGAACAAAAAGAAGTTTGGCTCGATCAAATTGAATTTTTAGTGATTGATGAAGCTGACCGTTTATTGGATATGGGCTTTATTCCTTCGGTAAAACGTATTGTGCGTTATTCACCACGTAAGGAACAACGACAAACCTTAATGTTCTCTGCAACATTTAGTTATGATGTCTTGAACTTGGCAAGACAGTGGTTATTTGAACCAGTAACTGTTGAAATTGAACCTGAACAAAAGACCAATAATGATGTCGAACAACGTGTTTACGTTGTGGCTAAACAGGATAAATATCGTCTTTTACAAGATATTTTACGTGAAGAGCCAATTGATAAAGTTATGATCTTTGCCAATCGCCGTGATCAGGTACGTCGTCTTTACGACCATTTGAAAAAAGATGGATACAAAGTGGGGATGCTATCTGGTGAAATTGCTCAAGATAAACGTTTAAAAATGTTGGAGCAGTTTAAGCAAGGCAAGCATAACATCATGATCGCAACCGATGTTGCTGGTCGTGGTATTCATGTAGACGGCGTATCACATGTAGTGAATTTTACATTGCCTGAGCAGTCTGATGATTATGTCCATCGTATTGGTCGTACAGGTCGTGCAGGGGCACAAGGGGTAAGTATTAGTTTCTTATCTGAAGATGATGCTTTCTATTTACCCGAAATTGAAAAAGCAATTGGTAAGAAATTGCCTCTAACCCGACTAGATGGTTATTGCTAATAAAAAATCCCAATCAAATGATTGGGATTTTTTTTGATTAATTTATTTTACAATAGAAGGTAAGTGTTGTTTGATAGTCATCATCTTTTGCTAAAGATGCATTTTTACCCGTTAAAGTACCGATCACACCCGCAGCAGCTTCTACCATTTGACCAGTCTTTTCACTTACCACATCTTTTAAAACCCCGTGATAAGACGTTTTTTCATCAACAATAACTGGTGTTGTGCTCTTAGAGCATGTTTTTTGTGCCGCAGTAACCGCATTATTCTTTGCAATTAAATTGGTTTTGCCAATTCCAGTCACTTCAAACTGATTATTTTCTTTTTGAATTGCTAAAGTGTTTTTAGGCGTGGTTGCACAAGCACCTAGTAATAAAACAACACCGCTCATTGCGGTCGCTAAAATTATTTTTTTCATAATGCACCTAAGTTAATCACCAAAAGATAGGGTTATTTGAACATAAGTTTTCTAATTGATTTTGAAGACGTTGTATGAGTTTTGATGTTTTGTATTAAAAAATGTCAAACTATGAATTCACTAAGTTTATAAGCTAGATTCAATGGTGGATTAACGGTAGATTATGCTAATCTATTTCGAATTTTTGAGTTAGATTAATATTAATGACGGATTCAGCAATACAAATAATTCACCAAAATATTCATCAGCGTCAGTCTATTGGCCAATTAGTTGAGCCAGCCCCAAATACAGACCAGTTAGAGTTAGCTTTTCAGGCAGCTTTAACAGCTCCAGATCATCATAGACTTAAGCCAACGCGTTTTGTAATTGTGTCAGGTGACCAACGTGCTGCTTTTGGTGAAGTTCTGGCAAAAGCATTGGTCGATTTGGGTGAGTCTGATCCTGCACAGCTTGAACGTGTGAAGCAACATCCTTTTCGAGCTCCTTTACTTATTTTAGCTCTTACGCAGTTACAAGATCATCCGAAAGTCCCACACTTCGAACAAATTTTGAGTACAGGCGCAGCAGTACAAAATCTTTTGTTATCTTTACAAGCTCAAGGGTTCTCGACCATGTGGCGTAGTGGTGCCGTTGTCGAATCAAACTGGTTAAAACAGCATTTAGGTCTGCAACCGCATGATTTGATTTCAGGTATTATTTATGTCGGCACAGCAGCTAAAGCAATTGCTCCACGTGCAGATATTGATAGTAAAGAATTCGTAAAAGTTTGGCAGGCTTAACGTCTGTAAAAGTAAGAAATAGGATAATAAAGCATGGCTGAATTTAAGTTTACAGATTTGGTGGAACCTGTTGCGGTCGATAAAAAAACGGCATTACGTATTACCGTTTTAGGGGGCGGTAGCTTTGGTACGGCCATGGCAAATTTAGCTGCTCGTAATGGCTGCGATACCATGATCTGGATTCGTGATGCCGAAACAGCAGAAGAAATTAATAAAACCCATATTAATAAACGTTATTTACCAGACTTCACTTTAGAATCTTCATTACGTGCAGTTTCTGATCTTGAGCAAGCGGTATGTGATCGAGATATTATTTTAGTTGCAATTCCAAGCCACTCATTCCGTGACGTTTTAAAACAAATAGCGCCTTATATTACTGCACAAGCTGTGGTGTCTTTAACCAAAGGTGTTGAAGCTAAAACATTTAGCTTCATGAGTGATATTATTCGTGAAGAATTACCAGAAGTGCCGTATGGCGTATTGTCAGGACCAAATCTTGCTAAAGAAATTATGGCAGGTATGCCTTCTGGTACTGTAATTGCAAGTGATTCTGAACTCGTCCGTTATGCCGTACAGCATGCACTTCATAGTGCGTTATTCCGTGTTTTTGGTAGCGATGATGTACATGGAGTTGAGTTAGGCGGTGCCCTTAAGAATATTTATGCCGTTGCTATGGGAATTGGGGCAGCATATAAAATTGGTGAAAATACCAAGAGTATGATTTTAACGCGTGCTTTGGCTGAAATGAGCCGTTTCGCGGTAAAACAAGGTGCAAACCCACTTACGTTCTTAGGTTTATCTGGAGTAGGTGATTTATTTGCGACTTGTAATAGTCCATTAAGCCGTAATTATCAAATTGGTTATGCGCTAGGTTCTGGTAAAACGCTTGAACAAGCGAGTAAAGAATTAGGTCAAACTGCAGAAGGTATTAACACGATTGTTCAGGTGCGTGGCAAGGCACAAGAACTAGACGTATATATGCCAATTACCAATGCTTTATATGAGGTCATTTTTGAAGGCGCTCCACCATTAAATATTGCACTTTCTCTTATGAAAAATGGACACCGTAGTGATGTCGAGTTTGTTTTACCTCATCATGAAGTCTGACGAATAAATGTCATAAATTGTGGTTATAATGCAGGAATTGTTTACAAGGAAATTTTATGCAACTGACATTAGTTCGTCATGGGGAAGCTGCTCCACCAGTAAATGGTAATGATATTAAACGTCCGCTGACTGCGCGTGGACATGCACAGGCCGAGCAAACGGCAACGTTTTTAAAAGATATTGTAAAACCAGATATTTTTGTTGTTAGTCCTTTGCTGCGTGCTCAGGAAACATTGGCGCATATCCAGACCTATTTTAAAGATGTGCCAGTGTTGTTATGCGACAAAATTAAGCCTGACGATGATGCAAAAGAAGCGATTGAATGGCTATCTCAAATTCCTTATGAGTCGATTGTGGTTGTTTGCCATATGAACGTGGTAGGGCATATTGCAGAGTTACTTACTCATGAAAATTTCAATCCATTTGCACTTGCTGAAGCTAGAATTTATGATCAAGCTGTTATTGCAAATGGTTTATCAACACAAAAAAATAGTTTTATACCCACAATATAATTAAAAAGGTTATTTAGCCCACATGCTGTATATATTGTTGATAAAGTTGAGTTAAAAATTATTCTTATAATTTCTGACTTGTTAAATATCAATAACTTATATTGTTTTTGTGGGTTAAATTAACCTGTTTTAGTCACCTATATTCGCACCATATAGTGATTATTTTGACTATTTTTTTTATAAAATGAGTAAAATAAAAAGTAATCTGCACCAAATCTACACCAAGAATGAAATTACCTAAACCTATCAAGCGTGGGCAAACGTACCGTATTACTGTGACCTACGAAAACAAAAGATATTCATGCACCAGAGACACAGAAAAAGAATGTGAACAATGGGCAGCTATGAAGTTGCTTGAGTTGAAATCTGGAAAAGTACAAGAAGAAAAGGGGATAAAGACACCTTATCCTTTTAAGATGCTTTGCGAAAAATACTATGCAGAAAAGGGTATTAAATTAAGATCAAAGCATGTCATTAGAAATAAGTTAGACAATCTGGAACGTATTGTTGGTGAATTGGCATCTAAATCAATATATGACTTCAAGCCAAGCGATATAGCTAGGTGGAGAAATAAAAGGGTACTTGAAGTAAAAAATGGAACCGTCTTATATGAGTTCTCTATTTTTTCATCAATATTTACCTATGCTCAAAAAGAATTATTTTTAATTGAATCTAATGTTTGGCAAAACGTAATTAAACCTGAAAAGGGGAAGAGCAGAAGCCAGCGTATTACTTTTGACGATCAAGAAAAAATTCTACAGCAAGCCAAGTGGGATAAAAACAACCCTCCAAGGTTTGTGAAACATTATGTATGTTGGGCAATGCTATTTGCACTTGAAACAGCAATGAGACAAGGTGAAATTCTTGGTATGCGGAGAGAGGACATTAAGGACGGATTTGTCCACCTTCCTATGACGAAGAATGGTGACTCAAGGAATGTGCCATTGTCCAAAGAAGCTAAAAGACTTTTATCAATACTGCCGTCAAACACTGATATTTTACTGCCGGTTAAAGCTGAGACTTTTAAACGGACATGGATAAAAATTCGTGATGCTGCTGATTTAAAGCATATTAACTTTCATGACACACGACATGAAGCAATTACAAGAATGGTGAGGGAAAGAAAGCTACCAGTTGAAGTACTAGCAAAAATAACAGGGCATAAGACTATTGGTATTTTAATTAACACTTACTACAACCCTAACGCCCAAGACCTTGTAGAAATGTTTAATAGTAGTGAGAGCTAGTTAGCTCTCTTTCTACCACGTTTGTTTGCATCTTTTTTAGTTAGTATTTGTCGTGCTCGCTCAGGATCATACATGTGTTTCCCGCCCGTGCCTTGGTTGATTGAGATAAGCTTTTCTCGGATGGTAGTAACACTCAAGTTATATAACTTCGCCAATTCAGCCGCACTTACTAACTCTTGTTTAACCTGCTCAAGCTTGGTGACAATAGCGCCACCAAGGTTTTGACCAAGTAAAATCTGAGGAGGGGTATCACCCTCCAAAGTGATTGAAAACTGCATAATCCCCATTCACCCCTCCATACTTTCCGCTTTAACACTTGAACTAAAATGTGGTTCCAGTTCCATCTCAACAATAAGTGAAGCTATTGGCTCAATAGAGTGCTCATCTTTAAAGACACGAATTTCTAAAGGCCATGAAGATTCCCACCCATCATGATTGTCAAAATAGTCTTGGGCGCATTCATTCCCAACAAACTCTAAATCTTGCTCCAGCCATGTTTCGATATCTTTGAATTCCAGCTCATATCTAGAATTTGGGCATTCTTTTGGAATGTTATAAAAAATTGATTCACTCATCCCTCAGCTCCCGATTCAACATCCAACAACATGCTGCCTTCCTCTGGATATTCGGTCATCCAAAAGTAATAGCCTTTGCCACTGTGCCCATCTTCAAAAAATTTAATAGTTAATTCAGTTTCAAGTTGATCTAAATCATTTTCACCATCTGGATTTACAAATTCGAGAAGGCTTTTTAATTGGTGTCCGTTAAGAGTTATGCTCATTGTTCAGCTCCCGATTCGCTTGGCACTTTATGAAAATGCATCCAATGTGTTGGTGGATCCTTGTAAAAATTTGCCCAAATATGATTTAAGTCTTCATCACAGGTCATATAGTCAATTTCTGGTTGAACATCCGGTGAGTCTGACCAACAAATTAAAACCATAGTGTCTGTTGGTGGCTCTTCATCTTTAACACTGATCCAAGTTGGCACCGCCTGAGCTTTGGCTTTTTCTAGCCATGCATAACGAGCACCTTTCACAAAAGCACGCTCAATAAGAGTTAAGTCTCTGTGTTTACATTGCTCAAGTAGATGGGCAACCTCTGGCAATGTGTCTGCCTCTCTTTCATTATTCAAATCTGTCATGGCTTAACCTCTCAACTCATTTCTAATTTCAGCCAACCGTTTCAAAGTCTCGCTTAGATAAGCAATCTTTGTCTTAATACAAAACTGATCACCTAGCTCTAATTGAATTTGCTCAGTGCCACGACCCACATAACGCAAGTGAATCCAATTGCCACCATCAGTAACAACTGTGTCTTGTTCGTTTGATAGGGGAAGCAACGCTTTAACTGAGTCTTTAATAAGACCTTGAAGTCTTGATACTTCGATAATTTCAGGATGTGCATTCATAACATTCACCATGGAGCGCTTAAATGCGCTCTCTAATTCCTGATTCGATAAGGTCTTTAATCTCAACTACGTCTAAACGATCTACATAAGCTAAGACTTCGCCATCTTCGTCATAAACACGGATGTCTTTAATCTCGTTAATTTCAACATCGCGCCATGATTGATAGCCGTTGCCATCAATTGAATACTGAGCATCAAAATCAACTTCTAAAGTGAACTTTTCATTAGCTGTTTGAAGTACAGCTTGTTCATTCTCAGGGTCGATTGATTCAACTTTGAAAGGAGCCACAACGGTTACAGGTTCATTGCTAGCAGGGGTGAAAGCATAAGCAGCAGTTAGAGCACTAACTACTCCTACGAATCCCATGGATTTGACTATGTTGGCTTTTATATTCATACTTATCTCACTCATTGAGTAAAAGCACATCGGACCTGGGGAGGGGGGTGTGCTTTTTTGTTTGTGTATGTTTCATAGTTTACTTAAGGAAACTTTTTTGTCAACAGAAAAGTTTATTTTAGGAAACTTATTTTTATTCTTTGGAAACTAATGTTTCTTAAAGGCAATAAAAAACCCGCCTAAGCGGGTATTGAAATATTTGATTTATTATCCAGCTCGCCACACCTGGCGCCCCATCACTTTAAAATTAAGGCCATTTTGTTCAGTAACTTTTCGGTCTCTATATTTTTCATTCAGGCTATGAAGGATCAAAGTGCCTCCTTCTTCTTTGAAGATCTTCTTGATCATGCCTTCGCCCTCAAAGTAAACGGCATAGATTTCACCATCAATGATTTCAGTTTGGGAAATATCAATCCCCACCAAATCATCATGATAAATATACTCCTCCATGCTATCGCCTTTAGCCTTTATAAGTTTTAGGCATTTAGGATCAACCATCTTGCGTTGAAAGAATGAAGGCGGGAAAGGGTATTTCCCATTAATTACATCAAAATGGAACTCAATAGATTCCCCGGTACCACATGAAAAACTAGCTTCCACGACATCAATCCATACATAACCGTTAGCCACTTCATACTCAACAACATCGGCCTCCATGATGTCGTCGGTATCAAATGATGCGTCTTCTTTTTTATTAAGCCCATGCTTATCCATGAACTCTTGAACATTTAAATTACTAAATCTGCTTGGTTCTTTACCTGTTAACAACCAGCTTTCAGTTGTCTTAAGCACCTGAGCGAGAGCTGGCATGTATTCAACACTAGGCGTGTTAATACCAGATATCCACTTAGAAACAGTACCTTTCTTAGCGCCTGTAGCATCAATCAAGTCTACCTGTCTCAATTTGAGCTCTCGCATTCTTTCAATTATGCGGTCGTTGATCTCGCTCATATAAAAAATCCTATTCAGATGTTTCCAATAGTAAACAAATGTATTGCTATCAAGAGAAACTTATGGTTTACTTAGGGAAACTAAAAGTTTATCGAGGTAAACATGACAGTAGATGATTTAGTAACTCACTTTAAGGTTGCTAAAGACATTGAATTAACTGCAAAGCTGAATGTTACTCGTGGAACTGTGAGCAAGTGGCGCTCTAAAGGTATTCCACGTGATACACAAGCCCGAATTCAAATCTTAACCAAAGGCAAACTTAAAGCCGATTTACAAGCATTAACCGCTTAGGAACTAAACCATGAGCAAAGTATCAAATGAATTGCCTGCAAGCGCTAGCAATAACGAATCGCTCATATTGCAAGCACTGAATGCAAGCAACCAAAGACACGTGGCAGAAATGATAAATGTGGATGCAAGCATCCTTTCACGGATGAAAACTGAAAAGAAATCAAATGGATGGACTGAGATTGAGTTTATTAGCTTTTTGTTGACAGCCGTTGGTTTGAAGGTTGTACCAGAAAGTGATGTGTATTGCTCTCCTCAAATTGCTGAAGCAACACGTGTGATGTTGGCACAAGCATTTACTTCACCAGAGTACATGCGGATTTTATTCAAATAAAAAAGCCTGATGGATGAGATCAGGCTTCGTGTTCAAACAAGGTGGATTAAATGAACCATTCAATATTAGCAGAAACAACAGAGAAGGGGAACTAGATGAGTAAAACCACTTTTAATTTTATTCAGTGGTACGAATCTAAGTACCCTGAGTTTGTAAATCGATATGGAGCTTTAAAACGCTTATATGACTCTGATTTAGATAGTTTCTTCATTGAAGAAATTGATGAGCTGTATAAGGAATTTAAGCAAGGTGGTGTTGTATGAGCTTATACACCACAGGTCATCCGGTTGTAGACAAAATTGCCAGCCTCAATATTGAAGGCAATGTCATTCCTGCTAATTGGTTTAATACTTTCAAATTGGAAAATGGAAAGCCCGATACAAATGCGGTCATTTTGCTTTCAGAAATTGTTTATTGGCATCGTCCAACTATTGTCCGTGATGAAGATTCTGGGCATATCGTTTCGGTAAAGAAAAAATTCAAAGCTGATTTATTGCAACGCTCATATCAGAGTCTAGCAGATCAATTTGGGTTCTCAAGGAAGCAAGTTAAAGAAGCATTAGATCGTCTTGAAAAGTTCGGCGTGATCAAGCGTCACTTCCGCTCTGTAGATGTAAATGGTCAAAAACTTAGCAATGTCTTGTTCATTGAATTAGTTGCCCATGTTCTCTTTGAAGTGACCACCCTCCTAACTTCTACGGTAGGACCCTCCTCACTTGAAAGTCATGACCTCCCACCCTACAGGGAAGACCCTCCCCACCTGGAGGGTGACACATATACAGAGAATACTACAGAGATTACTACAGATAGTAAGTTAAGCACGGCTGAGCTTGAAAAAATCTTGAAAGGGAAGAAACCATGTGAAGCTCTTGTCGCTATCGGTTTAGATCTTGAGGTTGCTAAACGATTCAATGAATACCGTAAGACCCTTAAAAAACCATTAACTCTTGATGCTGTGATCAAGCATTACCACGAAAGCTGCAATGCAGGGATTTCAACTAATGATGCAGCTCGTATTGTTTTGAGTGAATCGTGGATTGGGTTTGCTAGTCGTTACAACTGGAAGCCAGCATTTGAAACTTTGAATGGTTCTGCACAACAACAAACACCAGCAGATATGAAAAATGCTGATCTTAATTATGGGGATTGGTAATGAGTTCTGATATCCAAAATATTTCTATTGAGCAGAGTGTTCTTGTTGCACTCATGACAACAAGCAACTCACTTGAAGTAGTTGCAAACGATTTGACTGAGGAACATTTCTTCGCTGGACGGCACAAAATCATTTATCGCGCCATTGTTGAGTTATCAAATGCTGATATGCCATATGACGCTGTATTCGTTGGCAAGCATCTTCAAGAAAGAAATCTGCTAAACGATATCGGCGGTGAAGAATATTTAATTCAACTAAACAGCGCTATAGGTAGTGTGCATCACCTTGAATACTTTGTTGCTGAATTAACAAAGTTAAAAAATCACCGTGAAGTTGAAGGCATTGGACTTGCCATTGCTGGACGGGCAAAAGACTTAACAGTAAGTGATATTTACCTTGAAGCTGAGAACCTATTCAGCACATCAAGTAGCACTATCGAACAGAAGCAAACTGGTTTTGATTTCAATCAAGCCTTAGAAAAAACTTTAGAACGTTTCGAGAAGAAAATCGCCCAGAAGGAAGAAAAAGGGTTTATTGGAGTTCAATTTAATATTCCTCACTTAGATAACCTTCTTGGCACAATCGAGAAAGGACATTTTTGTGTTATTGGTGGTCGTCCAGGTAGTGGCAAGTCAACACTCGCGCAGATGTGTGCAATGCAAACTGCTAAGCGCTACAACATGCCTGTTTTATTTATCTCTGCTGAGATGGATACGCCAACCCTAACCAACCGCATGATCTCAGCATTAGGGCATATCCCATATAACAATCTGCACAATGGGGAAATTTATGACGGAATGTTTGAAAAGCTTACTGGCACGATAGCTCAGTTCCGCAACCTTCCAATTTTTATTGAAGAGAAGCAGAAGCCAACAATTTCTGAAATCCAAAGCTATGCGCGTAAAGCAAAACGCAAATACAAGGCTCTAGGCTGCATCATTGTGGACTACTTGGGCTTAATTCGTGACCCATCTAAAAAAGACCGTGTTCAGGAAGTTGCATCAATTAGCCGTGATTTAAAAGCCATGGCTAAAGAGTTTGATTGTCCAGTAATTGCATTAGCTCAACTTAACCGAGCTGCAGAAGGACACAAGCCTGTTGCAAGTGACCTCAAAGACTCAGGTCAAATCGAGCAAGATGCTGACCAGATCATTATGGTTCATCCAATTCTCGAAAAAGAGACAAATGCACCTACAGGTGTAACTGAATTAATCATTGCTAAAAACCGTCATGGGAAGCGTGGATCTGTAAATGTTCAAGACCGTTTAGATATTTGTCGCTTCGTGGGCATGTCATTCCCGGTGGAAGAGAGAGGTGCAGCGTGAAATACGGATCAGTATGTTCAGGAATTGAAGCTGCAACTGTTGCATGGCATGACCTTGGGTTAAGTGCTTCATGGTTTTCTGAGATAGAGAAATTCCCGAGCCAAGTATTGCAACACCATTATCCAGATATCTTGAATTTGGGTGATATGACGCTTATTCGCGACAAAGTGAAATCAGGTGAAGTTGAAGCGCCAGATATTTTAGTTGGTGGTACGCCATGCCAGGCATTCTCAATAGCAGGTTTAAAAAATTCCCTTAATGATGATCGAGGTCAGTTGACACTTGAGTTTGTGAGACTAGCAGATGAAATTGATTCAGCAAGAACTATTTGCGGACTTAAGCCAGCCATCATTGTTTGGGAAAACGTTCCAGGAGTGCTCAACACAAAAGACAATGCATTCGGTTGCTTTTTGGGAGCATTGTCAGGTTCGGGGTGTGAATTACAACCGGCAGGGAAAAAGTGGACAAACGCTGGTTGTGTGTTTGGACCATCTCGACAAGTCGCTTGGAGAGTCCTTGATGCTCAATATTTCGGAGTTGCCCAACGACGCAAAAGAGTCTTTGTTGTCGCAAGTGCTAGAGAAGGAAGTGTCACCAAAGTACTTTTTGAGCAAACAGGCATGCTTGGGAATCCTAATGAGATCAGAGAAGCGAAAAAAAATAATACCGAAGCTGTTGCAAAGTGCCTTACAAGACGTGGCGCAGGTGGACAGAACCTAGATGCTGAAACAGCAACATTCGTAATTCATGGTACTCAAGACCCACTTGTCAATGAAGAGACGGCTCATTGTCTAGGTAGAAATAGAGGCCAAGAAAACGCAGTACTCACAGTAAATAAAACCGCTGCGACACTTACTCGAGGATTTGGCGATCGAGGAATTGATGCTGATCAAATCACTAATGGTAATTGCGCTATTCAATTTAAAGGGGTGAGAAGACTTACACCAGTAGAGTGCGAACGCCTCCAAGGATTCCCCGACCAATATACAAACATCCCAAATGCGAAAGACAGTCCGCGTTACGCAGCGCTAGGAAACTCTATGGCTGTTCCAGTAATGCGCTGGATTGGTGAGCGTTTGCTACAAGTTTTTGGAGAAGCGGTATGAATACAGAAAACCAAAAAGAACCATTGCTATTCGGCTCTATGACTTACACACAGATCATGCAGTTAAGACCAGCTTACAACTTAGGGATTAAGGATGCTGAAACACGACAAGCTAATTCTCTGTACCAAAAACTACAAAGACGCGGCTGGTTGAAGCGTTTGAAGGAGCGTCAAGTCATTACTAAACATGACAAGGAGCGCAGCCAATGAAACCAGAACAGTTTATTCGTGAGCAAGGATTGGAGAAGGCGAGAGAGGTGGTTGATGGGGCGCCTAGCAATGCTGAGAGCTTCCAAGATGGCTACTACTTCAGAACAAAACCACAGTTTGAATTTCACAATGGCATTCATGAGGCTTGGAACTTAACTGATAACGATGGCGAGTACTTCAAGAAGCGTGGCTTTGAACCAGTAAAAATCAATGACCTGAAAATGATGTTGGAAAGCATCCGCATCGTGGATCAGTTCGGTGGAATAGAAAAAGCAAAGCTAGTTGCGAAAACCAAAGACGGGATGGGTTACTTGAAGGGATGCATCAAAGACCACGAATCAATATACGGAGGCGGGGATGAGTAATCAAATTAATGGCTTTAGACCAGATCGCCTAAGCCTAATCAAATATGAAATTGTGGATCTACTGGAAGAAAACAATGTGCCCAATGAGGTAATTGGGCAAGTGGTTCGATTAATTGCAGAAGTTAAGGCATTAGCGTCAAACCAAAAGCCTGATTATTTGAGTGAAAAAAGGAGCCAGCCATGAGTGAGTTTAAAGCGGGAGATCGTGTTCTTAGACACTTCAATAAAAAAGTTTACTTCGTGAATCACAGAGTTGGAGACGAAGAATATTTAATTTCTTATGAGAAGGATACGCCAGTATCAAAATGCCAAATCTGTGAGCATTTTAGCAATTTGAAGTTAGTTCATGAACCAGATTTAGGCGACGACTCACACATAGAAAACCACATTAGCCCGCTGTGTAAATCAAAGGATGTTTGAGATGGATAAGCCAATGACATTTAACAAATGGATGGGCAAGCAAGGGAATTTAGCTTTGGTTCATGCCAATTGCTGCCGTATTGCCTATGAAGCTGGTCAGCAGTCACAGCAAGCGAAGGTGGAGGAGCTGCAAAAGCGGGTGGATCAACAGGGACTAATCATTGCAAAGGCTATGTCTATTGCATCAGACCTTCAAAAGAGCTGGTCAATGTTTGAGATTGGCAAGAAGTTAGAGCAAGCGCTCAAGGGGGAAGGATGAAAGACTTTGCGATAGCAATCATCTACGGTGCAGCTTTATTTGTATCTATCAAGTACGCATGGCGTTGGTATAACGGAGAGCTTTCAACTCCTGCAATTATGGAGTGGTTTGGCAGAGGTTTCTTTTTTGCTTGGGGAGTAATAGCAGCGACTTTAACTATGGTTTTGGTTATCCGCTTAATTACGGAGTATGTCAAATGACCACATTCAAAGAGGCTCAAATCATCATTGGCATCGATCCTGACTTGGAAAAGTCGGGAGTTGCCATTCTAGGGAATGATCTTCAACTCAAAAATCTGACTTTTCCTGAAACTGTTGAGCTATTCAGAAATGAACAGGACAGCATCAAAAAGGTTGTGATCGAAGCAGGTTGGGAAAATAAGAAGGCTAACTTCAGAGTAGGTGGTGGTCACTCAAGACAAGTGAATGAGCAGATTGCTAGACGTGTCGGGATGAATCACGCGACAGGCATCTTGTTAGCAGAAATAGCGCAGGCTTTAGGCTTAGCAGTCTTACTGGTGAAGCCTACTAAATCAAAACTCAATGCAGAGCAGTTTAACAAGATTACAGGTTGGCAAGGTCGTACAAATCAAGAGCAGCGTGATGCAGGTATGCTTGTATGGGGGATGAGGTGATGGATAAAGAAGCTTGGAATTTAACTTATCGCTGGCACATTCAAAAACTCAAAAATTGGTACTCAGACCAATGGTATGACTTCCTAGATGCTCTTGAAGAATTATTAAAACTAATGTGGATAGTTCTAAGGTTGTTGTTATCTCCATTGCTTTGGATGATTGTCTTAATGTTTGACTTAAGAACCTATTACAAGCAATTGAAAACTTATGATCAAGAGAGTCGTGAGCGAGTAAGAAAACATATCGAAAGATCAGAGAAGAAGTAAGGGGAAAATAATGAATGCGGCAGTAAATCACATTATGCAAACAACGGACTGGACTAAATACAGTCTAGAAGAATGGCTTTATCAATTTGGGGCTTGGATGTACTCAAATTCTGGAACTTGTGGAAAGAGCATAAACCCGATTGCTGTCGCTATGGATCAGGCTGCTAAGAAGCGCAAGCAGGAGGTGAAAGGTAAAGAGCAGATCATGGCTGATTGGTTATGCTCAGATGATTTAATCATTCCTAAAGGTCGTGGGCGTATAACATGTGAAATCACAGACAATGAAGCGCGTGCAGTTCAACGTCTTATTCTCGACATGCAAGGGCAGTCGGAAGTTCTAGACGGTTGGCTTGATGCTGTAATCAAAAGATACTTCTATAACAACTCTTGGTCAGAAATGGTTGTAACTCAAATGAATCCAGTTGGAGATATGGTTGTTGTCTATTCTCAAAATGATGCTAGAGCAGATGTTAAATGTGGTTTGGCTGCATTGCATAGCCGTTATAGCTTTATCAAATATAAGTAACTTGACCTTGTACAAGGGATATGGCATATTTGTGTTAAAGTTGTGCGAAGTGTAAATAAGGTGCAACTAAATTAGTAAGTAACCCTTGCATCATAAGCAAGAAGGCGAAACTAGATTAAAGCCTGTCATTAAGTTGATGGGCTTTTTGCGTTTCTGGAATGATAAAAATCTTATCTCGCGAGAGGTGCCATGTTGGGGCGCCTCTCAATTTTGCCGAACGGATTACGGCATATATGGCCCCGCTGAATACTAGTTATTGGCGGGGCTTTTATTTTTTCGGGGGATATATGAAAGCTAAAAAACTTTTAGAGAAGCTTGGTGCTAAGGGAATAAAAAAGATTCTTGAGAGTGCACACCAAGAAGCTGTTTATTTTGTAGATGAATGGAATGAGCATTTTAAGGTACATGGGTTTTACACAGATAAGTGTATTGTCGGTGTTCACAATCCGCATTCACACTACAAATTGTCAGAATTAAAACAGGCATTGGGTGGCGAACATGGATACAAGCGAAGCTAAGAAAAATTTAAACAAATATTCGGATGAATTAAGCCGTTACCAGAACTTATCTCGTACTGGATTGAGTATCGAAGAAATGCTTGTTATAGACCGCATCATAATGCGATTGAAAAACAAGATTAATAATTTACGGTCTATGTTGAATGCGTGACTCCAAACGATTAGCCGAAGTACGCAAGCTGCCATGCATGAGATGTGGTGCACCAGCACCAAGCCAAGCCGCGCATTCTAATTCTAGTAAAGACGGTAAGGGCAGATCCATTAAGGCTTGCGACTCTAAAACTGTTTCTATGTGTTTTTCCTGCCATCATTTATTTGATACCTACCAACTAGGCAACAGACAGGAAAGCGAAGAGCTATTTAATAAATGGCTTAAGCGAACCAACGCGATGCTTGAGTCAGAACAAGATTTATTTTGAATTATAAATAACCCAAATAAACCCATTAAAAGCGGTGGGTTTTATTGGGTTTAATCCTGAGCCGAGAGGCTCTTTTTTTGTGTCCATAAAAAGGAAGCGAGAAATGAAAACCAACCAAAAAGGCCAAGCCGATGTAGTGCTAGCCACCCTTGCTTTTGTAGCAATTCTAATAGTGATTATTCTGCTCATGTTTGCATGGCCTCATTACAAGGTGTGGAAGCAGGGTATGAATGGTCAAGCACTATTGGCAGAAGCTGAACAATCAAAAATGATTCAGGTTCAAACGGCGCGGGCTGAGCTTGAAAGTGCCAAGTTGCGAGCAGAAGCGATCAAAACTATTGGTCAGGCTGCAAAAGATTACCCGGAGTACCGTAAACAAGAGTTTATCGGCGCATTTGGTGATGCTTTACGTGATGGCAAGATTCAACAAATTGTATATGTCCCAACCGAGGCAAACATTCCAGTTTTAGAAGCTGGTAAACGTCCCGTTGTGGATGAATAAGGTATAGGTGGGAATATGGAACCAGCAACATTCCCAATCAATAGTTATTCAGGAATTGTTCAGGTAATTAACTATCTGAACAATAACCACTCCAAAGCAGCCGCAGAAGGCAAACCTTTAGTCGTTAGAATCAATCAGAAGGAAGACGACAGGAGTGCCGCACAAAACCGGCTTTACTGGGCTTGGCTTGAGCAGATCAAGCAAAAGACCGGTAACTCAAAGGATGATCTTCATTTACTTTTTAAGAAAAAGTTTCTTGCTCGGATCTATGTTGAGAGTCGGCAAGAAACTGCTGAAAAGTATATGGCCTTGCAGAACTTTAAAGATGTTATTCAAGCATTCGATGGACCTAAGCGCCGTCAACTTGAAAAGGATTACCAAGTTTTAGTTCACACATTTGTTAGAGATCATCTTCAAAGCAAGAAGGCAACCATTAAAGAATTCACTAAATATCTGGACAAGATCAACATCTATGCACATAGAGACTTGGGCGTGATGCTGATTATCCCGGATGACCTTAAGTGGTGTTATCAAAATGAGCAATGATTCAAATTTGCAAGATGTGGTGCTTAAGCTGATAGAGCAAACAAACAAGCTTATCGACCAAAACAACAAACTGACTGACCATAACAACAGACTGATTGAACAGAATAGCTTGATCGTCCAAATCAATGCAGAACAATCTGCCCAATTGAATGAAGTTCTAATGATGTTTGAAGACGGCGAACCAACACGTAAATCTAAATCATTGGATGGGTGAGCAAGATGATTCCGAACATAGTACTTGAACTTGAAACCCCAGAAGTCCAGCGTAAACAATTGGAACTCAATTTAGTTAAGTTGATCCAAGAGTATCAACGTAAAGGCTTAGACATGAAATACATCAACATTGATTTACTTAATGGTGTTGATGCGCGAGTAACCTTAAATGAAACTCCAAACATTCAAGAACAAGTTGCAGACGCTACAGGCACCCGCACAAAGCCAGAAGAACTCTAAACAAAACAATTGGGGTTCTGGTCGTGGTGGCCGTCCGTGGCGCCGTCTTAAAGCTAAGATCCATTTACGTGATGAGTGGACTTGTCAATGTTGTGGAATCGTCACTAAAGACTTAGAGCTTGACCATATTGTGAATGTGGCAAGAGGTGGAACGGATGATGAATCCAACCTCCAGTCTCTTTGTGTTCCATGCCATAAAAAGAAAACCCAACAGGAGAGCCGACTATGATTACCCAAGATTTTATTAAAGGTGAAGTGGTTGCCTTGCTAGGTGCTTGGACTGACCTTATGACAGTTGAAAAGGTAGAGTATGGGAAGGTTTACTTTACGTCAGGCGATTATGCAGATTTAAGCAAGGTACGGCATGCAGAACCTGAAGAGATAGAAGCGGGTTGTAAGCTTTATTAAATATATTTGGGGTGCACCAAAATGACGCACAAAAATCCAGCAGGCAGGGGGGAGGCCAAAAGTTCCAAGCCCTTCGCCGTTGGACACCGCCCCCCATCGCACGCACAAAAAAATTCCCTTTCAGAAAAAGTTAAAGCAAAAAGTTAAAATCAAGTTAAAGGTAGAGCAATGGCATTAACAGAGAAAATGGAAAAATTTGCTCTTGCCATTGTTGACGGCAAGACAAATAAAGAAGCAGCAATTTCAGCAGGTTATGCGGAAAAAACTGCATCCGCTGCAGGTGCTAGGTTAGCAAAAGATCCTGAAATTATTGTCTATATTGAGATGTTAAAGGCCCAAAAAGAAGGGCGCTCTTTAACATCTGATTCACCAAAAGTTAAACCTAAAGATACACCCGAAAATAGTGGTGAAGATGAAAACCCTATTGAGGAATTTCAATTTGAAGGTGATGACCCTTTAGATTTTTTAATTAAGGTCATGAACTTCAATGGCAACAAGCTGCCACTAAGAATGCAAGCAGCAATTGCAGCATTGCCTTATAAACATGGGAAGGTTGCTGAAAAAGGCAAGAAGGAAACCAAACAAGATAAGGCAAAAGAAGCCACAAAAACTGGTAAATACGCCACATTGGACAATCAATTGCCTAGTTAGCTAGTATAATTAAAATAAGGATTTTGGAACTTTTGCAGAGGTAAAAATGTATATTGAAAAACTAAAGGAAAAGTTCGAGACAATAGAATATGTAAAAGACAAAGTTGAAAACCTTAGATGGGATTCTTATTGCTGTCTTTATGAAGCCAATGATTGGAGTAATGCTGATCAAGTTGCTGATATGCATTGGATAAATGGTGCTTGGACAATTTATCGAGAATTAAACAAAATCTAAATTTAACCTACAGTATTTTGAAAAACTTAACCGCCTCTTTGGCGGTTTTTTATTGCACAGTTTTTGGATGAATCCGTAGGCGATACGGTGAGAGAGAAAGCAATGTCCTGAACCAGTATGGGGATGCGTAGCAAGGTTTTCGAATGTACCAATAAACATCGGCTTATCTCGGCCATACAAGCAAGAGTTCGCAACTTGCCATCCAAATCTCAATGGACCAATTAAATGACTGCAAAACTACCAGACTGGACAACTGCTTGCCCAGATTGGGCAGATCGCATCGTTAAAGGTCAATCTTTGATGCCATGCAAGCCACTATTTCAAGATGTGGCAGACGTGGCTTTAAGAACATTCAATTCCTTAAAAGTTGTAGATGTTCTGGATTCTCCAGAAATGGGGGAAATTGTTCGGGAGTGGGTAACCGAGTTTGTTGCTGCAATTTTTGGAGCCTATGACAAAAAGTCAAAACGCCGTTTGATTAACGAATTTTTTCTTTTAATTCCTAAGAAAAATACAAAATCAACAATTGCTGCATTCATTATGCTCACGGCTTTTATTTTGAATAGCCGGTTATCTGCAGAACTCATCATTTTGGCACCAACAAAAGAAGTTGCTGACAACTCCTTTAATCCTATTCGCGATGCAATTAAAGCGGATCCAGAATTAGATGAAATGATGACTATTTCTGAGCACACAAAAACAATTACACATCAAGGAACACAGGCAACTTTAAAAGTTGTTGCTGCTGATGACAAGTCAACAGGTGGTAAAAAAGCCTCTTGGATCTTAGTTGATGAGCTGCATTTATTTCAAACCATGTCCAATGCTGGTTCGATGTTTCGTGAAGCAACTGGTGGCTTGGCATCTCGTCACGAGGGTTGTTTGATTTGGTTGTCAACACAATCAAAAGAGCCGCCTTGTGGAGTATTCAAAAGCAAGCTTGATTATGCCCGCGATGTTCGTGATGGGAAGATAATTAATAAGAAATTCCTTCCACTGATTTATGAATTTCCAGATGAAATGATTGAATCAGAAGAATATAAAGACCCGGCAAATTTCCATATACCTAATCCAAATTTTGGGACAAGTGTTGACCCTGAGCAGCTATTAGATGATTTCGAAAAGGCAAAATATGCAGGCGAAGATGACCTAAAAGACTTCTATGCTAAGCGCCTTAATGTGCAGATCGGCATGAATTTACGTGCTAATCGCTGGGCAGGTGCAGACTTTTGGGAGAAAAAAGAGGTTGTTTTTGACCTTGATTATCTAATTGAACAATCAGAATGCATCACTGTGGGTTTTGATGGTGGTGGCCTTGATGACCTGTTTTCAATGTATGCCATTGGGCGAGACAAAAAATATCACACTTTATGGCGTGGTTGGTCAAAGTCTTGGCTTCATCCAATTGCCTTAGAGCGAAGAAAAGAAAATAAGCAGCGTATGGATGACTTTATAGCTGCTGGTGAGCTTGTGATTGTTGAAAGCATTGGTGATGACGTTGCTCAAGCAGGATTAATAGCAAAGCAAATCTTTGACACTGGCAAGATGCCTAAACAGGGTTTTGGACTTGACCGCTTGGGGATGCCATCTCTTGTTGACGGATTGCTAGATTCTGGAATCCCCGAGACTGCATTAATCGCCGTTAAACAAGGTTTTGAGTTGTCAGGTTATGGGATGACTTTAGAGCGAAAACTAGCAGCAGGAACCTTTATTCCAGCTAAGCAAGAGTTAGTTAAGTGGGCGGTAGGTAATGCAAAAGGCAAAATTTCAGGTAATGCACTGATGATAACAAAGCAAGAATCGGGCAAGGGGAAAATCGACCCTGTGATTGCAATGTTTAACGCCGCTGCTTTGATGTCAAGTAATCCTGAACCTGCCAATCGCGTTGATATTGACGAATACTTAGAGGATGTCGTGATAGCATGAGTACCACACAAGAGCCGGGCTTTTGGTCCCGCTTCTGGTCACGATTGACTGGAAACACACAATTACAGAAAGGTGACTCATCTTATCCGTTTGATAGTTATTTATCACCGGGTGGGGCGGTTGTTACTCCAGAAACTGCATTAAAACTTTCTGCAGTTTGGGCATGCGTAAAACTTCGAGCAGAAACAATTTCTACTCTTCCTTTACAGCTATATGACAGCAATAAACGCTTAGCAACAGAACATTATTTATATCGAATTTTACATGATTCACCTAACGCAGATATGTGTGCTAGTGAGTTTTGGCAAGTTCAAGTTGCTTGTGTTGATCTGTGGGGGAATGCATACAACCTAATTTCTACCGATTCAAGTGGGAAAGTTATTGCTTTAGAGCCACTTTTCCCGAGTGGTATGGTTGTAAAACGTAATGATTATGGAGCGATCGATTTTCATTACACTGAAAATGGGAAAACAACAGTCTATTCAGAAGACCAAATCTTGCATTTTAAAGGTTTTACTCTTGATGGACTTGTTGGTTTATCTGCTATTCAGTTTTTTGCTCAAACTATAGGCATGCAGTTTGATGCAAATAATCAAGCACAGGACTGGTTTAAAAATGGCTTAAAGGTTGGCGGCTTTTTGGAGACTGGAGAGCAAACCTTAACTAAAGAGCAACGTGAACGGCTAAGAAATCACTTAAGCGAATTTAGTAAGCCGGAGAATGCAGGCAAGTACATGGTGCTTGAAGCTGGAATGAAACTTTCTGGCTCAAATAGCATTCGAATCAACCCAGTTGATGCTCAGTTACTTGAATCTCGGTATTTCGGTATTGAAGAAATATGCCGTGCCTTTGGTGTTCCACCTCAGTTAATTGGTCATACAAACAAAGCAAGTTCATGGGCTTCAAGTCTTGAGCAGACTAATAGGGGTTTTTTGACCTATTCACTTAATCCGCAATTAGTTCGATATGAGCAGACAATCACAAAGAGATTGTTTTTACCAAGTGAAAAATACAAATACAGACCAAAATTTGCCGTTGAAGGCTTATTGCGGGCCGATAGCGCTACTCGCTCAGGGTTCTACACAAACATGATTCAAAACGGTGTCATGACCCGTAATGAAGTGCGGGATTTAGAAGATTTAGCGCCTTTACCGGGTGGCGATGAGTTAATGGTTCAAATGCAAATGGTCGGTTTGAAAGATCAGGGGAAAACCAGTGGATAGACTTAAACTAACTTTAGAAATCAAAGCCACCCAAGAGGGTGGCTTTTTTTCTGGCTACTTGGCTGCTTTTGACAACCTAGATTCACATGGCGACATCATCCGCAAGGGGGCTTTTGCCAAAACCCTTCAAGAGTGGAAAGCAAAAGGCAAGTATCCAGCAATCTTTTGGGACCACAACCCGTCTGAACCAATTGGAATTTTCACCGAAATGCGTGAAGACGAAAAAGGGTTGTACGTAGAAGGTCGTCTCTTAATTGACGATGTGCCGCGCGCTAAAGCTACTTATGCGCTGATGAAGGTTGGCGCGATTGATGGCATGTCCATTGGCTATATCACCAAGTCTTATAGACGCGATCCAGACTCACTAATCCGCGAACTGCTGGAATTGGAGTTAGTGGAGGGTTCAATTGTTGCCTTTCCTTCCAATCCAGAAACCCTAATCAGTTCCGTCAAATCCAAATTACAAGATGGCGAGCTGCCATCCCTACCAGAATTTGAAAAGTTCCTGAGAGAGTCAGGATTTTCAAAAACGCAAGCCACTGTCATCGCTAGTAAGGGTTTGCGTCATCTTTTGAGCGAGTCAGAGGGTGAAAACGAAAAAGCGAAATCAATTTCAAATGCCTTAAATATTTTACGAGGAATCAGCAATGACTGAAAAAACTTTAGAACAACTCGCTCAAGAGTTCCAAAAACACGTTGATACAGTTAAAGAAATCGCCGAAGAGTTCAAAGGCAAATATGAGAAAAATGAACAACTTTCTCAAAGTGCCAAAGATAAGGCTGATGAAGCTTTAACGACCATGAATGAAATGAAAAATAAAGTGGCTGAGATTGAGCAAAAAGCCGCTCGCCGTGGTAATGGTGATGTTGAAACCAAAAAACAAACCATGGGTGGTGAGTTTGTTGAAACTACAGAATACAAAAATGCTGCAGAGGCGCAGTATCGTGGTATTCAACGTGTTGAGTTAAAAAACACAATTGGTACAACAGAAGTTGGAAAAATCATTCCAGCTACCAATCTTGGCCTGCAATTACCAAATCAAATGCGTCTTACAATCCGCGATATTTTGGCAGGTGGCAGCATGAGTGGCAATGTTCTTGAATATGTCCAAATGCAAGACTTTACCAATAATGCGGCAGTTGTTGCCGAAGGTGCACCAAAGCCAGAATCCGCAATTACATTTACTGATAAAGACGCGAAAGCAGTAGTAATTGCTCACTGGTTAAAAGTAACTACTCAAATGTTAAGCGATGCACCAGCATTGCAGTCATTCATTGACAACATTTTGCGCCATGGTCTTGACATCAAGCTTGAAAAGCAAATTCTTGCTGGTGATGGAACCAATGGCAATATGCTTGGCTTAATCCCTCAAGCGACTGCTTATGCTCCGCCTGCAGGTGCTCCAGCAACGCCAAATATGTTTGATGTATTGCGTTTTGCAATGCTTCAAGTTGTATTGGCCGATGACTTTGCAAACGGCCATGTACTCAACCCAATTGACTGGGCGTTGATGGAAACGCAAAAAGATGCAAACGGCAACTACATCATCGGGAACCCGCAATCACAAGCGGTTCCAACATTATGGGGCTTGCCTGTAGTTCAAACCGCTGCAATGGATGCAGGTAAATTCTTAACAGGTGCATTCAATACTGCAGCTCAATACTTTGAGCGCTGGGGTGCTGCTGTGCAAATCGGTATGCAGGGCGATGATTTCACATCAAATAAACGTACCTTACTTGCTGAAACCCGTGGAGCATTAGCTGTTTATAAGCCTAAATCGCTTGTATATGGCTCTTATACTCCTGCTACGGGTGGTTAATTCATTTTGGGGTGGTGTTCGTCACCATCCCATTTAGAGAGGCCAAAATGAAAGAATATGAAGTTTTACGCCCACACTTTGGAGATAAAGACTACAAAGAGGGCGATATTCGAACCGCAGATCCAAACGTGGTAAGGCATTTGGTAGAAAATAAAGTTTTACGTGAATACCAAACAAAGGTTGATCCACCAAAGCCAGCTACAAGACGGAATAATTCAAAATGATCACACTTGAAAGAGCCAAGTTGCAATGTCGAGTTGATCACGATGATGAGGATGTGCTTTTTCTTGAATGGATAGCTCAAGCCGATGAAGAAATAGCGATCGACATCGACCGAAAAATTATTTCAAATGAGTCAGAAAGAACTTCTGAAACGGACATTGTGGACTGCAAGAAGTTAGATAATGCCCGGTTGATATTTATTGAGTATAAGTACAGCCGAAGTCTAGAAGGAAAACCTCAAGCATATTGGGATATTTTGCAGCCTATTAGAGAAATGGGGGTCTAATATGCCCAGCATTACTCCAAAACTAAAGCACCGCATCACTATTCAGAAAGCAATTCAAACCCAAGACCAAAACACAGGAAAATTAATCACCTCATGGTCTAATTTTGCAACAATTTGGGCGGAAGTTACTGACCTTTCAACACGCGATGTTATTGCGGCTAAAGCAGCAAACAGCGCAATACAAGCCCGTGCTAAGGTGCGATATAGCAGCACTACAAAGCAGATTGATAGCACCATGCGGGTACTTTTTGACGGCTATTTTTACAAGATTGATGGTAACCCTATGCGAGATCCCGACTCACGCCGTGAGTATTTAACCATCAACTTATCTACAGGCGAAAAAGCATGGAATGGGTAAATTATGACAACTCAAATACATGGCTTGGAACCTGCATTAAGACGAATGCGGGCAATTGGTAGTGACAAGACTGTAAAACGTATTGCCCGTAAAGCGATGCGGCAGGCAATGAACATTGCTCGGGATGAAGCCCGTCAAAAAGTTAAACGGCTAGATGATCCCACCACTCCTGAAAAAATCTGGAAAGAAATTGTTGTTCAAAATGGCCGAAGTAGAAATAAAAACACTTTGGTTATGCGCGTGGGAGTGCGTGGTGGTGCACGTATCCCATATACAAACAATGCTCAAAATAGACATGCTGGGCGTGTTGGTCAAACTTATCAAACTGATGGACGTGTTTTTTATTGGCGTTTTCTTGAGTTGGGTACAAGTAGACAGCCCGCAACACCATTTTTAAGACCAGCGCTTTACGAAAACATTGAACAGATAACAGATAAGTTTGTTCAAGTATTTAATTTTGAACTCAGTGTGGTTTTAGGTGCAGCTTAATGATTGATGTTCCAATTTTTAAATTAGCCAGAGCAGATCCAGCGGTTAAGGCTCTACTTGAAAGCGATGGAATTTTGCGAGTCTGGAAGTTTGGAAGTGCTCCAGATGAGCCACAAGCGCCATATGTGACATGGCAAACAATTTCTGGTGATTCAAATAGCAACCTTGATTCACGTCCTGTTTCAGATAATGCAATTATTCAAATTGATGTATACGCAACTGATGAGGATGTTGTTGATCAGGTTGCAAAAGCAATTCGCTTCGCAATTGAACTTGATTGTTATGTGGTTCGTTATGGCGAGGCAGATAAGGACCCCGTAACAGGCATGCCTCACTATTCTTTTGATGTTAGTTGGATCGTAAACCGCTAATAAAACTTAAACCATATTTTCACTTAGCACCCAATCGGGTGCTTTTTTTATGCCTAAAAGGAGCGCTCTTAATGGCTAATGTTAAAACTCAAAAAACACAGTTATTTACTGTGTTAAATGGTCAAGTGGTTCGTTTTGTTTGCTCTAAACGGATTGACTTGGGGCAAGATTCATTTCAAAAAATTGATGTGACTTGTCTTGATGCAGACTCAAAACAGTATGTTCGCGGTATGCGTGATCCCGGCGAAGGTGCAGTAGAAATCGATTACGATGATACGAACACCAGTCATGACAAATTAATTGAAATTGCCGAATCTGGAGAGATTTTAGAATGGCATGTTGGTTCGGGTCATGCTTCCACCGAACCAACTTATGATGCTACTACCGGTATTGATCTGCCAAAGGATCGTATGTGGTGGTCATTCAAGGGTTATATTAATCCTACTGCACCGAATGCATTTGAAGTCGATTCTGTAGTTGGTTATTCATTCACATTAATTCGTACTTCTGGCGTAACTTCAACTAAACGCACGGTGGCTCCATAATGGCTAAGATCAGCATTACAGACTTAAAGCAGAGTGTAACCACTCTAAACGTTCCAGTTAAAAAAGCCGTCAAGTGGAATGTTGAAGCGACTGAAAGCAATATTGGGTCACTTAAAAAATTGACGAAAAACAATTCATTAGAACTTGGTGATATTGTTGAGCTTGAAGCTGATATTTTTGTTAAAAAAATGAACTTCAAGGAAAGTCGCGAGGCATCCAAAGCAATTGAATGGGATCTTAATTATGAGAATCTTGAGGATTCAAAAGTTAAGAAAATCGATTCAACTCACATGCAAGCTGCTCAATTACTTGGTTCAATTTGCTCAGATCAAAAGGGAACACCTTTTTTCTCAACTGTTAATGACATCTATAAGGCAGAGCCTAGTTTAATAAATGCTATGTATGCTGCTGCTGATGAAATTAATAATTTTTTGGGAAAGTCTCGGAAGAAGAGCTTGCAGACAGAGAACTCCTCATTGAACTCGTCCTCAATGGAATCGGCGGGAACACCTTAGAAGAAGCTGAACAGAAACTTTCACATAGAGAGTTAATGTATTGGAGAGCCTATCGTCAAAAATATGGCTCTCTTTTCTTTGGTCGCCGTTTAGAGCAAAGCTTTGGAAGTTGGATGGCACATTACACAGGCTTCAAAGTTAAAGAGGGAACAAAAGTAGACCCTTATATATTTATGCCTCATGAAACGCCTCCAGACGATGACAATTCATTGTCATTAGAGGAATATTTAGAGAAATTTCATAGTAACTGACCCTGCCACAAGGTGGGGAATGTGACATTTACACACCGTTTTGTTAAATTGAAAAAAAGTGAAAAACGGTGTGCATATGAATAAGTTTTTAATTATTGCTATTTTGAGTTGCTTAACACTCGGATGTGGGAAAACAGAAAAAGAAAAACTTGATGACGAAAGGAAAAAACTTGATTTGCAAGTACAGAAATTGGTTAAAGATAAATTAAAAGATGGCGAAACGGCTAGGTTTCGCAATCAATGGGGGTTGTGTGGTGAAGTTAATGCTAAAAATAGTTTTGGCGCTTACACCGGCTTTCAACGTTATATAGTTACTAAAGAAAAAATATATTTTGAAAATGATTATAACTCTGACCCAACCTCTGTAGCGGCCTTCAATCAAGTTTGGAGTGTTGATTGCAAGCAGTAATTAAATATTAATTTTAAAAACCCCGCTTATCGGCGGGGTTTTTTATTGCCCGGAGAAAAGTAATGGCCACAACATCACTTGGCAGATTAACACTGGATCTAGTGGTTCAGACAGCTAGTTTTTCAGAGCCACTAAGTAGAGCTGAGCGACAGGCGCGAACATCGAGTCAAGGGATTGCTAATTCTTTAAACATTGCAGCTATTGCTGTGAGTGCATTAAGTGGAGCTGTGGCTGGTCTTTCAGTGGCTCAGCTTGTTAATTTTAGTGATCAAGTTATTCAGACTGGAAATGATATTCAAAAGTTTTCAAAACTTGCGAATGCTTCAGTGCGTGAATTTCAGTATTACGCCAAAGGGGCAGAAACTGCTGGAATTTCATTGGAATCTTTTGCAGATAAAATGAAAGACATGCAGGATCGTATAGGCGATTTTCAGCAAACGGGTGGCGGTCCTTTAGCTGACTTTTTCACCAATATCGCCCCTAAAGTTGGGGTGACTATCCAGCAGTTTCAGAAATTATCAGGACCTCAAGCGCTACAATTGTTTTACAACTCTTTAGAGAAAGCAGGCGCGTCAACAAATGACATGAAGTTCTATATGGAAGCAATCATTTCTGATTCTTCTTTATTAATTCCATTGCTTGAAAAAAATGGTCAAGGTTTCAAAAAGTGGGGTGATGCCGCTGAAAAGGCTGGCGCAATTATGTCTGATGACTTAGTTAAAAGCCTAGCTCAAGCAAGAGAAAACCTTCAATTAATGGACTTGCAATGGCAGGGCGTTGAAGCAAGACTTGTAAATAGTGTTGTTCCTGCTATCGAAACAGTGATAGAGAACTGGGACGATATTAAGGCGGTTGCGATTGCTGTATCTGCTGGTATTGCTACTCGCTTTGTACCAGCCTTAGTTGTTGCAACATATCAACTTGGGCAAACAGCTATTTTTGCAGTTCGTGCGGGCGTGGGCTTGGCAAGTTTTGCTAGAACAGCAGGCGCAACAACAAGTGTAATGGCCCTATTGGGCGGTCCTGCTGGGATTGGCATGCTTCTTACGCAATTGGCTGTAGCTGGTGGCGCCTATTATTTGATGTCTAAACAGACGCAAGATGCTACTGATGCACTTGAAGATCAAGGTCTTGTTGTTGATGAGCTAAGGGAAAAATATAAAAAATTAACAGCTTCACAACTAGCTCTTAAAAGTATCGAAGCTGGAGAGGAAATTGATAAACAAACTAAACAGTTAAAAAGTTTGTTTATTGCTTTGGAACAATTTGAGAACGACTTAAGGGTTCAAGGTGACACTAAACAATTAACAGGTATTCAAACTTATCTAAAGAGTTTGAAAGAAGGTGGAGATAAAGCGAAAACAGCTTTTTCTGAACTTCAAAAACAGGGATTGGTTAGCGAAACTACTCTTAAATTTATTGCTGAATTAGATACAAAAATCAATGAGGCAAATAATTCTATTGATCGTCAAAAAGAGATCCAAAATTTAGTTAAAAACGCCACTAATGACACAACTAAGGCTCAACAAGATCAAGCGAAAGCAGTTAATGACTCAGCAAGAGCTTGGATGTCTTTAACCCAAAAACAGCGAGAATATATTAATCAGGCCAACAAGGATGCTTTGCGTGAGAAATATATTCAGGAAAATATGCGTGTAGGCGGTTGGACTAGAGAGAAGGCTGAATTGTTTGCTGATGTTCAAGCTAATACCAACGGAGAAAATGCATATAAAATTAAATTGCCAAAAGCGGTTGCTGATGCAGCACTTAATAGCTTTAATCGCAAAAACTATACTTTTAGTAAAGATGAGTTGGTGGCAATTGCTCGTGCACAAGGTATTGCTAAGGCAAATAATTTTGCTCAAATCGAAAGTTTGTATGGCTTGCCTGCTGGAACACTTGCCGCCTTGATTCTTAAAGAGTCTGGAGCTAATGCAGGGGCAAAAAGTCATACTGGGGCAATAGGTCTTTTCCAAACAACGAGTGTTTTTAGAAAGCAGTATGGACTTAATGCTAAAAGCTCTACTGAAGAAATTGCAACAGCAGCAGCCAAAGACTTGCAAAAGCATTATCAAGAATTTGGTGATCGCGCAAAAGCACTTATGGCTTACAATGCAGGTGCAGGTGGCTTAAGGACCTATTTGAAAGGCGGGTTGTCAGCTAGTAAGCGTAAAGAAGTGGCTGGCTATGTGCCGGGTTTTCAGAAATGGTTTGCAGGCGTAAACGGCAAGTCTACAGTAGATAATTCAATTTTAATGCCTACACAGGCAGATCAACTTGAATTAATCAACAAAGCTGCCGAGTCTCAACAGGCTATTGATGATGCAAGGAAAGAAGTTAACGCACGGTATTACACTGAAGCTCAACGACTTGCAAAGGAGCATCAAGATAATATTGATAAGATCACACTTGCGTACGCTGGTACACCACAGTTAAAAGAAAAGCTTGCTCAAGAGGATGCATTATATGCTGCGCAAATCGCAAAACTTGAGTCCGATAAAAAGGAAGAGTACAACCAGTACTTTGCTTTTGAAACTGATCGAATCAAGCAGATTGAACAAAACTTTGATCGACAAAAAGAGTTAATCGACTCTAATGCCGAATATGAGTACGGGAAATCGAAAAAAGCTTTAGAAGTTAAAGCAGCACTTGAGCGTCAAAAACAAGCTGAAATTGCAGCTGTAAAACGCGAAGAAGATGCACAAATTCAGTCGGCATTTGAGGGTTATCTTAACCAGACTGAAATTGTTGTGAAGCGTTACCAGCGTGAACGTGAAGAAATACTTCAAACTTATAGTTTAAGTAAACGTGTGCGCGAAGAGATTGCTAAATCTAAGGACTATGCAATTTTTGAAACTTTAAACCAAGCCTCTGACAGTGTCTTGCAAGTTGGTCAGAACTCTGCTCAATCTCTATTTAATAGACTTAATCCTGAAGAGTTTTCAAAGTTTAATTTGCAAAATCAATATTCTTCGGATTACGGTATGCTCAAGACATCCTACAACGATGAAGTTGCCGGAATAAGAGCAATATCAGATGAGAATCTTCGCAATTCTATGCTTTTAGATGCTCATGAGCAGTATTTGCAATCGAAAGCCGCACTTGATGCAGATTACGCACAAAAAGAGCGTGATTTGGATCAACAGAATTTTGAAACCAAGATGCAAGTTTATTCGCAAATTGCTGGAATGACTGGGCAGGTCTTTTCAGACATGACCGCACTATTAGAGCAAAGTGTTGGGAAGTCAAATGCACTTTACAAAACTATGTTCTTTGCCTCTAAGGCTGCTTCAATAGCTCAAGCAATTGTTAACACGGAAGAGGGGGCTACAAAAGCACTGGCACAAGGTGGTGCTTATGGAAGTGTATTGGCTGGAGTTGTTAGGGCAACAGGTTATGCTTCAGTTGGTATCATGGCAGCTCAAACAATCCAAGGTATGGCTCATAACGGTATAGATAATATCCCGCGTGAAGGTACATGGCTTTTAGATGGTGGTGAACGTGTACTTAACCCTCAACAAAACAAAGATTTGACGAATTATTTAAATAATCGTCAAAACGGGTCTAGTGAGGGCAATGTGCAAATCAGTCAACAGATTACGTTCGCTGATGGATCCGCAAGCGTCAATACACAAGGGCAAAAGCAAATTGCTGAATCTCTGAATAATGCAATGGATGCTTGGGCTAGACGAGAAAGCCGTCAAGGCGGTGTCTTGTTTAATCTTGTGAGACGTTAATTACCCAAGCTTAACCACTTAAACCCAGATAAACCCACTTTACTGAGTGGGTTTATTGCTTTTCAGGAAGTGAGAATATGAAGGCAATTCAATTTAAGAAAACAGGCCAATACACTGGTAATTGTGATGAAGTAACACGTTTACTGGGCGGCACAGTAACCTATGCTGGTCAGCGTGGAGGAGAGGCAAACAAGACTTATGAACGAGATGGTGAAACTTTTCCTATCCAATTCGATGATTGGCTTGTAGATATTGAAGGTGTGATTCTTGTTTTGAGCGAGAAGCAATATCAAGCGCTTAAGTCAGTGGCTTATAAACCTATAGGATTGGGTGAGGCAATTAGTCGGCATGTCAATGAGTACTTAAATCAACAACAGCGTCAAGGAGGCTTACTTTCTAAATGAGCAACCGTAAATTCACTTGGTGCCAAGACTTAGAAGGTAACTCAGGTTCGCAGAGCTTTAATACTTTGTCATCTAAGTTTGGTGATGGGTATGAGCAAAACATTGCTGTAGGTATCAATAACCGATCTGGTGAATGGACTTATCAAAGAACGGCTTATAAAGCTGAAATTATGCAGATTAAAGCTTTCTTTGATGACCATAAAGGAGCTGACTCGTTTCTTTGGGATTCGCCTTTAGATGGTGAAGTCCGAGTTAAAACAGGTGAATATCAACCCCGCTGTTTGGGCGGTGATGTTTGGCAAATCTCAACAACATTCACCCAAGTTTTTTACCCTTAATTTAAACCCCTTTAAAGCCCCTTTTTAGGGGCTTTTTTATGCGAGTAAGAAAATGACAATTCAAACAGTAAATCTAGGTACGGCACCGACTGGCGCAGGTGGTGATACATTCCGTTCAACTGGCGCAAAAATGAATGAAAACTTTACTGACCCGAGCCATGCTGCAAGTCGTTATGTTGGTACTGCTGCTGGAAATCTAATGGAAGTCGGCGCATTTGGTCTTGGTTCAAAAGCTCTGCCAGCTTTCCCCACAGATTTCAATTCTCAAAAAACCTTTAATACGGGTTTCTATGACACGTCAGTATCATCGGGTGTACCCGATGGACAACTTGTATTTTTAAATCGTGGGTACTGGGTGAAAGGTATTGTGTTCCCTGTGAGTGGAGCACCTCAATTTCTACACGGTAGTTATGATTCAACAGCTTTCCAATTGTATCCACTTTTGATAAGTGGGCTTAATACAACAACAGACTCGAACGGTTTTATCAAAGCTGCTTCACCGATCGTAAAACTATTTGCAGATAAAATTGAACTCAATGACGAAGCTGCTGAGCAGAACATTACTTTTGAAAAACGCGATGTAGGGCACTACTTGCTAAAAGGAACGTCAGGTTTTGCAACGGAAGGTTGGTATATCGAAACGCCAAAAGATGCTAACGGGAACATTCTTTTTGCTGTGATTTATCAGCAGTTAGAAAATAAAGATATTGAAATCAAAACTTTTAAAAAGAAGTTTGATGTTGAGTCTGCTTCAATTATTGCTGATTTGGATAATCCAGTTGATATTTCAACGGGCCGCTGGATCGATATTCGCTTGCAAGAAATTCCTAAACCAGTACCCGAAATGCCAGTGGTGACAGAAAATGACCCTGAATAGTGATTTTCAAAAATTATATGTAGATGGTCTTATTCATCTATTTGAACTAGATGCCAGCTCACTTGGAGCTGGCATTTTACGTTTTCATGGTCATATTTCTTATGAAGACTGGGAAAAAATTTACTCATCAATTGGTTCAAGTGGTCTGATCGGTGCCGACTCTGGCAGCATTGGAAAGATATTCGATGTTGGTGACCAGAAGGTATGGAACCGAAATATTATCTGGCAAGGTCAAGTATTTGAGCCAATGGCGCTTGAGGTCTCTGGCCTTGAAATGCGTTCGGACGGTAAAGCTTCAGCGCCAACTTTAAGCATGGCCAACAATATCAACGGCATTCAAAATGCTGTGTCTGCTTACTGTTTGCAGTTTAAAGACTTTGCTGGTGCAAAACTTAAAGTTATTACCACTCTTGCTAAATACTTAGATGCTGAAAACTTCACAGCAGGCAATCCAACTGCATCGAATGAATCAAAAGAGCAAATCTGGTACATCGAGCAAAAGACATCTGAAAATGCACAGCAAGTGACTTTCGAGCTGTCCAATCCAATCGATTTTGAGGGTTTGAAAATCCCAGTTCGACAAATTACTTCACTTTGTCATTGGTGCATGGTCGGGAAGTACCGGGGCGAGGAATGTGGTTACACAGGTGTAGCAATGTTCACTGATAAAGATGAGCCAACAGATAATCCGGCACTTGATCGATGCGGTGGACGTTTACGTTCTTGTCGCTTGCGCTTCGGTGAAAATAAACCATTGCCTTTCGGCGGTTTCCCAGCTTCAAGTTTATTGTGAGGTCTTATGAAACTTACAGCAAAACTTAAAAAAGCAATCATGGCCCATGCGGATGAATGCTATCCACAAGAATGCTGCGGCGTGATAGTTAGTAAAGAATATATTCATTGTCGCAATATTTCTAAAAACTCTGATCAATTCGAAATCCATCCAGAAGATTTAGCTATAGCAGAAGACCAGGGCGAGATATTAGCGTTTGTGCATTCACACCCTGACGGAACTACAAGAGCCTCAGAACTAGACTTAATTCAGATTGAGTTACATCAAAAACCTTGGGTCATTTGCTCCTATCCGGATCTGGACTTTCAAGTTTATGAACCTTGTGGTTATCGTGCTCCATTGGTCGGAAGAAACTATATTCACCATTATCAGGATTGTTATGCATTGGTTCGTGATTTTTATGACCGCGAACTTGGTATTAAATTGCCAGACTTTGAACGAAAAGATGGCTGGTGGGAAGACAAAGATCATCCGTCAATATTGATTGATAACTTTCCGAAAGCCGGTTTCTATGAAGTGGACACTCCGCAATATGGAGATATGTTGATTTGTCGAGTACCACGAACAGAACACCCAAATCATTGCATCATTTGGCTTGGTGATAAAGCAATGCTGAAGTCCGAAGATACTGAACCTTGTATTGGCAATACATTAATTTTGCATCAGCTTCACGGCCGTAAATCTATACGTGAAATCTATGGACCGCAATGGTCAACCAGAACGGTAAAAATCTTGAGGCATAGAGATGTTAAAAACAATTAAGCTGTACGGCGTTTTGGGGCAAAAGTTCGGTCGTGAATTTAAGCTCGATGTCGCAAATACACGTGAAGCCATGCGTGCATTATCTGTTCAGATCGCTGGCTTTGAGCATTTTATGTTGCATGCACATGAGCAGGGCCTACGCTTTGCCGTATTTTTAAAATCAAAGAACTCAAGTAATAAGCGAGGCAAGAAACGCCCAGCAATTTACGATCATGAAACTAAGCGTCTTATCACTGGTGACAATATTGGTGAAGAACAGCTTGATATGAATACTGAAGCTGAGGTTATTCATATTGTTCCACGTGTAGTTGGTGCAGGCGGTAATGGAATATTACAGACTGTATTGGGTGCTGTGATGGTCGTGGTGGGGGTTTTAGTAACTGTTGGTACATTGGGAGGTGGAGCACCATTAGGTGCTGCATTGATTGGGTCGGGTATTGGAATGATGCTTGGTGGTGTGGCTATGATGCTTATGCCGAAGGTTGATACAACTCAAGATCAAAACCAAGATGGCAACCGCGCCAACAAAGGCTTTGGCGGTGCAGTAACTACAGTCGCTCAAGGCAATCCGGTACCTATTTTATATGGTCAACGAGAAATTGGTGGCTTCATTATCAGTGCTGGTCAATATCCTGAAGATCAGATGTAATTTTTAATTATTTAACAGGCGCTTTCTAGCGCCTTTTTTATTGCGTGAGATTTCTTATGAATGCAGTAGTAGGCGCAAAAAAAGGCAGCAATAAACAACGGCAACCTGTCATTTCACCAGATTCTGCTCAATCGAAAACCTTTATCAAGGTTCTATATGGTTTAGCTGAAGGCGAGATTGAAGGTTTAGCTAATGGGCTTCAGTCAATTTATTTAGAAGAAACTCAACTTCAGAACGCAGACGGAAGTCTTAACTTTGAAAATGTAAAAGTTGATTTTAGAAATGGTACTAATGATCAGGAATACATTGAGGGCTTCCCAGCAGTAGAAAGTGAAACTGCCATCGATTTAGAGCTGAAGTCTGAAACGCCGTGGGTTCGAGCTTTTAGTAATCTTGATCTCGATGCAGTACGCCTGCGCTTAAAGTGGGGTCCTTTGCGTACTCAGAATGCTACAAATGGTGACGTATCAGGCGTAACAATCGAATACGCAATAGATTTACAGACTGATGGAGGTGTCTGGACTGAAGTACTAAAAACCAAGATTTCAGATAAGACTTCTGCAAATTACGAGCGAGCACATCGCATTGATTTGCCTCGAGCTGATTCTGGTTGGCTTGTACGTGTACGCCGTCTGACTCCGAACTCATCTTCTGAATATATCAGCGACAAGATGTATATTGCAGCTGTTACAGAAGTGATCGATGCGAAATTACGTTACCCAAACACAGCATTATTGGGC